>DATBQJ010000245.1:0-11698 GCA_036560885.1 Methylocella sp.
CGGAGGCGTCATCGCCCATATCGACGCCACCCTCGTCTGCGAACGACCGAAAATCGGACCGCACCGCGACGCGATCCGGGCCAGCATCGCCAAAATCGTGGAAATTCCGCTCGACCGTGTCGCGATCAAGGCAACGACATCCGAGGGCTTGGGGTTTACGGGGCGCGAGGAAGGCATCGCGTCGCTTGCCCTCGCAACGATCCGCCTGCCGTTTTAAGCCTGCTTCGCAAGGAATTGTTCGTCATTTTTCAGTCGTGACCTCCACCAATCATTTGAGCTGGCGCGGCACTGCACTGATCTTCCATGCAGGTAAGACGCGGTTGGCCGGCAGGCGAATGGCTTATTTGATCCCTTCAACTTCGAGGAACTCGTTGCGATAACGCGCCACGACAGGCTTCAGAACACCGTCCCATCCATCGGCGCTGTGAACGTTGCCGGGCCGCAGTGAACAACGTTCCTGATCGCCGAATTTATTCTCCGGGTGTTCCTTCAGGAACCAGCATTCTCCGAAATGTTCATTGCCCATCTAGTGGGGCGGGCCATCCGCATCGACGCTTGCGGAGACGATCGGAACAACCCGGTCCCGCGTGAGTTTCTTCATGAAAAAATTCAAAATCCGGGCTTCGTTGACTATAAATAACGATTTGACAATTAATTTCAGATGCGAGCAATATAGCACAGTCTTCCCCCCTTGGTTTGTGCGAATTCAAGTGTGCGGGTGATGGCCGCGGAGATGGTCAAAATGGCCGAGCGAGCCGTCTTGACCGTCCAATTCCCGCTAAAGGAACGAAAATTTTCGCTCCAGATGAAGCTGGTTGCTTCGACCAGAAATTCTGCCAGGAGGTTGCAGATGGGTAATTGCCAAGCGTCATTGAAGTTTATCGGAATCGCGGCCGCCGCGGGAATGGCCGTCCTTACCGGGACGGCACAGGCTCAATCAGGCGGAGCCGGCACGGTGCCGGCGGCGCGCCAGGTTTTTATGAGAGACGTGCCGCTTGCCAGCACTGCCAATTCGACAGCTTTTCGCGCGAACCGGCGGCCGCGGACAGGCATGCCGGAAAGCACCTACCTGGCGCTAAAGGCGCAAGCTGCCAGCCCGCACGGCGTGCCGCTTCCTGTCACGATGAAGGGGCCCCCTCAGCCGCAACCAGCCTTGGGAACCCACCGGGAAACCCCGGTAGCATTCCTCAATTTCGACGGCGATGCGGAATTCGAATCCTGCAGCTCCGATACGCCGGCCGATCAAGCCCTCGCCATCGGCGACGGCAAGAACCCGATTCTCCAGGCGGTCAATGTTTGCCTTTCCGTCTACGACAACACGGGAACGCGCTTGGTCGGCCCGACGGACTTGGTCTCATTTTTTGGCTTGCCGGCGGGAACTTTCACCAGCGATCCGCGCGCATTGTACGATTGGTTCAATCATCGTTTCATCGTCACCTTGATTGACACCAGTTGCCCGAATGGCGGCTGCACGAGCTCCACCAACAACTACGACATTGCGGTTAGCCAAAGCGATGACCCAACCCTTGGGTGGTGGATCTATAGAATTCCGGTGCACAGCGCGGCTAACGCTATTCCTGACTTTCCAAGAGTAGGGCAGGATAGGGCAGCGACCTATCCAATTACGACAGGCACCGCATTTCCCGGTGCCATTTACCTCGCCTCCAACCTATTTTCCAATCTTTCGGGTGCGTACCTGAATGAAGAATGGTTGGTCCTGCCTAAGGCCGCGATGTATAATGGCCAAGCATTCTCATTCTGGGTCTTTAGCGGCATGATCTCCGGCGGCGTCGTTACGGATTCCACGCAGCCGGTGAATGTATGGAGCCCCTACGACAATCCGCGCGCCGAGTTCTTGATAACATCGAATAACTTCTTCTGCATCGCCCTCTGTAACGGTCTCACAATCTGGGCGATTTCGAATCCATTCGGTTTCGTCACCGGCGGCCCTAGCCCCGAACTCACGAACTTTGTGGTTGGCACACATAGCTATGCCTTGCCGCCGAACGCAATTCAGCCCGCCTCAAGCATCCTTATCGACACGAACGACACTAGAATTTCCGGCGAGGCGACCTATCAGTCGGGGTCAATTTATGCATCGAACCACACGGCCAACGGCAGGGGCGGGGTTGCCTCTCTCGTCTATCGGATCCAACCTCAACTGAACATCAACGACAACACGCGGTGCAACGGAACTTTCCTCGACCTCTGCCCGCAGATCAGCGGGGCGATAGAACTCAACGAGAGCATCTTAAATTATGGCGGCACTTCCGCCGCATATTTTGCAGTGCCGCAGCCTGATCCGGAGGGAAATGTCAACACGGTATTTACCTTTAGCTCGGCAACCCAATATGCAGGCCTTGCCTATATTGCGCAGCGCGTGACACAGGCGAACAATACCTTCGTCGACACAGGGACTTCCCTCCAGCAGGGGTTGGCCCCCGCATATACCCAACTCCGCTGGGGCGATTACAACGCCGTCGCCCCCGCAGGGGTTGCCTACAAAGCGGGCAATGGCGGGATCGTTTCACTGCCAGGCTTCGGCTTTTCCGGCATGTATGCCTCCGGCAACACCTGGCGCACCAGAATCGGGTTCACCAGGTTCACCGGGCCTGGCCAGCCGTAAGCGCTCGCCGGGGATTTTCTGGAGGTACCGAGGGAGAATTTCCCGCGTCGGCGCTGGATCGCGCCGGTGTGGCATTGCGGGATGGTGGATGAAACTTCGCTCCGCTTCAACGTGAAGCGCACATGGTCTTGCAGTGTTTGGAAAGCAATCGGATCAGGGGCGATCGGGCGTTTCCATCTCCCATGGCAAGCGGCACGCCGTCCGGCCAGCTCCGTCGTGCCGCCGCTCGGCTGACGATTTACCAATGTCGACATCCCCTAATCAGGGATTGCGGAGGAAGCGGACTCGTGACAATCATTCCGGGCAGTGCGGGTCCAAATGGAACTCGTTGCTTCGGCGGGATGTGTTGAGAGGAGGTTGCAAATGGGTAACGGTAACTGCAAAGTCTTGTCGAGGATATTCGGAATTGCGACTGCTGTGGGAATGGCCGCGCTTACCGGGACGGCGCAAGCAGCTTCAGGTGGAGTGGGCAAAGTACCGGAGGCGCGTCAGGTTTTTATGAGAGACGTGCCGAATTTCAGCGCGACGAACTCGACGGCCCCCCGCGTCATCCCGCGGCCGCGGACTGGCATGCCGGAAAGCACCTACCAGGCGCTGAAGGCGCAAGCTGCCAGCCCACACGGCGTGCCGCTGCCCGTCACGCTGAACGGACCCCCTCAGCCGCAACCAGTCCAAGCGACCGGCCGGGAAACCCCAATAGCATCCCTCAATTTCGACGGCGATGCGGAATTCGAAGCCTGCAGCTTCGATACACCGGCCGATCAAGCCCTCGCCATAGGCGACGGCAAGAACCCGATCCTCCAGGCGGTCAACGTTTGCCTTTCCGTCTGGAATACCGCGGGAACCCGCTTGCTCGGCCCGAAGGACCTGGTCTCGTTTTTTGGTCTGCCCGCGGGTACATTCACCAGCGATCCGCGCGCATTGTACGATTGGTACAATCATCGCTTCATCGTCACCTTGCTTGATAGCAGTTGCCCGAATGGAGGCTGCACGTCCTCCACCAACAATTACAACATTGCGGTTAGCCAAAGCGATGACCCAACCCTTGGGTGGTGGATCTATAGAATTCCGGTTCAGAGCGCCACCAACGCTCTTAACGACTTTCCCAGGGTAGGGCAGGACCGGGCGGCGACCTATCCCATTACGACGGGCACGAAATTTCCCGGCGCCATTTACCTCGCCTCCAACCTATTTTCCAATCTTTCGGGTGCGTACCTGAATGAAGAATGGTTGGTCCTGCCTAAGGCGGCGATGTACAATGGCCAATCATTCTCCTTCTGGTTCTTTTTCGGCATGACCTCCGGCGGCGTCGTCACGGATACCACGCAGCCAGTGAATGTGTGGAACCCCTATGACAATCCGCGCGCCGAGTTCTTGATAACATCGAAAGACTTCTTCTGCACCAGCTCCTGCAACGGTCTCACCGTCTGGGCGATTTCGAATCCGTTCGGTTTCGTCACCGGCGGCCCCAGTCCTGAACTCACGGGCGTTGTGATTAGCACAGTTAACAATTACTCTCAGCCGCCCAATGCGGTCCAGCCCGGTTCAAGCACCCTTATCGACACGAACGATACAAGAATTTCCGGAGAAGCGACCTATCAGTCGGGATCAATCTATGCATCGAACGAATCGGCCAACGGCACGGGCGGGGTTTCCTCGCTCATCTACCGAGTCCAACCGCAACTGAACATCAACGATGGCGCTCGTTGCACGGGAGCTTTCCTCAACCTCTGTCCGCAGATCACCGGGGCGACGGAACTCAACGAGAGCGTCTTGAATTATGGCGGTACTTCCGCCGCATATTTTGCGGTGCCGCAGCCTGATCCGGAGGGAAATATCAATACGGTGTTTACCTTCAGCTCGGCAACCCAATATGCAGGCCTTGCCTATATTTCACAGCGCGTGACGCAAGCGAACAATACCTTCGTCGACCTCGGGTTTTTCCTCCAGTCGGGGTCGGCCCCCGCATATACCCAGCTCCGCTGGGGCGACTACAACGCAGTCGCGCCCGCCGGAGTTGCCTACAAAGCGGGCGACGGCGGGAAGGTCTCAACGCCGGGCTTCGGCTTTTCCGGCATGTATGCCTCCGGCAACACCTGGCGCACCAGAATCGGTTTCAACCAATTCACCGGGCCGGGCCAGCCGTAAGCGCTCGCCGGGAACATCTGGGCGAGGGAATTACTTACGCCGGCGCGCTATCGCGCCGGCGTAAGATTTTGGCGTTGCGCAATGGTGGATGAAACTTCGCTCCGCTTCAAAGTGAAGCGCGCATGGTCCTGCAGTCTTTGTTCGCATGGTTATATCCAAAAAGCCGCCGGCTATTGGGATCGTGCGCTAGCGCCCGCCAGGCTTTCAAATAGGCCGGAACCATCGGTCCCGCCAATGAGCGGATCGATGAGATTTTCCGGATGCGGCATCAGGCCAAGAACATTGAACCTCTGCGAATATATCCCGGCAATGTCGTTGACCGATCCGTTCGGATTGGCGCCGCGATCCCTTGTGCCTCGCGCATCGGAATAGCGGAAGGCGACGCGGCCGTCGCCCTCGATGCGCGCGATCGTTTCCGCATCCGCGACGTAATTTCCCTCACCATGCGCGATCGCCACTTTGATGATCTGGCCCTTGGCGTAGCGGGAAGTAAAGGGCGTATCGGCTCGCTCGATGGTCAAATGCTGCATCCGGCAGACAAAGCGCAAATTGGCGTTACGCATCAGCACACCAGGCAATAGTCCGGCTTCAACGAGGATCTGGAAGCCATTGCAGATGCCGAGAACGAGACCGCCTCGTCCGGCATGAGCGCGCACGGCGTCCATGATTGGTGCCCGCGCGGCAATGGCGCCGCAGCGCAGATAGTCGCCGTAAGAAAAGCCGCCTGGAAGCACAACAAGATCGGTGCCGGCGGGCAAACTATATTCGCCATGCCAGACAATGGAAGACTTAGCTTTGGCGATTTTTTCCACGGCGCGGAGCGCGTCTCGCTCGCGGTTTGAGCCGGGGAACAGAATGATGGCGGCTTTCATGGAGCGGAGTATTTTCTTCCCTCATGTCTACTCATGCGGGCAATCCGCCACTCGTGGAAATCTAGAGAATTTCCACCTGGAAATTTTCAACGATTTGATTGGCGAGCAATTTCTCGCAGGCGCCGCGAAGCAAACCTTCCGCCGACGATCTATCGTTTTCCGCGAGTTCGATCTCGAATATTTTTCCTTGTCGCACGCTGTCGATGCCGGCAAAGCCAAGCGACTTGAGGGCACCCTCGATGGCCTTGCCTTGCGGATCTAGAATACCGTCCTTGAGTGTGACGACCACCCGCGCTTTCATCGGTTCGAACTTTGATGGTGCCAAAGAGCAGGTTTATAGGATGGAGTGCCGGTTGCCGGAAGACCTAGCTGCAAAAATAAAATACCGGAGGTCGAGGCGCCGATCGCCGCAGCCACCGGCAGCTGCTTTCGATCACTGGACGAGCTTCGGTCCACTGGCGCGGGGCTGCTCGTTTTCCTGCAAGATGCCGAGCCGTTTTGCGACTTCGGTGTAGGCCTCGACCAACCCACCGAGATCGCGCCGGAAACGATCCTTGTCGAGCTTGTCGTTCGATTTGATGTCCCATAGGCGGCAGGAATCGGGGGAAATCTCATCGGCGACGACAATGCGCATCATGTCGCCTTCCCACAGCCTTCCGCATTCCATCTTGAAATCGACAAGCCTTATGCCGACGCCAAGGAAAAGTCCGGATAGGAAATCGTTGACCCGTATCGCGAGCGACATGATGTCGTCGATTTCCTGCGGGCTCGCCCAGCCGAACGCCGTGATGTGTTCCTCGGAAACCATCGGGTCGTTGAGAGCGTCGTTCTTGTAGTAAAATTCGATGATCGAGCGTGGCAATTGGGTGCCTTCCTCGATCCCCAGGCGGGTCGAGAGGGACCCCGCCGCGACATTGCGGACAACCACTTCGAGCGGCACGATTTCCACTTCCCGAATCAATTGCTCGCGCATATTGAGGCGGCGAATGAAATGGGTCGGAACGCCGATGTCATTGAGATTTTGAAAAACGAACTCGGAGATCCGGTTGTTCAACACCCCTTTTCCGTCAATGACCTCATGCTTCTTGGCGTTAAACGCGGTGGCATCATCCTTGAAGTGTTGGATGAGCGTACCCGGTTCAGGGCCCTCGTAGAGGACCTTTGCCTTGCCTTCGTAAATGCGGCGGCGGCGATTCATTGGGATTAACCGTGGCTTGAGATGATCCATGGGTGGCCGTGGCTCCTTTGAACGTCCTATGTCCCACATCCGGACGCCCCATCGCACTAGACGTCAAAGGCGGGCGGGAGCAATAGGCTATGCGCTTATTTGTTGCCGCGGATCGGTGGCGGCGCAGCTCTTTCCGGGGCCGGAACAAGCCCGCCAAATCCAACCTATCCGAAAGCCTATTTCCGCACAATGCCAAGCTAACACTACGCCAGGCTGGCAAAACGAGATATCTACAGGACCGGTCCCTCCATGTTGATGAGGCCGCCTGTCATTAGCAGAGATTCGCACCGGGATATAGGAAGAAATCGAGCTGCAACGTCGCGGTGTAGGGCATGGCGCTTTGGAAAAATTTTGCTATTATCGCATGGGTCCCGTCGCAATGCGGAGACGCAACACGTACATGGGGAGTATCATGACGACTTTCGACGAGCGTGAGCATGCTTTCGAAGCGAAGCTCGCCCATGACGAAGAACTGAAATTTAAGGCGAGGGCGCGGCGTGACAAAAGACTTGGACTTTGGGCCGCCGGGAAACTCGGCAAGACCGGCGCGGCGGCGGAAGTCTATGCGGCTCGCATAGTCGCCGACGATGTCGCGAAAGGCGGCCCCGGCCAGATTCTCAAAACCTTACGCACTGATTTTGATCTCGCCGGTATTGCCATATCGGACCTCGAAATTCGCAAACAGATGGAGGCGCTTTTCGCGGCGGCAGTCGAGGAAATCACCAAAGGCGCCGTTCAGGGGAAGAAGAATCCTGGCCGCGCCTAACAGCGATACTAAGCGGATAAAAGGGGACACGGCCAGGGGGAAATCAATATCGCGGGCTATCCGGAGCGGCCGTGACCGCGCGGGCACCGCAACAATGCGCCGCGCGCCCGCGTCATGTGATTATCTTCGCCTGGAACGCCGGGCACACTTAGGAACGCGACGAAACCCGGCGAACCGTAATCCACAACATTATTTGCTTAGCGCATTTATCCTCAGACTGAGCCGCGAGACTTTTCGCGCAGCCGTTTTGGCATGCACGATTCCTTTTTGCGCGGCGCGCATGACCAACGGCTGGGCCGCACGCAGAGCGGCGGCTGCCGCACCGGGGTCGCCCGCGGCAATCGCCTCTTCAACCTTGCGGACATAAGTGCGCATTTGGCTGCGGCGCGACCGGTTGACAGCGGTACGGCGTTCAATTTTACGGACGGCCTTCTTGGCCGAATGTGTGTTCGCCATCAAACAATATCCTGGACACGGGCTAACGCGAGAACAGCCTTCGACGATTGAAAGCCGGCAAGGCATCGCCTCTCGATCATGATTTTCGCACCGGAAACCAGCTTCGCGATCATGCAAATACGAAGGGTCTTTCGCGCGAACTTAAGGGTTGCGCCACTAATCACGAACCCTCCGGCCCGTCAACGTTCAATACCGGCACCGGCGGTTGGCGACCACACAGAATAACCCATTGCGCGGAATCGGGGATCCCAGGTCAAGAAGGATCGCTCCTTTGTTTCCGGAGCTTGGCCCAATAGGCGATCCGCGCGCGCAGATCTCGCTCGAAGCCGCGGTCAACCGGCCTATAGAGTGTCTGCTGCCCGAGCGCCTCGGGCCAATAATTTTGGCCCGAAAATCCTTCCGGTGCGTCGTGGTCGTAGGCATAATTGGCGCCATAGCCTTCATTTTTCATGAGTTTCGTCGGCGCATTGAGAATGATCTTGGGCGGCATCAACGATCCGTGGTCCTTGGCTAGCCGCGCCGCAGCCGTGAAAGCCACATAGGCCGCATTCGACTTCGGTGCGGTCGCGGCATAGATCACCGCATTCGCGATCGCAAGCTCGCCTTCGGGCGAGCCAAGAAAATCATATGCGTCCTTGGCTGCGACAGCGATCACCAGCGCTTGAGGGTCGGCGAGGCCAACATCTTCGACCGCCATGCGCACCACCCGTCTCGCGATGAACAGCGGGTCTTCGCCCGCATCGAGCATTCGCGCAAGATAATAGAGCGCCGCGTCCGGATCCGATCCACGCACGGATTTATGCAGCGCGCTAATTAGATTGTAATGGCCCTCCTGCGCCTTATCGTAGACTGGCGCGCGCCGCTGGACGATCGAAACCAGTGTAGCCGTATCGAAAATTTCCCCCGGCTTGGCGGCGCGCCACGCCTCTTCGGCGAGGCTCAAAGCGGCGCGGCCATCGCCGTCGGCCATCCGCACCAGGCTCAAGCGGGCATCGGGATCGAGCGGCAGAGCTCGCCCCTCGCAGGTTTCCGCGCGGGCAAGAAGTTTTTCGATCGCCGCAGCATCGAGGGGGTGAAAAATCATCACCCTCGCACGCGACAACAGCGAGGCGTTGAGCTCAAAGCTTGGGTTTTCGGTCGTCGCGCCGATCAAGGTGATGGTGCCATCTTCCATCACCGGCAAAAAACTATCCTGCTGCGCCCGGTTGAAACGATGCACTTCGTCGACGAAAAGCAAAGTGCCCTGCCCTGCCCTGCGCCGGCCCCGTGCTTCCTCGAAAACCTTTTTGAGTTCGCCGACGCCGGAAAAAATCGCCGAAATCTGGACGAAGGCAAGTTTTGTCTCGTGGGCAAGCAGGCGCGCGACGGTCGTCTTGCCAGTCCCTGGAGGCCCCCAGAAAATCAGGCTGCCCAGCGTGCCTGACGAAATTAGCCGCCGCAGCGCGCCGTGCGGCCCCAGAAGATGGTCCTGACCCGCGACATCGGCGAGGCTTTGCGGGCGCAGCCGGTCAGCGAGCGGATGCGGCGCGTCCTTTTCGAGATTGGCGGCGGCGAAGAGATCGGTCATCTGACTGGCAAATCTGGGCCGCGCGCACCGTGATGGCAAGCAGGAAAATAGAGCGGAGGCCTGGAGCAGTTAAGGTTAAAAATTCTATTTGATAGCTAGACAAGATTTAAGCAAATTCCGCACTCAGATGGGTCATGCACCTCTTGAAATAATGTATAAAAACTGTATCTAGCTGTGACTTATTTAAATTCTCAATGAAACATAAAGTTTTATTCAAGCCAGCTTGTGGCATGGCCGCGCCGTTTATACGGTAGGAGCAAAAAAGTATGAATAATAATTTCAAGATTTCGTCACTTTTCGCGATGGTGCGCACGAACACCGCATGGGCTCGCGAAATCGTGACGGCCCATAACCTGCTTCCTGAAAGGGCCGCCTTCATCGCGGCTATTCTCGCAGGCATTCGACCAAATCTCCCGATCCTATCCGTCTCACCCGCGACGAAACGGCTTCCTGAACGCCGGGCGAACGCACTTGCCGCGAAGATCGGTGATGAGTAATATTATTTTACGATAATTATAATATAAAAGTCATATCAATGTTCACCATCTCTTTGTTTCGCAAAAAGGCGGTTGCGGCAAAAGCACGCTTGCCGCCTGTCTCGCTGTGGCGGCGAAGGAGGCGGGAGAACAGGTATTCGTTCTTGACCTTGACCCCAAGAAATCCCTCGCACGCTGGGGATCTAAGCGAAATGATTCCAACTTGCCGGTCCAGGCGGTTTCGCCGGCGGCGCTAGCAGCTGCGTTAGCCAATCTTTCAAAGCGCAATATGAGCCTTGTTATTGTCGATACCCCGGTGTTGGAATCGGCAAGATCGCTCGCCGCGATAAAAGCCGCCGATCTTTGCATCGTTCCGGCGCGGCCGGCCATTTTCGACATTTGGGCGGCAGAGGTGACTGGCCGCAAACTGAAACTCATGGGCAAGGAGTTTGTATTTCTGCTCAATCAATGCCCGCCCACCCGCCAAGCGTCGAATGAGCAAGAAGTGATCGACGCGCTTGAAGCCGTTGGTCCACTTATTCGTCCTTACATCGCCGCGCGGGCCAGCTTTCTCGAAGCCGCGCGCACCGGCAAGGGCGCGACCGAGGCCGATCCAAAAGGCCCCGCGGCCCAGGAAATGCGCGACCTTTGGCTCGCCCTCAAGCGCCGATTCCGGCCAATTTGAATGCGAGCATGATCTTCGCAGAAGTTGCCGGCTTTTTGGATAAGGTCATGCAATAAAATAAAAAAGTGAGACCATTGAGCGGTTCAGCTTGAAGGGAACAGGTCTAACCGCGCTTCGAGCCGCCCGAGGGCTAAAACATCAGGACCCGGGCGGTCATGGCAGGGTAATTTTTCCCGTCTCAGGCTGGGCCCTAGGCAATTAATACTTGCTCCTATTGTTCGTGGAGATATTCGCGCACGGTTTCGAGGAACTTCACGATGGAGATCGGTTTCGACAGATAGGCCTCGCATCCGCCCTGTCTGATTTTTTCCTCGTCGCCCTTCATGGCGAAGGCGGTAACGGCGATCACCGGAATATGGCGCAGAGTTTCATCCTCCTTGATCCATTGCGTGACCTGAAGTCCGGAGACCTCGGGCAGTTGAATATCCATCAAAATAAGGTCGGGTTTATGCAGACGCGCGAGATTCACCGCTTCGGCGCCATTGCGGGTCTGCACGGTCTTATAACCATGCGCTTCCAACAGATCGTTGAACAACTTCATGTTCAACTCATTGTCTTCCACGATCAGAATGCTTTTTCGCATCGGAAATACCCGGCCCGGGACAGCGGACGATCGACGCCCGGGAAAGTTCGGCCGCCCTCATCAGTAACTGATAGAACTTCACGAAAGGGAAATCGTTACAATGCAAAACCTCGATGTTGGGCCCTCCCCGGCCAAACCGCCAAAACTCACAAAAACCGGCGCCGAAGCCATTGCCATCGAGGCTTTAAGCTTTCTGGCTGCGGATCCTTCGCGGCTTCAGCGTTTTTTAGCTCTATCCGGCATTAGCTTGGAGAATTTGCGGGTAGCGGCGGCGGAATCCGGATTTTTGGC
>DATBQJ010000246.1:0-41497 GCA_036560885.1 Methylocella sp.
GATTCGGACGACGCCCTGGCACTGTTGAACGCCATTCAAGGCTGATCGTGGAGTGCCGCTAGCGGCCATGTCTTTGCCGGCGGCACGAAATAAATCCACTTACGGCATTTTCAACAATTTGCCGGTCCGGCTCTCAAAAGCCCGTTGCGCCCTTCATGATCTCGTCGGCGGTCTTTTTCTGCTCCTGGCTCAAAATCGCATAAAGCGGCCGTACCGCCACCTCCATCGCGCGAATTGATTCGAGCCGCACCATCAAGCGCGCTGCCATCATCCCAAGCGATTCGGGAAGGCTGGCGGACATCATCTTCAAGCGGGACTCTTCGTTCTCCGTTGTCTTGCAAAGGCGCGCATTTTTTTCCTTGTCGGCACGGAACGCATTGGCGAAAACAATCCATTGCGGCATTTGAGCGTCGGTGATCTTGAGTTCCGTTTTCAAATAGGCGAGCTGGCCGTCGATATGTTCACCCATGCGGCACATCGCCCCTGGTCCCGTCGGCATCCCTGCCCCACTCGTCCGCGGGTCCATCGATCCAGGCATGGTCTGCTCTTGGGCGACGGCTGTGCCAAAACCACCGGCGACGCTCACTATCGTGGCAACCGCGGGCATCCATATTCGTGCCATAACAATCGACCGCATGAATGATCTCCTCGCACGAAGGAAATGATGAATACCCGTCCGGTTCGGTTGGGGCGCCGACGAAAACTACGCCCCTTGGCTAGCTCCTGGCGAAAGCCAATTGGCAAAGCAATTTCACCAGAGCGGTACGCCATAGGCAGGATACCCATAGCTGTAAGAAGGATACCCGTAGCTATAGGCAGGATAGCTGTAGTCGTAAGCGTAATTCGGGTAGTCCCAAATTCCATCCCCGCCATAGTTGGTAGCTAAACTCACGCTAGCTACGCTCGCCAGGCCTAGCCCGAGGTCAAAGCCAGGCCACCAGCCGCCCCAACCCCAGCTGGGCCACCAGCCGCCCCAGCCCCAGGCGGGCCAACCGCCGCCCCAGCCCCAACTCGGCCACCCGCCGCCCCAGCCACCCCAGCCCCAGCCCCAGCCGCTGTGACCCCAGCCCCAGCCATTTTGGCCCCAGCCCCAGCCGTTGTGACCCCAGCCCCAGCCATTGCCCCAGCCGCCGCCACTGTGGCCCCAGCCGCCGCCTAAGCCGCCGTGGAAACCGGCCGTCGTCACGCCGTGGAAACCTCCGGCCCCGCCATGGAAACCGGCCATCCCGCCCGTTCCACCACGGAGTGCGCCCGTGCCGCCGGAGAAGCCTCTACCGCCGTAGAAGCCTCTTCCACCCTGGACGGCGCCCATGCCACCGGAGAAGCCTCTACCGCCGTAAAAACCTCTTCCGCCCTGGACGGCGCCCATGCCGCCGGAAAAGCCTCTACCGCTATATAAGCCTCTTCCGCCCTGGACGGCGCCCATGCCGCCGGAGAAGCCTCTACCGCGATAGAAGCCTCTTCCACCATGGAAGCCACCAAAGCCCCCACGACCCCCACCGAAGCCGCCTCCGCCACCGAAGCCGCCTCCGCCACGGAAGCCACCCCCGCCATGGAAGCCACCCCCACCATGGAACCCGCCCCCGCCATGGCCATAATTAAATGCCAAGGCCGGGCTGACCACGCTCAAAGCCAAACTGAGCATGGCGGCGGGCAGGAACCCATGAAAACGGTTCATCGGTCTTCTCCTTCTCGACAGGAAAACAGACGCACCGGCGAGGCTTGCGATCTTCGCAGAACACTTTTCGCGCTCCCATTCCTGGAGCAACGGATTTTGGAGGCGAAAACCCAAATTCCAGCTGCGCGGCGCGCCAACATCGGCATTTGGTTCAAAATTCTAGTTTCGAGGCGGAACCGCCAGAAACTCAATCCGTAAGTTAATTTTGAGCGTATCAAACGCCGGCAATGGTTAGGCCTTGGTTGGCTGGTTGCAGGCGATCCCCTTGTCCGCCAAATGCGCCACGAGTTCGCCCGATTGGAACATTTCCCGGACAATGTCGCAGCCGCCGATGAATTCGCCCTTTATGTAAAGCTGAGGGATGGTCGGCCAATCGGAGAAATCCTTGATCCCCTGGCGAATCTCGTCGTTCGCAAGACAATTCACAGGCTTATACGAGACGTCCAAATGATTCAGGATCTGGACAACCTGCCCGGAAAATCCGCATTGCGGAAAGTCCGGCGTGCCTTTCATGAACAAAACAACATCGTTGTTGCTGACCGTCGATTGAATTTCATCCTTGATAGACATTGACCTGGTCCTTTCGGGGAACGGACTTCATTGGGAAGATGGAGTGAAGCTTACGCCGGAGCGGAGGTTTGAAGCTGAAGCGCGTGGAGGTCGCCGCCCACGACACCGCCGAGCGCCTTATAGACGAGCTGATGTTGTTGGAGCTTGGATTTGCCGGCGAATTCCGCGGAAACGACGACCGCCGCATAATGGTTGTTGTCGCCGGCAAGGTCGGTGATTTCGACCTTGGCGTCCGGAATGCCCTGCTTGATCAGGCGCTCGATTTCAGTGGATGGCATGGGCATCGCGAAACCTTCCTCATTATCCTCCCGGCCCTATCCGCGTCATGGATTGGCGCCTTCCATATAGCCCGCAAGCCACCCTTCATGGGCCTGCACCAGCCTATCCAGCAATATGGCGGTCCCAACGCCAAGGGTCAAACTATCTCCGCCGGTCACGCCGATGATTTCGCAGGCAACGCCCGCGGTTTCCGCCGCATCCCGGATCGCCTCCGCGTTTTCCGGCGCCGCGGTGACAATATACCTCGCCTGATCCTCGCCGAAGAGAAAGCCAAGCTCCGGGAGCGGCGGCGAAACCTCGATCGACGCGCCAATTGCGCCCGCCATTGCCATCTCGGCAAGCGCCACCGCCTGACCGCCATCGGAAATATCGTGCACTGCGGTCACCGCCCGGCTTGCAATGAGACCCCGCACGAAATCGCCATTTCGCCGTTCCGCCGCGAGATCGACCGGAGGCGGCGCGCCGTCCTCGCGGCCGCAAATATCGCGCAGATAGAGGGACTGGCCGAGCCAGCCTGCTGTCTTTCCGATTAACAGAATTTTTTCGCCCGAGCGTTTGAAGGATAACGTCGCGGTCCGGCGCACATCCTCGACGAGGCCGACGCCGCCGATCGCGGGGGTGGGGAGGATCGCGCGGCCGCTGCTCTCGTTGTAGAGCGACACATTGCCGGAAACGACCGGGAAATCGAGCGCGCGACACGCTTCGCCGATCCCCTCGATACAGCCCACAAGCTGGCCCATGATGTGCGGCTTTTCCGGATTGCCGAAATTGAGATTGTCGGTAATCGCGCGTGGCAAGGCGCCCGTGGCAGTCAGATTGCGCCAAGCCTCGGCAACCGCCTGTTTCCCCCCCTCGTAAGGGTCGGCCTCGCAATAGCGTTGCGTCACATCGGTGGTGAGCGCCAAGCCTTTTGGCCCGTCGCCGATACGAATGACCGCCGCGTCGCCGCCCGGCGGCTGCACCGTATTGCCAAGGATCAAATGGTCGTATTGCTCGAAAATCCAGCGTTTGGAACAAACATCCGGGGCGGCTAGGAGGCGCAGCAACGCCTCGGCATGGGAGACCGGCGCGGCGATTTTGGCCGGATCGATCGGAACCTGGCGCGGCGAGGCAATATGCGGGCGATCGTAAAGGGGTGCCGAATCGCCAAGCTCTTTGATCGGCAGATCGGCCTTGTGCATGCCTTGATGCGTGACCGTAAATCGCAGCGTGCCGGTGGTCTCGCCGATGACCGCGAAATCGAGACCCCATTTGCGAAAAACCGCCGCCGCCTCGTGCTCCTTGGCCGGATCGAGCACCATCAGCATCCGCTCCTGGCTTTCCGACAGCAGCATTTCGTAAGCGGACATGCCGGCCTCGCGGCAGGGTACGCAATCGAGGTCGAGTGCTATTCCGAGATTGCCCTTGGCGCCCATTTCGACCGCCGAGGAAGTGAGGCCCGCCGCGCCCATGTCTTGAATCGCGATGACCGCGCCGGTTTGCATCAATTCAAGGCAGGCTTCGAGCAACAACTTTTCGGTGAATGGATCGCCGACCTGCACGGTTGGGCGCTTTTCCTCCGCGTTGGCCTCAAAAGTGGCTGATGCCATGGTCGCGCCATGGATTCCGTCGCGCCCCGTTTTCGAGCCGAGATAGACGATTTTGTTGCCGATTCCGCTGGCCTTGGCGTAGAAAATCTCAGTTGTGTTGGCGATCCCCACTGCCATCGCGTTGACGAGAATATTGCCGTCGTAGCTCTTGTCGAAATTCGTCGAGCCGCCGACGGTCGGCACCCCGAAACTATTGCCATAGGCACCGATTCCGGCCACGACGCCCGCAACAAGATGGCGCGTGCGCGGATGATTTGGCGCGCCGAAACGGAGAAGGTTCAAGCATGCAACCGGCCGCGCGCCCATCGTAAAAACGTCGCGCAAGATGCCGCCCACGCCCGTCGCCGCGCCCTGAAAGGGCTCGATGAAGGAGGGGTGGTTATGGCTCTCCATCTTGAAGACGCAGGCCTGCCCATCGCCGATGTCGATGACGCCGGCATTTTCACCCGGCCCCTGGATGACCCAGGGGGCCTTGGTGGGAAGTTTGCGCAAGTGAATGCGCGAGGATTTATAAGAGCAATGCTCGTTCCACATTGCCGAGAAAATACCAAGCTCGGTGAAGGTCGGCGCACGGCCGATAAGCGCAAGGATGCGATCGTATTCGTCCGGCTTCAGGCCATGCGCGGCAACAAGCTCGGGGGTGATTTCGGGGTCGATCTTCGCAGACAATGGAGCTCCGGGACCAATGGTTTAATTGTCGATGGAATTCCAAAGCAGGTTAGGATTTATACGTGGTCTAGCCTGAGGGGAAGGATAGGTGGACTCCTATGCTTGTTAGCACGCCGACGCAAATTGCGGGCGTAGATGGCTGCAAGGCTGGTTGGATTGCTGTGACCGCCGATCCGGAAATGTTCGACGGGGCGGAGGTCAAAATCTTTAAGAGCATTACGGAGTTGATTTTGGATCTGGCCGCGCGATCGATCATTGCGATCGACATGCCGATTGGCTTGCCAGAACGTACGAAAAAAGGCGGCCGCGAACCTGACCGGGCCGCTCGCGAATTCCTTGGCCCGCAGCGGGCGTCGGTTTTTCCCGTCCCTTCGCGACGAGCGGTTTATGAGCAAGACTACGCGCAGGTGTGTGCCGTCGCACGCGAAACATCCGACGGCAGGGCTGTTTCCAAACAACTCTTTGGAATTCTTCCGCGCATTCGGCAGATCGACGAAACCCTGCGACAAGATCCGGTGCTGCGCGAGCGCGTCTTCGAGGTTCATCCCGAGGTCTCATTCAAAGTGATGAACAATAATGAACCGCTGCTTGAACGGAAGAAGATCAAAGGTCGAATTCATTGGCGCGGCATGAAGATCCGAACGAAACTTTTGACGAAAGAGGGCTTTCCCCTCTCATTTCTCGATCAGAGTCCACCACATGGAGCCGGGCACGATGATTTCTACGATGCTTGTGCTTGCGCCTGGAGCGCGAAGCGAATTCTCGAGGGAAAGGCGCTTGTTTTCCCTCCCCACCCATCCTTAGATGGGGAAGGGCTGGAGCAAGCGATCCGGGCTTGAATCTGCCAAGAAGACTCCTACGTCTCCCCGCCCAGTACATTGAAGGTATTGCAATAAATCCCCGTGATGGCGTTGGCCAGCCCGTTTGGAGTGGCGCCGCCTTCCCTGCAGCGCGCGTTGCACTGAAAGTCAGGGCGTTCGCACTTCGATGCCGCTCATTTCATTGGCGATTTTGGCAAACCGCCGGTCGAAGCTCGCCAGCGCGTCGCAGCCTTCAGCCTTCGCCAAAAGAAGCGCGTCCGCGAAATCCATACCTCGAATCGCCCAAGCGAGGGCCTTGCCGATCAGGGCCGGCTCATCCAGAGACACGGTCGGCAGGCCGGCGAAAGCGCTGAGCGCCTTGGCGACCGCGACCGACGTAACGCCGTAGACGCTACGCAGCACCCACTCGGTTTCGAGGAAAACCGTCGTGCAGACGAATACATCCTCGCTGTCGATCAGCGCCTTCGCCTTCGGTGACTGTTGGGGATGATCGCCTGTCAGGTAGCGCACGACGATATTCGTATCAATCGCAAGCATGTCGACGTCTCGCCTCGGCCAAGACGCCGGCGTCCATTTTTTCGAGAGTCTTCGGCGGCCCCGAAACCTTCAGCGAACCATACACCTCGTCCGGCCGCGTCGGCTCGAAGATCGGCGCGGCCTTCAGCAACACGCCGTCCGCCGTGTCTTCGACAATGAGACATGTCCCCGCGTCCCAATGCCGTCTCTGCCGGATGGATTTGGGCAGGATCACCTGTCCCTTGGTCGAAAGCCTGATCATTTGTTTTTGGGCGGAGGCCATGGACGCTCGCGGGAATAAAGTAAGACGAAAGTAAGATAACGTTTTGAGGCGCAGGAAGCAAGCGCGTAGCGGAGCGCCTAGCCCGCGATCTGGCCGGGCGCAGACCTCGCGGAGAGGGAGAGTCGGCCTGAAGGAGGAGCCGTCCGGGTCAAGCCCGGCCATGACGATGATGCTGAACAGCCCCGATCGACAGGGCTGGCGCGTCGATTTTCGGTGTGATGCCCCCCTCTGGCGGCGCCGCACCGACGAGGCCGCGTGCCCGCCGGAATTTGATCTTTTCGGGCAAGGTCACGGCGGCGGCGCTGTTCTGCCGCGCGCGGTCCTTCCTCCAAAAAGGACTGATTTTCCGCACGATTGTATTCATCAAAAGACCGCCATACGTACGAGGCATTGTGGGTTTTTGGCTCCGGCCGGACAAAACCACCCGCTCTCGCCATTTGACATCTCCGCCTCCCTTTGCAACCACCCTTGGCATGAATCACCTCGATCCCGTCGCCCGGCGGCGGACTTTTGCGATTATTTCCCATCCTGATGCGGGCAAGACGACGCTCACCGAAAAGCTCCTGCTTTCCGGCGGCGCGATTCAGCTCGCGGGCGAGGTGCGCGCTAAGGCGAACAGGCGAAAAACCCGCTCGGACTGGATGGGGATCGAGCGCGAGCGCGGGATTTCCGTCGTCACCTCGGTGATGACCTTCGAATATGGCGGTTGCGTCTTTAATCTCCTCGATACGCCGGGCCACGAGGATTTCTCGGAAGATACCTATCGCACGCTGACCGCCGTCGATTCCGCGATCATGGTGATCGACGCCGCGAAAGGCATCGAAGCGCGCACCCGCAAATTGTTCGAGGTCTGCCGCCTGCGCGATATTCCAATCCTGACGTTCATCAACAAATTCGACCGCGAGACGCGGGATCCCTTCGACCTCCTCGACGAAATCGAACAGTCGCTCGCGCTCGATGCCGCCCCGGTCACCTGGCCGCTGGGGCGTGGCCGCGCCTTCGCGGGCACGTTCGACTTAGCGCGCAATCTTATGCGCCGGCTCGATGACGACGGCGCGCCCGTGCCTGTTTCCGGGCCGGACGATTCCCTCATTGCGGACCTCTTGAAGGATGCGGATTTCGCAAAGACCAGGGATGAAATCGAACTCGCCCGCGCGGGTTTCAAACCGTTCAGCGAAAAACCGTTTTTGGAAGGCCATCTGACGCCCGTCTTCTTCGGCAGCGCCCTGCGGAATTGCGGGGTAGGCGATCTGATCGGCGCACTGAAAGATTTCGCGCCGCCGCCGCACGGTGTTCAGGCAGCGTCGCGAGCGGTCGATCCGCGCGAGGAAAAAATGACCGGCTTTGTGTTCAAGATCCAGGCGAACATGGACCCAAATCATCGCGACCGGATCGCATTTCTGCGCGTTTGCTCGGGCAAATTGACGCGAGGCATGAAGGTCAAGCTCGTCCGCACGGGCAAAAATATCGCCCTCAACGCGCCGCAATTTTTTTTCGCGCAGGACCGGCAGCTCGCCGACGAAGCTTACGCTGGCGACGTCGTCGGCATTCCAAACCATGGCACACTGCGCATCGGCGACACGCTAACGGAAGGCGAGGATCTCGCTTTTCGCGGCATCCCGAGCTTTGCCCCCGAAATCCTTCGCCGGGTCAAGACCAGCGATGCTATGAAGGCGAAGAAGCTGCGCGAGGCTCTGGGCCAAATGGCCGAGGAAGGCGTTGTGCAGCTGTTTTTGCCGAGCGACGGATCGGGCGCGATTGCGGGCGTCATCGGCGCCCTGCAGCTCGATGTCCTCGCTGGGCGGCTTCAAGCGGAATATGGATTGCCCGTATCATTCGAGACAAGCAGATTCGAATTCGCGCGCTGGATCGCGGCGAAGAATCCGGCCGAACGCGACAGATTTATTCAGGCCCATCCGGCGTCGATGGCGCGTGATCTCGACGGCGCGCCAGTTTTTTTGGCCGCCTCGGCCTTCGACGTCAAATATGAGCAGGATAAATGGCCGGAGATTGTCTTTTCAGACATCAAGGACCAGTAGCGCGATCCAGCCACTCCATTATCAAGCAGCGGCAAGGCGCGCAAAAGCGAATGGGCGCCGCCAGTGCGCCGCCCAATGACCCATGTAGGGTTGACCCCCGATGAGGCGTGGAAAAGATTGTCCTACTTCGTTTCTTTTTTTTTCGGATCTCCAAGGACCCATCGCGCGTAAAAAAACATCGCAGTCACAAACGCAATCGCGCATATTCCACCGATAGGCGTCCCGACCCAACTCGCAATCTCAAGAAGCTCGCCCATAACTTTAAACGCTCCCTTATCCGTTGATAAACCGTCGTGATTGATTTGTTCCGGCGCTGGACGGCGAAAGCGCCGAATGTCCTCGCTAACAATGTGGTACTTGCGGTACATGCGCAAGGAAAAAATTAAGCGCCCGTCTTCAGACTCTAGAAAATCCGCAAAAAACTTTGCGGAAATTTCAAGCTACGCTCAAGAAATTCCCGCTTCCATTCGAAGAAAACCTCGATTCCACCTCTCGCGGCATCATGCCGCAGGAGCACGGCGCCGCTCACGACTCCTTAGTCTACGAGACCGGCAGCAGCAGACCACCAGAAAAGCCCAGCGAAGGGATGGCGGGACCTGCCTATTTCCACGGCTTGGGGTCCCGAGGTCTCGCGTGCCGCCGCCTTAGCGCGGGCTTGCATGGCTCGCCGCGATCCGCGTTTGGGACCGCGAATGCAACCTCGCAAGAGTCTGACGCCACGGGCGCGGGCGGCGTGGGCGCCGCGGCTGGGCCGAGGCGATTGTGGCGTCGCTATTCGATCAGTGTTAGCCAAGGTGGTCGAGGAGCGCCGGGATCAAGGGTGCATCGGCCGGTGGCATCGGATAGGCGCGCAGATCCTGGGGCCGCACCCATTTCAGCGTCTGGTTTTCGCAGGCGGCGACAAAACCCGTCCAGCGACGGCAAATATAGAGCGGCATAAGAAGGTGGAAGTCCGGGTAGGGAAAACTTGCAAAGGTGAGCGGCGCGAGGCAAGCCTCTTCGACCGCGATCCCGAGTTCTTCGTGCAGTTCGCGAATCAAGGCCGCTTCCGGTCGCTCGTCCAATTCCACCTTGCCGCCAGGAAATTCCCACAGGCCTGCGAGCGCTTTGCCTTGCGGGCGTTGTGCGATCAGCACCCGGCAATCCGGATCGATGAGCGCTACGGCGGCGACGAGCAGGAGTTTCAAGAAACAGGCTCGCCGCTCACGAGCGATAATCGCCGTTGATCGCGACATATTCCTTGGTGAGATCGCAAGTCCAGACCGTCGCCGCGCCATTGCCCATGCCCAAATCCACGCGAATTGTTATTTCCGCGCGGCGCATCAGCTTGGAGACCGCGGCCTCGTCATAGGCGGGATCGCGCTGGCCCTTGTAAGCAACACGTACATCGTTGAACCAGATAGCGAGCCTGTCGCGTTCGGCAGGCACGCCGGCCTTGCCGACCGCCATCACGACGCGCCCCCAATTGGCATCCTCGCCCGCGATCGCCGTTTTGACCAGTGGCGAATTGGCAATCGAAAAAGCGATTTTTTTGGCGGCGCCGGCGGTTGCCGCGCTGGTCACCTTCACCTCGACGAATTTGCGCGCGCCTTCCCCGTCTCGGACCACCTGATGCGCGAGAGCGAGGAGGAGACGGTCGAGCGCTTGTCTAAACGGAGCGAGGCGGCGGTCGTTCGCGGCGGCGATATTTGGCGCGCCACGCTTGGCGGCGGCCCCTGTCGCGAACAGCATCAAAGTATCGGAGGTGGAGGTATCGCTATCGACAGTGATCGCGTTGAATGACCGTTCCACGCTTTTGGCCAACATCGATTGCAAGGCAGCCGCGGCGATTGGCGCGTCGGTAAACACGAAGGCCAGCATGGTTGCCATGTCGGGGGCGATCATGCCCGCGCCCTTGGCCATGCCGGAGAGAGCGACCTCGACGCCGCCGAGCGTCGCGCTCGCGGTTGCGACTTTGGGAAAAGTATCGGTGGTCATGATGGCCTTTGCGGCCTCAAGAAGACCATCAGGCGTGGCGCATGCGGCAAGCGTTTCGAGGACGCCGTCGAATTTCGAAGCATCGAGCGGCTCGCCGATGACGCCGGTCGAGGCGAGAAAAACTTCATTGACCGGCGCGCCAGTCGCACTTGCGGCAAGCGCGGCGGTGAGCTTGACCGCCTGCACCCCGGCCTTGCCGGTAAACGCATTGGCGTTGCCAGAGTTGACGACCAGCGCGCGCGCCTTGCCCGCTTTAAGCCTGGCGCGGCACCAATCGACCGCTGCAGACGGGCATTTTGATTTCGTAAAAACCCCCGCCGCCTGCGTGCCCTTGTCGAAGAGGGCCAGCATCACATCGGGGCGATCCTTGTAACGGATTCCGGCCGCCCCCGCCGCGAAGCGCACGCCCTCGATCTCCGGCAGAACGGGAATCGATGTCGGCGCGAGCGGTGAGATAGCGGCGGCCATGGGACGGAGTTCCTGACGCAATCGGGCGCTCGACGAGCCGGGAAGAATCTTGAAAGTGGCAAGGCCACGTTCACCGCGTCAAGGGGAGCGTAACCCCCCTTGACTTTAGTTTTCTGCAAATTGGAGGCTTGCCGCCCGGGCCGTCGCCCCACTTATTTTTTGGCTGGTGCAGGAGCTGCTGGCGCGGCCGGCGTTGGGCTCGCAGTCGCAGGCTTGCCGGCGGCCGCAGGTTCCGCCGGCGGCTCTGTCCGTTCGATCTTCGCGGTCTTGCGCAGGTCCGCGACCAGAGCGGCTTGCGCCTTTTGCACGACATAGCGGCTGACTTGATCCTTGACCTGGTCGAAGGGCGGAAAGGTTTTCTGCCGCTTGCCCAAGACCTCGATGATATGCCAGCCAAACGGGCTCTTAACCGGGTCGGAAAGCTGGTCTACATCGAGCTTGAACGCGGCATCGGCAAACTCCGGCACCATCCGGTCCTTGGTGAACCAGCCGAGATCGCCGCCTTCCGAGCCCTTATCTTTCGACACATCCTTCGCGACTGTGGCGAAATCCTCCTTGCCCTCCATAATTCGTTTCAGGGCCGCCTTGGCTTCTTCCTCGGTATCAACGAGAATATGCTGCGCGTGGATTTCGGTCTCGGGCTTCTGCGCCTTGGCCGCTTCATCATAGGTGGCTTTGATCGCTGCGTCGGTCGCGGCCGTTTTCGCGACCTGGTCGAGGACGCTCTCCATCAGCAGTTTCTCGCGGCAATAAGCGACCTTCTTGGCGAATTCCGGGGTTTGGTCGACCTTCTCGGCAACGGCCTTTTGCGCCACCAATTCGCCGTCGATCAAAAAGTCTAGAACATAGCTGTCGCGGGCCTTGCCCTCGAGCTTAGGCGGAAGGCTCGCGCGAAGATCGTTGGCGGCGATCGCTACATCGTCGTCGGTGATTTGCTTGCCGTTGACCGTTGCAAGCACCTTGGCCGCCGCCGGGAAGGCGGGAACAATCGCAAGCGAGGCCATGGCCAGCATGCACGCCAGACCGGCGGCTTTGTTACGCGGGTGTTTCGTCGAGAACATGAATCCGGGCTCCGGGCTAATTCAGGAAGATCGCACCGCGGATTTCGCGGTGCGATGGTCAAACATTCGCATTTGCCGCGTGACCATGCACGGAGCGGCGGATTTGACAAGCCCCGGCCCCAATCTTATCTGTCGAACGGGTGTCCATGGGTGATTTTTCTGGCTTTCGCGGCCCTCATTGCGCGCGCGTTATGTCAGGTTTCCCGCGCCTATCGCGCTGCCGCGCGCGCTTTTCGCGAATGAGATGCGCGATCTTCGCTAGAACTCTGGCTTTTGCTGGGCGGCCGGGAAATGGGATTGCAGTCAGGAACGCGAGTATTCGGTGCCCTTGAATTCGGAACACCATGCCACAGTCCGGCACGCCGCCGCGTGCAAATTCTAACCAGAACAGCTAGGGCTAAAGCTGCTGGCCGGGAATTGTTCCGGCCGTTCTCAAGATAAGGTCGTTTCGGAATGCTGGGCTCCCTCGCGAAAAAGATTTTCGGCTCCTCGAACGATCGCCGTCTCAAGGGATACCGGCCGAAAGTCGTGGCGATCAACGCGCTTGAGCCAGAAATGAAAAAGCTCACCGATGCCGGGCTCGCCGCCCGGACCCAGACGTTCCGGGAGGAATGCGCCGCCGGCAAGAGCCTTGACGATCTGCTCGTGCCTGCCTTCGCCACGGTGCGGGAGGCGGCGCGCCGGACCCTCGGCCAACGCCATTTCGATGTCCAGCTCGTCGGCGGCATGGTCCTGCACGAGGGCGCGATCGCCGAGATGCGCACCGGCGAAGGCAAGACTCTTGTCGCGACGCTCGCCTGCTATCTCAACGCGCTCGCAGGCAAGGGCGTGCATGTCGTCACCGTCAACGATTATCTCGCCCGCCGCGACGCCGACTGGATGGGCAGCATCTATCATTTCCTCGGCCTCTCCACGGGCGTCATCGTGCATGGCCTCGATGACGACGAACGCCGACGCTCTTATGCCGCCGACATCACTTACGGCACCAACAACGAGTTCGGTTTCGACTATCTGCGCGACAATATGAAATACGAACTCGCCCAGATGACTCAGCGCGGCCATCACTACGCAATCGTCGACGAGGTCGATTCGATTCTCGTCGACGAGGCCCGGACGCCGTTGATCATTTCGGGGGCATCCGACGACAGGTCCGATCTCTATATCGCGATCGACAAGGTGATTCCGAGGCTTATCGAAGAAGATTACGAGCTCGACGAGAAGCAACGCACGACCAACCTGACCGACGCCGGCAATGAGCACATGGAGGCGATGCTCGGAGAACTCGGGGTGCTCACCGAAGGTTCGCTCTACGAGGCGGCCAACGTCACCACCGTGCATCACGTCAACCAGGCCTTGCGCGCGCATAAATTGTTCAAGCGCGACAAGGATTACATTGTACGAAAGGGCGAGGTCGTCATTATCGACGAGTTCACCGGCCGGATGATGCCGGGCCGCCGCTACTCCGAAGGACTCCACCAGGCGCTCGAAGCCAAGGAGCATGTCGCGATTCAGCCCGAGAACGTGACGCTGGCCTCGATCACCTTCCAGAATTATTTCCGTCTCTACGGCAAACTCGCCGGGATGACCGGAACGGCGGCGACCGAAGCGGATGAATTCGCCGATATCTATAAGCTCGATGTCGTCGAGATTCCAACCAACATGCCGGTGAAGCGTTTCGACGAAGACGATGAAGTCTATCGCACGGCGGAAGAAAAACTGCGTGCGATCATTCGCGAGATCGAGGCTGCCAACGCGAAGTTCCAGCCGATGCTCGTCGGCACGACATCGATCGAGAAGTCCGAGCAGCTCGCCGAGGCGATGAAAAAGCACGGCTATAAGCAGATCGATTTCACGGAGCCGGAAGCGCTGCAAAAACTCTACGCGGCGGCGCGGTCGGACAAGCCTTCGAAGCTTTTCGCGGTGTTGAACGCGCGCTTCCACGAACAGGAGGCCTATATCGTCGCCGAGGCGGGCGTGCCCGGCGCCATCACGGTCGCGACCAATATGGCCGGGCGCGGCACCGACATTCAGCTCGGCGGTAATGTCGAAATGCGGGTCAAGCAAGAATGCACCGCAATGCCCGAAGGACCCGAGCGCGAGGCAAAAGAAACGGAAATTCGGGCGGAGGTTGAGCGCTTCAAGGAAAAGGCGATTGCCGCCGGCGGGCTTTATATCATCGGCACCGAGCGCCACGAGAGTCGCCGGATCGACAACCAGCTGCGCGGCCGTTCCGGGCGTCAGGGCGATCCGGGCCGCTCGAAATTCTTCTTGTCGCTGAAGGACGATCTGATGCGGATTTTTGGGTCCGACCGGATGGAGTCCATGCTCGTCAAGCTTGGCCTAAAAGAGGACGAAGCGATCGTCCACCCTTGGATCAACAAGGCCTTGGAAAAGGCCCAGCAGAAAGTCGAAGCGCGCAATTTCGACATGCGCAAGAACGTTCTGAAATACGACAACGTGATGAACGATCAGCGCAAGGTCGTCTTCGAACAGCGGCGCGAGATGATGGCGCACGAATCGCTCGAAGACATGATTTCCGACATGCGCCAGGGGGTGGTCGACGATGTAATCGCCAAACATATTCCCCGCGATGCCTACCCCGAGACCTGGGACATCGAGGGTTTGAAGCAATCGGTTTTGGCCGCGTTCAATCTCACGCTTCCGCTGGCCGATTGGGCCAAGGAAGAAGGCATCACCGAGGAGGACATGCACGAAAGGCTGCGGAAGGCGGCCAATGAGGCCTACGCTGCACGAGTCGAGCGCAATGGCGCGGAACTTACCCGCTATATCGAAAAGCAGATCGTTCTGCAGGCGCTCGATCATCTATGGCGCGAACATCTCGTGGTCCTCGATCATTTGCGTCAGGTTATCGGCTGGCGCGGCATGGCCCAGCGCGATCCGCTGAACGAATACAAATCCGAGGCCTTCGAGCTGTATGGCGAACTCATTACCCATTTGCGCGAAATGACGACGGCACAGTTGAGCCGCGTCGAGGTTGCCTTTGAGCCGCCGCCGATGGAGGCGCTGGAGATTTCCCATGCCGATGCGTCGGCTTATCCGGCCCACGCGATCAACGCCGCAATTGACCCCACGCGCGCCGCCCCCGCCGTTTCCCGAGCAGCCAAGCCGGTTTTCGGCGCGTCTGCCGCGGATGCCACCGAAACGCTTGTTCGCGAGCCGCCGGAAGAGCGAGCCGTCTATGGCAAGGTCGGGCGTAATCAGCCATGTCCTTGCGGTTCTGGCAAGAAATACAAGCATTGCCACGGCGCCGCCGTGTGAGGCGGCACGCCATGCAATCGATTGACTTTGATCAAGGCGCGAGTCTCGCTACCCTATTAGAGTGAGATATTGAGAATCCCTATATGATGGCTCGATCCCTGGGGAGAGCGTTGAAAATGAGGAGCACGATCATGAGTTTTCCTGTCTCGCGTCGCTTGTCCGGCCTTTCCGTCGCTGTGGTGACCGCATTCGCATCGTTCGTGGCGTTAGCCCAACCCGCTCCCATGCCCGGAGGCGATATAAAGGACTGCGGCATGATGGGCGGCGATATGAAGCCCGGCGGCATGATGGGCGGCGACATGGCCCACATGACGCGAATGATGTCGGCGATGCATGAGAAAATGTTGCATGCCGGAGATCGTATTGCGGCGCTCAAGTCCACGCTCAAAATCACGGAAGCGCAAATGCCGGCATGGAATAAATTTGCGGACACCCTTCTCGCGTCGGCGAAGTCCATGGCAGATTCGATGGAAGGCATGCACACGCAAATGATGCAATCCGGCGCCTCCGCGAGCCTTCCCGAAAAACTCGAACGCCACGCGAAAATGGCCGCTGATCATCTTGCCAATCTGAACGCAATAAAGGCGGCGCTCGATCCGCTTTACGCGTCGTTTAGCGACGAACAGAAAAAGCTCGCTGACGAGCAAAAGATCGGTCCGATGGGCCTGATGTAACCGGTGCGGGCGCGCGGCGGATTCTGGCGGCAAATGGCTAGCGCGGGCGTGCCCGCTCGCTATTCCATCGCTGCGGCCTTCAGGATGCAAACCATGGTCGCCGAGGCCGGTATTTGCGACACATTGCGGATCGTATGCGGACGATCGGAGCGATAGCGCAACGTCTCGCCGGCCTTGGCCCGCTTGGTCACGCCGCCCACTTCTACCTCAAGCTCCCCTTCGCTCACCGACAGGCTTTCCACGGAGCCGCGCTGATGCGCCTCCGATTCCAGCACGCCGCCGGGATCGGCCGAGAAATCATACCATTGCAGCCATTCGACCGTTTTGATCCAGCCGATGATGGCGAGCCTGCACTTGCCATCGTCGGAAACCAGGATCGGGGTATCGCCGCGCGTGGATTTTTCCAAGAAAGGCTCGTCGCCGGACGTTTGCAGCACGCGTTCAATCGAGACATCGAGGGCCTGCGAGAGACGCCAGATCGTGGCGAGCGTCGGATTGGTCTCGTTGCGCTCAATCTGGCTGATGATCGATTTCGCGACGCCGGATTGTCCGGACAGTTCCGACAGCGAAAGATTATAGGCCTTGCGCAGCCGCTGTACCGTCTTGCCAAGCTGGTTCGACAAGGCCGCTGCGCCGGTCTCTAGCGTCTTCACCTTGTCACGCCCTTCGACACCCATGGATCCGGCTCGCCGGTTTGAGGTTGGGTCTTAAAACTTTCGCCGAATTCGCTTTCGCATGTTCTTATCCGAAATGTCTTCAACTTTCCGGGTTGGGCACGCGAACAGAGAACAATTGCCGCGCATTGCCGTCAGGCCAACGCTGGCGCTCTGTCATTCCAAATTCATACGAATCTGCTTTCCCTTGAACTAGCTTGAGGAAGGTAGCCCAAATCATGCCGGTGAGCCAAGAGGCAGAACCAGAACCGGTCATTTACCGCACCCTCTTCCTTTCCGATGTCCACCTCGGCACCCGCGGCTGCCAGGCCGATCTTTTGCTCGATTTTTTAAAACATAACGACGCCGCGACGATCTACCTCATCGGCGACATGATCGACGGATGGCAGCTGAAGAGCAGATGGTATTGGCCGCAGGCGCACAACGATGTCGTGCAAAAGCTGCTGCGCAAGGTGCGCAAGGGTGTCCGCGTGATCTATCTTCCGGGCAATCATGACGAGTTCGCGCGCGGCTATATCGGGTCGGTTTTCGGTGGCGTCGAAGTCGCCGATCACGCCTATCACACGACGGCCGATAAAAGGCGTCTGCTCATTATCCATGGCGACCAGTTCGACATCGTGGTGAAGCACGCGCGCTGGCTCGCCTCTCTTGGGGATTGGGCTTATTCATTCGCTTTGTGGTCGAATCTCTGGTTCAATAAAGTGCGCCGCAAGCTTGGGTTTACTTATTGGTCGCTCTCCGCTTGGGCCAAACTCAAGGTGAAGAACGCGGTGAACTTCATCGGCGCCTTCGAGGTCGCCTTGGTCGAAGCGGCGCGGCGCCACAAAGTGGACGGCGTCGTTTGTGGCCATATCCATCATGCCGCGATCCGCGATGTCGACGGCATCACTTACGTCAACACCGGCGATTTCGTCGAATCCTGTACCGTCGTTGCCGAGCATGACGACGGAAGGCTCGAGATTTTGCGCTGGCAGATGACCGCCGAGGAGCAGGCTCGCGCTGCAAGTGAGGGCACAAGAAACGCCGCGAGGGCGGCGGCGTGATGCGAATCCTAGTCGCGACTGATGCTTGGAAGCCGCAAGTCAATGGCGTGGTTCGCTCGCTCGAATCCGTGGCCCGCGCGTTGCGCGAATTCGGCGCCGAAGTCGAGTTTTTGACGCCGCAGGGTTTCGCGACGGTGCCGTTGCCGACCTATGGCGAAATCAGGCTCGCGCTGGCGAGCTGCGGGGCGGTGGCGAGACGGCTAGAGGGATCCGCGATCGATCATGTTCACGTCGCGACCGAGGGTCCGGTGGGCCTTGCCGTGCGCCGCCATTGCTTGCGGGCGAAGCGCCTTTTCACCACCAGCTACCACACACGGTTTCCGGAATATATCGCCGCCCGCACCAGGATACCGGAGGCAATCACCTATGCGCTGCTGCGCCGCTTCCACAATGCCGGCTCTGGTGTGATGGTATCCACCGCATCGATCGCCGGCGATCTCGACAAACGTGGATTTCAACGTTTGATGCATTGGTCGCGCGGCGTCGATCACAGCCAATTTTGCCCCGCCAAGGCGGCGGCGGTACATCTGCCGCGCCCGGTTTTTCTTTATGCCGGGCGTCTCGCGCCGGAAAAGAATGTCGAGGCTTTTCTGGCGTTGGACTTGCCGGGCTCGAAATTGGTTGCCGGCGATGGCCCCTCGCGCCGGGCGTTGGAGGCGCGCTATCCGCAAACGCATTTCCTTGGCACGCAGGGAAGCGAGGCGCTTGCCGTTCATTATGCCTCGGCGGATGTGCTGGTGTTTCCGAGCCGCACCGATACGTTCGGCATGGTTCTGCTCGAAGCGCTCGCCTGCGGGTTGCCGGTGGCAGCGCTGCCCGTGCCAGGACCGCTCGATGTCATCGGCACGAGCGGCGCCGGCGCCCTCGACATGGATCTGCGCGCCGCTTGTCTCGCGGCGCTTGACATTCCGCGCGGGCTAGCAAGAGCGCATGCGCTGAATTTCACCTGGGCGAAAAGTGCGCGCCAGTTTCTCGACAATATTTTGCTCGCGAAATCTTCCGCGCCGCACCGACTTGCCGCACGTCCCGGCCTTTTCGGCTGAGCCGCCGGGGGCGGTTCTTCCTAATTTCCACAGCAAAAGTATGCCCCTTGCAGGCAGTACAGTCACGCGCCTCGCCCTGAGGCGGTTATCACACAGGAAAGAAACTTGACGAGGATTTTGCGTTACGTACTATTATAAAATCCAAATGAGCATCCTTCTAAGTCAGAATGAGCTATTGGACTATGCACGCAAGAAATTGCCTGTATTGTAATCGTCAAATGTGCTACCAACGTAGCAATTTGAGCTTTCTATTTTCACGTCCATTTTGTATTTGTGTTAACTTCTAGCTTGTATTCGTTATACTATTATTTAGTTTATTTTAGATTTGAAACTAGTTTACGGCTTTATTAAAATTGGCCGTTTCGTTTACGTAAATATCTTCTTCTTCACATTCGCGGTTGTATTTCAGTCGTTCGGTTTCGCTCTTCCCTAATATGTGGGTCCTGGGGGCACTTGGCGCTATAAACGCGCTGTTGATCTGGGGCCACTTCTAAGCTTAGAGCCTCTCCCAAGGGCGCCTCGGGAGCGAATTGGCCTATCATTCGAGACGCGCCCCATGGGCGCTTCTAAGGTGAGGCGGGAGCTCCTGAGACAGGCTCTTACTCCGCGATAAATTTAAGCGCACCTCGCCTCGTTTCGTGGGCACTTCCTAAGTTGGGTTTCTATCGTATTCGCAAGGACGATCTAATTTATGATTCCTCTGAACTTCGAATCCTCGGGTTCAGGAAGACCGCTGTTGGCCCTGCACGGCTATGGCGCTTCCCTGTTTTCCTGGCGCTACCTGCCTCACGCGTTGTCCGATCGCAGGGTTATCCGCATCGATTTCCCCGGGCATGGCCGATCGCCTCCGCGCCTGGATAATCGTTATTGCTTGGCCGATCTCGCGCAGGCGGCGCTCGAATTCATCGAAAGCCACGGCCTTGAGGACTTCGATCTGGTGGGGCATTCGATGGGCGGTGGCGTCGCGCTTATGATCGCCGTCGATTTCATGCAAAGACGGCGAAACTCTATCAGATCATTGACGCTGGTCGATAGTTTGGCCCTTGCTCAGAAAACCCCGTGGTTCCTCTGGCCAGCTTTCTCGCCGCGACTAGGATCCTTTTTGACATCCCACCTGCCACCGCGATTGATCGTGTGGGCCGTGCTGCACTTCGCTTTTTATGATCGCCGCCGCATCACCGAGGAGATGGTGCGAACCTATGCGAAAAACCTCGAGTCCGAGGAAGGCCGCCATGCGTTGCTGGAAACGGCGCGTCGAATGGTTCCCGACGATTTGGCCGAGACAATTGAGAAATACACGCAACTGACCATTCCGGCCCTCTTGATATGGGGCCGCGAAGACAGGATCGTTCCGCCTGCGATCGGAATCGCGCTGAACACGCTCCTTCAGGGCTCGACACTGATTTTCATCGATGATTGTGGCCATGTCCCCCAAGAGGAACGGCCGGACGTCACGTTACCCGCCATCGCCGAGTTCCTGTCGCGAGTGTCGCCGATTGCACGGTGAGGGCCGGTTCAAGAATATGAAATCTTGACGACGGACGCCACCAGTTCCAGCACATGCGATGCCAACAATGGCGAGAAGACCGCGATGGCGGCGCTGATGCTCGGCAAGGGAGCAAACCCAAGATCGTCTGCGAATCGTTGCGCCGGAGCGGCGTTCTCCGGCGCTCGATCCTGCGCGCTCACTTCGATCGCCTCGGCCTGTCGATTATCGGCAAGCGCTGCGAGGAACGCTCGGCGATCCAGGCGTAAGGCGGCGAGCGCGGGTCCCATCGCCGCGATCAAAGCCATTGTGCAGGAAGCTCCAAACATCAAATTCAACATTTCGCCAATCGGAGCAATGGCGTCGTGCTGCGACTTGGAGAGAAGGGATGTCGGCCATTCGATGAGGAATTTGCTGCAGAGGACTGAGACGACCAGTACCGCGGCCCCCAACGCGAGCACGATTCGCATGATCTCGCGGCGCAACAGCAATTCATCGTGGCGCAACCGCAATTCATTGTCAGTCGGCGAGTTTGGCGGATCCGGCCGGACCGAAGCACTGGCCAGGGCCGCAAGAAGCATGCCTACCGCGATGAGGCCGATCATGGAATTCAGGCGCACGAGACCGGTCACTGCCGGATCGCCAAACTGGTCGACACGGAACAAACCTCCAACGAATTGGCTGAACAATGAACGGTCTGCGTCGCCGCTCGCGAGAGCGTTCATGGGCGGTGCCAGCTTGTTGGCGGCGGCCGCTAGGACGTGCTCGACGACCAGCGGCCGAAATAGGTCGAAAGCCGCGGGAGCCGAGGCTACGAGATACCCGAAAAATACGAAGCAGAGCAGAGCCCCGAATGCGAGCCGCGCTCCGTTGCGGCGGCCGACGACCAATAATCCAAATCCAATTGCCGCCGCCGAGGCGAGGTACAAGAAAGCGCTGGCAACCGCATATGAGGCTCGGCCGCGCAGGTCCTTTGCCAGGAAAGTCATGGCGAAGTCCTGTTCGCTCTTCCCTGCGATCTGCTCGCCTTCGGCCACGCTGGCAGCAAGCGGCAGTTCACTTGCCGAAAGAAAATCGTAATGCAGCTCGAGCCCTGCAACTCGATGAGTCAACATGGACGCTGTCCGATCCAGCGCAACGAAGCCCAGTAATACGGGCGCGACGATACAACACGCCGAAAATCCGTAACTGTAAAACCATTTTCGAACCGCGCGCCAAACCATGCTCCCCTCCCGCATCGCAATTGGCCGATCTTGCATCTACAAGGTGGCGATGTCGAGGGGAGCCATTCGCCCTGTGGCGGCGACGCCCTCGCCGCCAACCTCCGCGTCATCAGCCCAATAGATTTCCGGTTCCGGCGTAAACGAGGCATATTACAGTGACTGAGCAATCAGTTGCCGGTGCCGCTGGCGGCATCCGGCGGATCATGCAATGAGCGCGGCCAGGGCCGCCGGGGAGATTGCCATGGCGAAGTTACAATCAATCGAACATTTCGTCGTCCTGATGCTGGAAAATCGCTCCTTCGACAATCTGCTCGGGGGTCTCTATCCGAAATCGAAGGATTTCGACGGCGTGGACGGAAGCGAATCCAACACGGACCGTTCGGGCAAAGTCTGGCCTCTGACCGAGACGCCAGGCGGCGACGTGGCCGGCTTATCGGTCCCCAATCCCGATCCCGGCGAACTCTGGCAGGACATCAATGTGCAGATTTTCGGGTCGCAGGTGCACGGAGGCGTACCCTATCTGCCGCGCGAGGACGCCGTTGCCGATATGAGCGGCTTCGTCGATAGTTATACGGATCCCAATGGGAAGCCGCCGCGCGGCGAATACGATCCCCGGCAAATCATGAGCCGCTATAAGCCTGACCGGGATGTGCCGGCGCTGGCGGCGCTGGCGCGCCAATTCGCGGTCTGCGACACCTGGTTTGCCGCCGCGCCCAACCAGACGTGGCCGAACAGATTTTTCGTGCATACGGGAACGGCGGCCGGTTATGAAAACAATACTTCCGCGGCGCTATTTTTCAAGATGCCGACAGTGTTCGGCTCCTTCGACCTCGCGCCCTCCAAGCCCAGTTGGGCAATTTACCACCACGACCTTGCGCAGACGCTAACATTGATGCAGCTTATTGGAAAAGCACGGAATTTCCATTTGATCGATACCTTCCTGCGTCAGGCGCGCGAGGGGACCTTGCCGAATTATTCCTTCATCGAGCCGCGATACTATTCGGACATCGGCTTTTTTCCACTGCGGTTCAATTTGCCCAACGACATGCATCCGCCGCATGTCGTTAGTTTTGGCGACCAGCTCATCGCCACCGTCTACAATGCGCTTCGCAGCAATGTGGAAGCGTGGAAGAAGACGATGTTCGTCATTATTTTCGACGAACATGGCGGCTGTTACGATCATGCGCCGCCACCCAAGGCGCTGCCGCCTGGGACGGTGCATGGCGACAATCCCCATCCGAGTTTCGCCTTTGATCGTTACGGTGTTCGCGTTCCCGCGGTAATCGTGTCGCCTTATATTAAGCCTGGCACGATTCTGCGGCCGAGCGACAATTATCCCGAGGACGGGGCGGCGCCGTTCGACCATACCTCGGTGATCAATACGCTGCGCCACCGGTTCGAACTTGGCGATCCCCTGACCAAGCGGGTGGAAGGGGCACCCACGCTGGAGCGCGTTCTGAATTTGGACGCGCCGGAGAATCTGGGGCCGGAGACGATCGTCGCCTCGGATTGCAAGGTCACTTTGTTATATAAGATCAAGTCCCTGTTCGAATTGTGGAACGATTTCCAGTTGAGCTTGCACGACATGGCGCGCAAATTGCCGACCACTGACCATGGCCGCGCTCAAGGCTACCTCGACCGTCATGTTACGCGCAGCAACCCGCAAAAGGACGACGGAGTGAAGACTGGTTTCGGTGCGATGTGGCGGCGAGGGAGGTACCTCGCCATGAGGAGTGTCGGATTGAAGTTCTGACGTCAACCCGTGGCGGGGCAAGGGTAGCCAAGCGGGCGGCGAGTTGCTAGAGCATTCCGCAACCGGTTTACCCGGTTGCATTGAAAGTGTTCAGGAAACCGCCGCACTTACCGAGCCTCTTCATGCGCAATAGCGCCGTTACGCGCAAAACCAAGGAAACCGAGATCGAGGTCAGCGTCGATCTCGACGGCACCGGTTTGGCCAGAATAACCACTGGTATTGGCTTTTTCGACCATATGCTGGAACAGCTCGCGCGCCACTCGTTGATCGATATCGAAATCCGCGCGGCGGGCGATCTTCATATCGATCAGCATCATACGGTCGAGGATACCGGCATAGCGCTTGGTCAGGCGGTGCGCCAGGCCTTGGGTAGCATGGAAGGGATCACGCGCTTCGCGGATGTGCTTTTGCCCATGGATGAGACCCTGACAAGGGTTGCCGTCGATATTTCAGGACGGCCTTTTTTGGTCTTTAGGACAGAATTCGCGCGGGCCAAGATAGGCGCCTTCGATAGCGACCTCGTGCGTGAGTTTTTCCAGGCCTTCACGACCCACGCCGCGATGACTATTCACGTTGAAACTCTATATGGCGAAAATGCGCATCATATTGCGGAATCTGCGTTCAAGGGCTTGGCCCGCGCCTTGCGCGCCGCGATCATGCTCGACCCGCGCCAAAAGGGCGCAATTCCGTCCACCAAGGGCTCGCTGTCCGGTTAGCGGTTCGATATTAATTCACGTGACGAGAAATCTTCGCAATTGAAGGAGCCGACATTGGCCCTCTATTCGGTTCATATCCTGGGCGATAGTCCCCAAACCGCTGCCGGGGCGGCATTCGTGCGGCAGTCCTTCAATTGGAAGGCGTTTTTTTTCGGGCCGCTTTGGCTGTTGGTGCACCGGCTTTGGGCCGGTCTTGCGCTTTGGGTCGCCGCTTTCGCGATCCTCATCGCTGCCTCGCCCGCCGTTGTTTCGCCAGGCGGTGGCATGACCATAGCCTTGGCATTGCAAATCCTGCTCGGCCTCGAAGCCAATAGGCTGTGCGAGGCAAAGCTCGCGGCGCAAGGGTATAATCTTGTCGAAATTATCAGTGCCCCGGCCCGCGACGAAGCGGAAATTGCTTTCTACCGCCACTATGAAGGGCTAGACGGCCCGCTCGCGGATGGCGCGTCAGGGGCAGGAAGCGGCCCCGGTTCGTGAGGGCGTGCCCGTGAATATCGCCATTGTCGATTACGGCTCGGGCAATCTCCACTCTGCCCGCAAGGCGTTCGAGCGGGCCGCGCGCGAGGTGGGAATCTCCGGAACGATTGCTGTCACCCGCGATCCGGATGAAGTTTTCCGCGCGGACGGCATTGTTTTGCCGGGCGTCGGCGCTTTCGCTGATTGCCGGCGCGGCCTTGATGCCGTGCCGGGAATGCTCGCGGCCATGACCTGTGCGGTGCGCGAAAAGGCGCGTCCGTTCCTCGGAATTTGCGTCGGCATGCAATTGCTGGCGACGCGCGGGCTTGAATATCAAACCACGCCCGGCCTTGGCTGGATCCGCGGCGATGTCGCGCCAATCGATTCGCAAGGCGGACGCTTGCGTGTCCCGCACATGGGCTGGAATACGGTGGACGCCACAAGCGAGCATCCGCTTCTGGCGGGGATCCAGACCGGCGAGCAAGGCTTGCACGCCTATTTCGTGCACTCTTTTGCGTTCAGGCCCGAGCGCGAAGACAGTGTCATTGCGGCGACGGATTACGGTGGTCCAATCGCCGCCCTGATCGGGCGCGAAAACATCGCTGGAACCCAGTTCCATCCGGAAAAGAGTCAGGCATTCGGCCTCGCGCTGATCGCCAATTTCCTGAGGTGGCGGCCGTGATTCTTTTTCCGGCGATCGATCTCAAGGAAGGCCGTTGCGTGCGCCTCCAGCAAGGCGACATGGCGCGGGCCACGATTTTCAACGAGGACCCCGCCGCCCAGGCCCTGGCTTTTGCGCGCCAAGGGTTCGAATACCTCCATGTCGTCGATCTCGATGGCGCTTTCGCCGGGCGCCCGGTAAACGCGGCTGCGGTCGAGGCCATTCTCGCGGCTATAAAAATTCCGCTCCAGCTTGGCGGCGGCATCAGGGATCTCGGCGGCATCGAAGCCTGGCTCGGCAAAGGCGTCGCGCGGGTCATCCTCGGAACTGTGGCGCTCCGCGATCCCAGTCTCGTCGGCCAAGCGGCGCGGCTCTATCCTGGCCGCATCGCGGTGGGCATTGACGCGCGCTTTGGCATGGCCGCGGTGGAAGGCTGGGCCAGGACCTCGGAGCTCCCTGCAATCGAACTCGGCAAGCGATTCGAGGATGCGGGAATAGCCGCGATCGTCTATACCGACATTTCGCGGGATGGCGTGCTCAAGGGCCTGAACATCGAGGCTACCCTGGCGCTTGCAGGCGAGGTGACAATTCCAGTGATTGCCTCGGGTGGCCTCGCGTCCCTCGCCGATGTGGAGCGATTGCTGATGCCGGACTGTGCAAAACTTGCAGGCGCGATCGCGGGAAGAGCGCTTTACGATGGGCAGCTCGACCCGGCGAAGGCTTTGCAGTTGATCCGGCTGGCCGCAGCGCCGGCGTGAAATGAGGTTTGCGGCCGGGAGCAGCGCCGATGCTTAAATGCCGCGTCATTCCTTGTCTCGACGTTAAAGACGGCCGGGTGGTCAAGGGCGTGAATTTTGTCGAATTGCGCGACGCCGGCGATCCGGTGCAATGCGCGCTTGCCTACGACGCGGCGGGCGCCGACGAGCTCTGCTTCCTCGACATCACCGCCAGCCATGAGGACCGCGCGATCATCCTCGATGTCGTCCAGCGCACCGCGGAAGCCTGTTTCATGCCGCTTACCGTCGGCGGCGGCGTGCGCACGCTCGATGATATTAGGGCGCTGCTGCTTGCCGGCGCCGACAAGGTGTCGATCATGACCGCAGCCGTCGCCAATCGCGAAATCGTCAGAGAGGCGGCGCGAAAATTCGGCAGCCAATGTATTGTCGTGGCGATCGACGCGAAACAGACAAGCCCCGGCAAGTGGGAAATTTTCACCCACGGCGGACGCAAACCGACAGGCCTCGATGCGCTTGCCTATGCGAAGGAAGTTGTGGCGCTCGGCGCCGGCGAAATTCTTTTGACCTCGATGGATCGCGACGGCACCAAAAGCGGTTTCGATCTTGCACTCACGCGCGCCGTCGCCAGCGCGGCTTCCGTGCCCGTAATTGCTTCCGGCGGCGTTGGCACGCTCGATCATCTCGTCGAAGGAATTCGCGACGGCGGCGCGAGCGCGGTGCTCGCCGCCTCGATCTTTCACTTCGGCGAATTTACGATCGCGCAAGCCAAGCAGCATATGGCAAGCTTCGGAGTGCCGGTGCGGCTCGATCCGAGCCCACGCGTGCCATGTGCGAAGCCCCAAGTTTTTTTGGCGGGAGTGGCATCCGCCGGCACGGGAACAGATTCATGACGCAGTTCACCCTCGACGATTTGGCCGCCATCATTTCCGCGCGCGCCAATGCGAGTGCTGCAGCGTCCTACACAAAGACGCTACTCGACGCAGGCGCGGCCCGCGCGGCCAAGAAACTCGGCGAGGAGGCGGTCGAGGTCGTGATCGCCGCCATGGAAGGCGACGCGCAAGCGATTACCCGCGAAAGCGCCGATCTGCTTTATCATTTGCTGGTAGTTTTGCATCAAAACGCCATATCGTTGGCGAATGTTTACGCCGAGCTCGAATATCGCACCGGCCAATCCGGCCACGCGGAAAAAGCCGCGCGCGGCGCGGATCATGCTGCGAGCGAGGAATAAATGGACGATCGCGCGGCATCCACTGCGGCGACTCTCTCGCCCTACCATCATTTCACGCGGGACGAATGGGCGGCCTTGCGCGCCGACACGCCACTCACTCTGTCGATGGAGGATCTGACGCGGCTGCGGTCGCTCAACGATCCGATCTCGCTGGAGGAGGTCGTCGCGATCTATTTGCCGCTGTCGCGCCTGCTCGCGCTTTATGTTGCGGCGACGCAAGGGCTCTACAAGGCAACCCAGAGATTCCTCGGCGCCGAGGGTGGAAAAGTCCCCTATATCATCGGCGTCGCCGGTTCGGTCGCGGCCGGCAAATCGACGTTGTCGCGAGTGATGCAGGCGCTGCTATCGCGCTGGCCGAACACGCCGAAGGTAGAACTCATCACTACAGATGGGTTTCTTTATCCGAACGCCTGCCTCAAAAGCGAAGGTCTGCTCGATAAGAAAGGTTTTCCGGAAAGCTACGACGGCGGCAAGCTCATATGCTTTCTTTCCGACGTCAAAGCGGGCAAGCGCAATGTCCAAGCGCCGGTGTATTCGCATGTGACGTACGACGTAATTCCCGGCGAGAGCATCATTATCGATCGCCCCGATATCCTCATCGTCGAGGGCCTGAACGTCTTCTTGCCCAATCGCCCCGCGCGGGATGGCCGGGCGATTCCTTTCGTCTCAGATTTCTTTGATTTTTCGATCTATCTCCACGCCGCGGAAAAAGATCTCGAAAAATGGTTTATCTCCCGCTTCATGCGCCTGCGCGACACCTCCTTTCGCGATCCCGCGTCCTATTTCAAGAAATACGCCGAGCTCGACGACGCCCAAGCGGAAGCCGTCGCGGCCGATATTTGGACGCGGATCAACCTCCGCAATCTGCACGAAAACATCCTCCCCACAATGCCCCGCGCGAGCCTCGTGTTGACCAAGGGGCCAAGTCACATCATCGAGGAAGTCGAGCTACGGAAGCTTTAGGAGGATCCCCAATTTGCTTTGCGAAAAAGCTCGCCGCAAATCCAATATCGCTTCGCACCGGACTTATGCGCAAAAAGTGCCTTATGAATCAAAACGCCGATTTCTTGTGCGAGCATCCTGATTGTAAGGTATGCTTGGGTCAAGTTCGCCGGTTGCGTGCCGGGCGAGGTGCGGCAAACGCCATGAGGGAGGAGAATTATCATGAGCAATAATAACTCCGGCGCATGCTTTTGCGGCGCCGTCGAAGTCGAGGTGTCCGGGCAGCCGGAGGCGATGGGCTATTGCCACTGCCAGTCTTGCCGGTCGTGGTCCGCGTCGCCGGTCAATGCCTTCACGCTCTGGAAGCCGGAAAACGTGAAGGTGACAAAGGGAGCCGATCAGATCGCCACCTACCACAAGACCGAGAATCACCATCGCCAATTCTGCCGGACCTGCGGCGGACACGTGATGTCGCGACTGCCAGCCTTCGGACTGGTTGACGTATTCGCGGCGACGATCCCGGATTTCCCGTTCCGACCGCAGCTTCATGTCCACTACGCCGAGACGGTGCTGCCGATGCGCGACGGACTTCCGAAATTGAAGGATTTTCCAGCTGAACTAGGTGGTTCTGGGGACATCATCGCCGAATAGAAAGGCGCCATTGCATGGAAAGGCCGCCGCTACAAGATGCCCTCCCCAAATCGGCTGACATTCACCGTTGGATACGAGGACGCCAGGCTAAATCGTCGGACAGGACGTAGATCGTGATGGCAAGCAGCATCATAAAAAGGGCGACCCAAAACAGCCGCGTATGATGCAAACGCCGCCAGTTAAGGTTAGCTTGCTCCCTCTCGGCTCCGCCATGATGGCGGGCATGCTTGTTCCTTGTCATTTTTGCTCCTTTTGATTCTTGAAATCCGCGCGGGTCGCGACAGAAGGCACAGCAAAGCAAAATCTTGTCAAACTGAACCAAAACTTTCGTGCAAAAGACAAATCCGGCGCCTTGCAGGCGTATTTTTGCACGGCTGCCAATCGTACCAATATGTTTCACGTGAAGCATTTTGGTACGATTGGCCCGCAAAATCTTGCTGCAAGAGAGACTACTCCGCAGGTTTGAAGGCTATCTCAGCAGGCGTAAAAATCCCCTCGCGAGAAGGCTGCATTTCGAGATGGCGCTTGTGGAACTGCGCCAGACTCGTGCGGTGCCCTATTGAAACGATCGTCGTTTTGGCAAGTTTTCCGGCGAGCATTTCGTAGATGCGGGCTTCCATCGCGTCGTCCATAGCCGACGTGGCTTCGTCGAGGAAGAGCCAATCGGGCTTGGCCAATAGCGCGCGGGCAATCGCAAGCCGCTGCTGTTCGCCGCCGGAAAGCCGCTGCTGCCAATTATCCTCAACGTCGAGTGCACCAGTAAGATCCCCGAGTTGTGCGGCGTCCAGCGCCTCAAGGATCGCCGCGTTGCCGTAGCTGTCGGGGTTTGCGGGATATGTCACAGCGGCGCGTAAGGTCCCGATCGGGATATAGGGCCTTTGCGGGAGCAGCAAAATTTTTGCCTCCGCCGGCAAAGTGATCGCGCCGGTGGCATAAGGCCAAATACCGGAGATCACCCGCAAAAAAGTCGATTTGCCGGAACCGGACGGGCCAGTCAGAACGACCGGCACGTTGACGGCGAACCGCAGGTTCGCGCCTTCGACGATCTCGCGGCCGTCCGGAAGCCGCACATTTAAAGCCTCGATGTCGAGATTTTTCTGAGTGGCATCCGCGCGCGCTTTAGGCGAAAAACCCGGCGTTCGCGCATTTTCGATCGCGAGTTCGAAAGACGTCAGACGGTCGAGCACCGCTTTGAATTCGGCGAGCGAAACATAGTAAGTGACAAAAAAGGTCAAGGCTTCGTTGACCTGAAAAAACGCCCTGGCTGTCTGCGTCATGATGCCGAGCGTGACCTTGCCCGCGAAATAAAAAGGCGCGGCAACGACATAGGGAATGATCGGGCTTATCTGACCATAGGACGCCGTGAATGCGGTGAGGTTCTTGCGGCACGCGATGATCTGGAAATAATTCCTGACGATCGCGCCAAACCGCGCCGTGAGTGAGATTTTTTCCGTTGACTCGCCGGAGAGCAGCGCGACTTGTTCGGCGTATTCGCGCAATCTCGCGAGCGAAAAGCGGAAATCGGCTTCATAGCGCTGCCGCTCGAAAGAAAGGCGGACGAGCGGGCGCCCGATAAAATGGGTCACGAGAGTGCCGACGCCGGCATAAATCAGCGCGACCCAGAACAAAAATCCTGGTACCGCGATCGCCGTGTAGGGCAGCGTGAAGTTCGCCGAAAGATCCCAAAGCAGAATGGCGAAGGAAACCAGCGAGCTCAAATTCGCGATCAACAGAATCGAAAAGGAGTAAATACCATAGCCGATCTGGCCGCCGTCGATAAAGCGGCTGATGTCCTCCGAGATGCGCTGATCGGGGTTATCGGCACCGCCGCCCGTAAGCGACATGCGATAATGAGTGTGCACGTCGAGCCAGCGGTTCACATAATGGCCGGTGAGCCAGCGCCGCCATCGAATGATGAGGGTCGATGTAACGACAAATTCGAGGACCGCCGACGCGATAAAGAGAAACGCCCAGGGCGTGAACACAGTGAAAAGTTGCGACCAGAACGTTGCCTCATCCTTGTTTTGGATCGCGTTGAACCAATCGCGGTTAAAGAACGACAGCCGCAGATTCATGCCGACCTGCGCCTGATTGATCACGACAAGCAGGATGACCATGGCGATGGCAACGCGGCGTTCCGGCGCCGCGAAGGCGGGAAATGGCCAGATGCGGGCGCGAGTCTCGTCGCTCGAATCGAAATAGCGGTCGGCGATGCGGGTCATCGAGCGCACCACCGGAATGAATGAAATCGCGTAAACGAGGATGCCAAAAATCGCGACGGTTAGCGGCAGGCTTTCGGGAAACTCGTAGTCTTCCAGCGAAGAAGGCCAAAGTCCGGTCTCGGCGACAAGAAAGATGGCGCCGAAAATCACGGTCTCGGCCGCGAAGATCGCCGCGAAGATTTGCAAGAATGTCGAAATCCTCCGCGAGCGGTAGGTGGTGAAGGCGCAGAGAACCCCCGCTCCGGCGAGCACCAGCACGATGTTGTCACCGGTCTTCAAACCGGCGGCGGCGGCGGCGGCCGAGAAAAGGCCCACGAGGGCGGCAAGGAGCGGCATGGATAACCTTTTGTTATTAGAAACCTGACGAGATTTCCGAAGGTACTTGAAGGAAATTGAATACCGAGCGCCAAGTTTTGTCGAACCCATTGGCGGACCGGCTCCAGGGGCCATGCAAGAAAGACGTTTTGGCCTTTTGTTTGTCGCATTTGCCGGCCGGAAAACTTGTTGAGACCAAGCTTTAGGTTCGACCGCCCGTCTCCGGCTCTTCTTCGGCCGCAACGCCATTCACGAATGCACATAGGGCCGGCGACGGTTTGAAGGTGAGAACCCGGCGCGGCGTGATCGGCACTTCCACGCCGGTACGCGGATTGCGTCCCATGCGTTGGCGTTTGGCGCGCACCAAAAACAAGCCGAAGGAGCGCAGCTTCACTGTTTCGCCACGCACCAGCGCATCGGTCATTTCTTCCAAGGTCATTTCGAAAATTTGTTTGGCCTGGGCGCGGGAAAGGGCGGGACACGACGCGTAAACGGCGTTCAGGAGGTCCGCTCGTGTCGCGGTTTTCCGGTCGGCGGCCGTGTCCGGCGGCGGCGCGGACGCTCGACGCATCTTCGTGTTTCTCCCCCTTAAGCCGCTCTAATTGACAGCGATCTTAAAGCATTTTTCCGGTCAGGGGAAACCGGCGCGGCATGGCTTTGTAAAAAATAATGCCTGGGCACAATTTGCGCCTTTGGCGCAGCTCCCGGAGGAATTGACGGACTCTGGCAACATCCGCTTTCGATGACCCGATTCCATGTGATCGCGACGCGCCGCAATGGATGCGGAGGGCCGGGGACGAAAAAGGCCCCGGGGTTCCGGGGCCTTTCGCGCAAAATCCAGGGTGAAGGGATGGGCTTAGTAATCCATTCCGCCCATTCCGCCCATTCCGCCGCCGGGCATGGCGAGTGATTCCTTCTTCGGGGCTTCCACGATGGTCGCCTCGGTGGTGATGACGAGACCGGCAACGGAGGCCGCATCTTGCAGCGCGATGCGCACAACCTTGGTCGGGTCAATGATGCCAAGCTTCATCAAATCGCCGTACTCGGCTGTCTGGGCGTTATATCCATAGGCATAAGACGAATTCTCGATCAGCTTGCCGACAATAACCGCACTGTCGTCGCCGGCATTGTCGATAATCTGACGTGCCGGTGTCTGAATTGCCTTGCGGACGATTTCGATACCGGTTTGCTGATCGGGATTTTGGACCTTGATGCCGTCCAGCGCCTTGAGGGCGCGCAACAACGGCACGCCGCCACCCGGCAATATGCCTTCCTCGACGGCCGCGCGCGTCGCATTGAGCGCGTCATCGACGAGATCCTTCTTTTCCTTCACTTCCACTTCCGAGGCGCCGCCAACCCGGATCACCGCGACGCCGCCAGCGAGCTTGGCAAGACGCTCTTGAAGCTTCTCGCGGTCATAGTCCGAGGTCGTATCGGCGATCTGCGACTTGATCTGAGCGATCCGCGCCTCGATGTCCTTCTTTTCACCGGCGCCGTCGATAATCGTGGTCTCTTCCTTGTCGATGCGAATCCGCTTGGCGCGGCCGAGCATCTGCAAGGTCACGTTTTCAAGTTTGATACCCAGCTCTTCCGAGATCATCTGGCCCGCGCTGAGGATCGAAATATCCTCGAGCATGGCTTTGCGGCGGTCGCCGAAGCCCGGCGCCTTGACGGCCGCGACTTTCAAACCGCCGCGCAGCTTATTGACGACGAGCGTAGCGAGCGCCTCGCCCTCGACGTCCTCGGCGATGATGACAAGCGGCTTGCCGGCCTGCACGACGGATTCGAGAACCGGCAGCAGCGCCTGCAGCGAAGACAGTTTCTTTTCATGGATGAGAATGTAAGGGTCTTCCAGCTCGGCGATCATCTTCTCCGCATTGGTAATGAAATAGGGCGAGAGATAGCCGCGGTCGAACTGCATGCCTTCGACAATATCGAGTTCGGTCTCGAGGCTCTTAGCCTCCTCGACCGTGATGACGCCCTCATTGCCGACCTTCTGCATCGCATTCGCGATCATTTCGCCGATCGACTTGTCGCCATTGGCCGAAATCGTGCCGACCTGGGCGATCTCCGCATTGGAGGTAACCTTTTTCGAGTTCTTCTTGAGATCGGCGACGACGGCGTTGACCGCGAGATCGACGCCGCGCCTCAGGTCCATCGGATTGAGGCCGGCGGCAACCGCCTTGCTCCCTTCCCTGACGATCGCAGCCGCGAGGACGGTCGCCGTGGTGGTTCCGTCGCCGGCCTGGTCGTTTGTCTTCGAGGCGACTTCGCGCACCAGCTGAGCGCCCAAATTCTCGAATTTATCGGCAAGTTCGATTTCTTTTGCGACCGTTACGCCATCCTTCGTGATGCGCGGCGCGCCGAAGGATTTCTCGATGACGACATTACGTCCTTTGGGACCAAGAGTGATCTTGACCGCGTTGTTGAGAATTTCGACGCCGCGCAACATGCGGTCGCGGGCATCGGATGAGAAGCGGAGGTCTTTGGCTGCCATTTTGAAACTCCTGAAACGGATTCTTTAAGGGTTGGGTGAAGGCTTTGCCGGGCTCAGGCAACGACGCCGAGGATGTCGCTTTCCTTCATGATGAGGAGATCCTGCCCGTCGATCTTGACCTCCGTGCCCGACCATTTGCCGAACAGGATCTTGTCGCCCTTCTTGACATCAAGCGGCGTGAGCTTGCCGTTTTCATCGCGGCCGCCAGGCCCCACCTCCATGATCTCGCCTTCCTGGGGCTTCTCCTTGGCGGTATCCGGGATGATGATCCCGCCCTTGGTCTTTTCCTCGCCTTCAAGACGTTTCACCACGACCCGGTCGTGCAAAGGACGAAAGTGCATGTCTTTTGGTTCCCTTCTACGCCGCTGGCGGCGCCCCCATTGTCATCACGGGAGCGCCTTGCCAAGCTTACGGCTGGTTTGAAGCTGCGCCTTGTTAGCACTCATTCTGGACGAGTGCTAACAAGGCCGCCTGTAATTAGGGACGTTGCCGCAACATGTCAAGCAGGCAATGCTGCAGAAACGGTCCCCGGCTTTGCCACCCCTGGGGCCACGCTCACATCAGGGCAAGCCGAGCGCCACGAAACGCACTTCGCCTTGACCGTTGGCGACAAGAAGGAGCGCCGACCTCTTGCCGCCCTTCTTCAAAGCCTGGATTTTTTTGGCGATGTCGGCGGGTTCCTTGACGGGTTCCTGATTGATTTCCATGACCACGTCGCCAGCCTCGACATGTTTGTCCGCCGCGGCGGAGTCTGGATCCACGCCAGTAATGACGACTCCCGCGGCGACATTGTTCTTGATGGCGAATTTTTGCCGCAAATCGTCCGTGAGGCTCGAAAATTCCATACCCAGTGCCTTTTCGACGGGGCCGGCGATTGCCTGCTTGCCCGCCTCGCCGCGCTTGGCTCCAAGCGAAGCCTGCTTTTCATTGTCTTCCAAGCGGCCGAGCTTGATGGTCTTGGTGATCTCCTTGCCTTGGCGGATCACGACGATTTCGACATCCTTGCCGACCGCCGCCGCAGCGACGATTTTGGGCAGATCGCGCGACTCCTTGATTTCAATTCCATCGAATTTGACTATGACATCCCCGGCCTTGAGGCCCGCCGCCTTGGCCGGCCCCTTGTCGTCGGTTCCGGCAACGAGCGCACCGCGCAACTGGCCAAGATTGAGGCTTTCGGCGATCGTATCGTCGACGTTTTGGATGTGCACGCCAAGCCAGCCGCGCCGTGTCTCGCCGAATTTTTCCAATTGATCGATGACCGGTATAACCGTTGCCGCGGGGGTGGCGAAGCCAATTCCGATCGAGCCGCCGGATGGCGACAGGATCGCGGTGTTGATCCCGATCACGTCGCCCGCCATGTTGAACAAAGGCCCGCCCGAATTGCCCTTGTTGATCGCAGCGTCGGTCTGAAAATAATTGTCGTAGGGACCCGACTCGATGTTGCGATGGCGGGCCGAAATGATGCCTGCGGTGACCGTGCCGCCGAGCCCAAAGGGGTTGCCGACGGCGACCACCCAATCGCCTACGCGCATCTTGTCGCTGTCGCCGAATTTCACCGCCTTGAGCGGCTTGTCTGGCTTCACCCTAAGCACCGCGACATCGACCTTTTCATCCTTGCCAACCACCTGAGCCTTCAGTCTCTGGCCATCAGTGAAAATAACCGTTACTTCATTGGCATCGGCGATGACGTGATTGTTGGTGATGACGACCCCGGATGGATCGACGACAAAGCCGGAGCCGAGCGAATTCGATTTGCGTTGGTGTTGTTTTTGATCTTGCCGGTCGTTGCCGCCCTGCTGGCGGCGCTTGAAGAACTCCTCGAAAAGATCGTCGAAGGGCGTACCCGGCTCCAATTGCGGCGCATTCTCGGCGCGCTTGTCGTCCATGGTCTGCGTCGCCGAGATATTCACCACGGCATCGCTGACCGCGTCCGCGAGATCGGCGAGGGACTCAGGTCCCCTCGCGAAGGCCGCGCCGGGAATTGGTCCGGCGCCTCCGGCGACCCCCAAGACCAGCACGCAGCCGAGCATGACGGCGGTTCGCGCCGGGGCCCGCCGTGGCCGCGCGTTCGGCGCAAACGGTCCAACCCCAAAAAAATCCGGCAATAGACCCATGACAACAATCTCCTTCAGGCGGCCGCGGCCCACGGCGGCCGGGCAACGCGCCAAGCCTTCCGCCCGCCCCGCGCGGTTCTCCGTTGAACCCAGTTTCTACTCCTTATTACCGGGAAACTCATTGGTCTTTTTCGCGAGCGTCCTAATCGCTTCGTCCACGCTGTGAAAGAAATGGTCCCGATGCACGGAATCAGATGAAATCATTTGTTCGCAAGGCCGGCTCTTTTGCCGATCACGGCCTTCAGCTGGGCATGGTCCTGCTTTGTTAGCGCGGCATAGGCCATTGCAAATGAAGCAAGGGAGTCATCGAGCACTTCCGATTTTCCCATATAGCCGGCGAGCAATGCAGGGTCGCCGCTGCGCGCATGCGCCCGGGCAAGCGTTCTGCCGCAAAGGTTCGCATAGGCATCGAGAGCTCTTCCTTCGATGACCTCGCCGATCGAACCGAGGTGTCGATTCTTGAGTTGACGAACGTAAAACTGCCGGTTGGTTTGCGGATCTTCTGTAACGCCCAAAAAAATATCGCTCGCGGCCTGCATCGCGCGCTGCCCGTCGGCCACGCGGCGTCCTTGGTGTGAAAGGCCTGGCGGCGGCGCGGCGATCTTTTCGAGAACAGATTCCAGCGCTTGCTTGACCTGCAAGAACAATGGCTCTCCATCCGCCGTCATGAAAAGCCCGATCGCGCAGAATGTGCCGACGCTGCCGACGCCGACAACCTTGAAAGCGATGTCGGTGAGCGTGTAGCGCTCGATGAGCGCCCGCCGTTCGGGCAGGAGCGAGCCCCGGTAGTTGGTGAACGCGGAATGGGCGTGAATCTTGTAGCCCTTTGTTGCCTCCGAGTCGAAATGATAGATTAACGGCGGGCGGTCCTGGATATGGGCAACGCCTGCTTTCGCCGCCGCGAGATGCGGGAAATTATCGTCGGCCGTCAAATCTTTTTTTGCCTTCACCATTGTGGAGAAAATTATCTCACGCAGTCTGTCGTCGGCAATCCGCTTGACTTCGCGGTCGAAGTCCATCCGCGTGTGCCAGACTTCGAGCGGCGTCTTCGCGGCAAGTTCGAGGATGAAGTCGCGATAGGATTTTACCGTAGCTTGGGCAAGACCGCGCGCCTTTTTGTCTGGCATGTTCGCATTCAGAGCGGCGACAGCTACGCTGGCCGCCAGTCGCTTCAGGTCCACCGTGAAATCAACGCCGGGCAAAGTCTCGTCGAAGTCGTTAATGTCGAAGAGAATGCGGTCTTCGGGCGAGTCGAAAACCCCGAAATTCATCAAATGGCAGTCGCCGCAGGCCTGCACGTGGATGCCAAGCCGAGGAAGCGTCGCGAGATCATGCGCCATTACTGCGGCGGCACCGCGCAGGAAGGTGAAGGGCGATTGCAGCATCCGCTGATACCGGATCGGCAGCAATTCCGGGATGCGCGCGCCATCGGTCTCATGGAGAATGGCGACCGGGTCGCGGCCGGTCGCCGGCGGACACTCGGCATGGGTTTCGCGCGCCACGCGATTGCGAAGCGCTCGGCCTGCTGCGTAGCGTTCTACTCGCGGCACATTTTTTGGCGGAATGCCGTTCGCATGCTGATGTGGCATGGCAGGGCTCCAAACTGAAGGCTTCGAATCCACGATAAAGCATTTTGCCCGGCCGAGGAAATATGCCGGAGGCCGGGACAACAGTTGCGATTACAGGATTGCAATTGAAAGGTTTGTTTTTGGCGGCGGGCGCGCTTGGACCCGATTTGATGGCGGCGGCGCCGCCAGCTTGACCAAAGCTAATTATAGCGCATGCCTGAGGGACGCTGCTTTGACAAATGGGCGATGAGCCTTCGCAAATCCTGCATAGTGATCGCAACGAGCCTGGCGGCTGCAACCATGCGGTGGCGGCTCGCGCAACAGTCTCAATCGCTTTATCCGGCCTGGGCGAACCGCTATTCCAGCCCCTCGCTCGACGAAATTTCGATGCCGAAGCCAGAGAGGCCGACATAGGTCATCGGGCGTGGCGTGCGCAGGCGGATCGACGAGATCCCGAGATCGCGCAGGATCTGGGCGCCGAGACCGATTTCGCGCCATTCCCTGGTGCGTTTGGTCTCGGAATCGGGCCTCTCCATTCCGGCGGTATTGACCGGAACACCCGCTGTACCATCGCGCAAAAAGATAAACACCCCGCGGCCGTTCTTCTTGAACTCCGCGAAGGTCTTGCGGATGCTGTCGCCGCCCGCAATCACATCGGCGATAATATCCACCCGATGCAGTCTTGTGGGAACATCGCGGCCATCGCCAATGTCGCCTTGGACGAAGGCGAAATGCTGCACAGGATCAAAAGGCGTGACATAGGCATAGCCGGTAAGCGGACCGCTGGTGCCGATGACTTGAAAAATCTTGACGCGCTCGACGATTTTTTCACGTGCTTGGCGATGCGCAATGAGATCGGCGACCGAAATGCGTTTAAGTTCGTGTTTTGCGGCAAAAGCCTCGATTTGCAGTCCGGCCATGACAGTGCCGTCGTCGTTGGCGAGTTCGCAGATCACCCCCACCGGGGGCAAGCCCGCGAGCCGGCAAAGATCGACCGCCGCCTCTGTATGGCCAGAGCGCATGAGAACCCCGCCTTCCCGCGCGATAAGCGGAAACACATGGCCGGGGCGGACAAAATCGGCCGGCCCAAAATTGCCATTGGCGAGACCGCGAACCGTATTGCAGCGCTGTTCGGCCGAAATACCGGTCGTCAAACCATGCTTGACATCGACCGACACCGTGAAGGCGGTGGTGTGCGGCGCGTCATTGGCTGCCACCATCGGCTGGAGGTTTAGTCGCCTGGCGTCGGCGGCGGTCACCGGCGCGCAGACGATGCCGCAGCAATTGCGGATAATGAAGGCCATTTTGTCCGGCGTGCAAAGCGACGCGGCACAAATCAAATCGCCTTCGTTCTCGCGGTCACCGTCATCGGTGACGATGACGATTTCGCCATGCGCGATCGCCTCGATCGCCTCCGTGACCGAATGGGACATAGGGCGAACCTCGCCAGGCCTCATGGCCCCGTTTCCGATCGTGATACCTATGGTGGCGCGCTCCGTTTAGCAACGTCCGAGGACTTTAAGGCAACAGGTTGTTTGCCTCTTCCCAGATGCGCCGCACAATTTCCCCGGCAGGTTCGGCGCGCGCCATCGCAGCGGATTGTCCCGCCCAGGCTTGCAGCCGGTCCTTGCGGTTCGTTCTCTGCGCCTCTTCCCGCAACGCTTGGGTCAGTCCGCGCTGGACAGGATAGGGCGCGGGGGGTGGCGCACCATCCGCGGCGGCGGCCCGGACAAAGGCATTGTTGATGCTTCGTCCGAGCCGGCCGCTGAAGGCGCGGGTCAGCACCGTGTCCTCCGGTTCAAGTTCGACAAGCGCCCCGGCCCATGCCGGGTTGATTTGGGCTTCCGGGCAGCGGAGGAAAGCGGTGCCGATCGTAACCGCGGCGGCGCCGAGCGTCAGAGCCGCAGCGATCCCGCGCCCATCCCCGATCCCGCCCGCCGCGATCACCGGGATGGAAAGCCGATCGGCAAGCCGGGGGACCAGGGCCAACATTCCCGCGCCCTGCCGTTCGGCCGCGGCAGAATCGAAGGTGCCGCGATGGCCGCCGGCCTCGATCCCTTGCGCGACGATTGCATCCGCTCCCGCCGCCTCGGCGCGGATCGCCTCGGAGACGGTGGTCGCGGTGGCAAACCAGGCAATCCCGCGCGCCTTTAGGGCGGCGGCAAATTCGGGCGGAAAGAGCCCCATGATCGAGGAGACGGCGCGGGGTTTTGCCGCAAGCAACGCCGCGCATTGCGCCGCAAAATCTGGCGGGCGCTCATCGCCCGCCTCTGGCGAAACCTCGGGACCCCATTGTGCCAGGAAACGCCGGACTTTTTCTTCGGCCTCCGCATCGCGCGCGGGCGGCGGATCGGGAACCCATAGATTGAGCTGGAAAGTTCCATTGCTCTCGCGCCGGAATGAGTCCGACCATGCAGCAATGCCTTCTGGCGGGGTCAACAGGGCGCCCATCGCGCCCATCGCCCCAGCGTTGGCGGCGGCCACACTCAAGGCCACCGGGCACGCCCCCGCCATCGGCGCAAGCAGAACGGGAACTTTTAGGCCGTAGTCCTTGCAAAAATCTTCGGCACGAGCGCGGGCGGGCGACGGAGCAGTACCACGACGCAAAATTTCCTCTCCAGGCATCGCCAAATCTTTCACCCTAAAAGCCGCAATTTATACCTCTTCAACGAAAAAATCCGCTGCTTCTTTACCGATACCGCGCGCGCTGCCTCCGATCCCTCGGGAACGTGTGTTGTTCATATATGGATCGGCCTCTTAGCCACCGGGCGCTTCGCTTTATCAACACCGATGAATCGCCGCGCGGCATCCCGCCGTTTACTTTTAAGAACGTGTGAGGTTTATGCGGCTAAATGCGGGCTTCACCGGCTCGCACCCAAGGAGACTCTGCGGATGTACAATAAACTCGCCCTCACCCTCGCCGATGCCAAGCACATCGCCGCCGCCGCGGAGGCCGAGGCGCTGAAGAACAAATGGAATGTGACGATCGCCGTGCTTGACGATGGCGGCAATCTTCTCTTTTTGCAACGGCTCGACGAGGCGCCGGTTGGCTCCACTTCCGTCGCCCAGGAAAAGGCGCGTAGCGCGTTTCTGTTCAAACGGCCGACCAAAGTCTTCGATGAGATGGTTACGAACGGCCGCCTGGCGATGCTCGTTTTGCCGGGCGCGATGCCGGTTGAAGGCGGCCTGCCCTTGCTGAACAATGATCAAGTCATCGGCGCGATTGGCGTATCGGGCGTGCAATCGGCGCAGGATGGGCAGATCGCTGCGGCCGGCGCCGAGATCGCGGCGAAGTTGTGAAGGGGCGTCGTTCGGCGCGGAATCGGACAAGTGGTTAATGCGGCTGATACTCAAATGTGGATCGCTCTTTTATCCACCGCGAGCGCGGCTTCGCGTACCGCTTCCGAAAGAGTTGGATGCGCGTGGCAGGTTCTGGCCAAATCCTCCGCCGAGCCGCCGAACTCCATCAACACGCAGGCTTCCGCGATGAGTTCGCCTGCCCCCGCGCCGATGATGTGAACGCCCAACACGCGGTCGGAGGCCGCGTCCGCGAGGATTTTTACAAAGCCGTCCGTTCGCCGCATCGCCCGCGCGCGGCCGTTCGCGGTGAACGGAAATTTTCCGCTTCTGTAGGCAACTCCCTTGGCCTGTAGCTCTTCCTCGGTCGCGCCAACGCAGGCAATCTCCGGCGTGGTGTAGACAACGGAGGCAATCGCCTCGTAATTCACATGACCATATTGGCCCGCGAGTATCTCGGCAACCGCGATCCCCTCGTCCTCGGCTTTGTGTGCGAGCATGGGGCCGCGCACGACGTCGCCGATCGCATAGATCCCCGCGACATTGGTGGCAAATCGATCATCGATCACGACGCGGCCTCGGTCCAGCGCGACGCCGAGAGCCTCAAGGCCCAGCCCTTCGGTGACAGGACGCCTGCCAACCGCGACGAGGACCACATCGGCGGCGAGCAAAATAACCTCGCCTCCGCCGGAAGGTTCGATGCGGACTTGCAAGCCCGCTTTGGTTTTTTCGATCCCTGCCACCTTATGGCCGAGACGAAATTCAAAACCTTGTTTCTCCAGCATGCGCTGGAACTGCTTGCCAACTTCGCCGTCGAATCCCGGCAAAATGCGGTCCAAATATTCGATGACGGTCACCGCCGCGCCAAGGCGGCGCCAGACCGAGCCGAGCTCGAGGCCAATTATGCCCGCCCCCACGATGAGAAGCTTTTGCGGCACCGCTTCGAGCGAAAGCGCGCCGGTCGAGGA
>DATBQJ010000247.1:0-6001 GCA_036560885.1 Methylocella sp.
CGGCGCCACAGGTTTGGGAGCGCTACATTGTCGGGTCTTTCCAAGTAAAGATTCCCGTCTCGACTGGTGCGGCCATGCGGCCCGCAGAAGAAATGACGCTGGCTATTCTGAAGGCGCGGCTCGAAGGCTGGCCGAAGGCGAGCCCCTGGTATCCCGTGCTGGTGCGCTATGTCGACCTCCTTGCGGGGCGCGTGCACGGCGTCGGCGGCGATCCCGGCGCCATCCCGCCCTCCCTCGGCGGCTACAGGCCGGGGCGGCCTGTCTGCGAGCCGGGGGAGCTGCGCGAGGCGTTCACGGGCAAAGTGGAGAGCGTTGTCTACGACCGCTTTGGCGACTTCTGCGGTTTCGTATTGGACACGGAACACGGCGCCCGACGTTTCGCCGCGCGTGAGCCGGAAATTGAAAGGGTCGTGAACCGCGCCTGGGCGGAGCGCATTCTGACGAGCGTATTCGTCGAGAAGCACGCGCCGCACCATCCCGAGGAGATCGTGCTGCACAGCCCGCCACGGCCGCTCATGCATTAAGCCAGAAAGCGCGCGAAGGTAAAGGCAGGCAGTCAGACTATCGGCAAAGGGATGCGCCGGGGGCGGAAGCTAATGTAGCCGGGCACTTCGCCAATGCCGTATGCGCGCTGACTTGGGGCGACTGAAGCCGTCGTAAGGAATCACGCCGCGATTTTGTCGACGATCTTCGCGTTCTTGCGCGTCGGCGCGGCCTATCTGATCGTCTCTCGGCGTCTCTGGCGACGGAAAGGCGATCGAAAAAGTTCGCGCGTCAGGAGTTCGAGCCAATCGACGGGAGAGGTGCGTCCAGATGAGAGGCAATTTTGGCTATTTCCCTTGTCAGACCGAGGGCTCTGGCCGGTCGTCCGCCATCCTGTGCTTCGGTGGCGTTCTCGGTGAGCTCGCGACCTTGTCAAAAACTCGAAGTGAGAGGATGTTGGCTTCCGGACTGGGGGCCATCCGGCGAATCCCGGTGAACATAGTGTCTGTCTAGAGAGCGTTGCTGAGGAGGTTTACCGATGAACGTTGTGACGTTCTCCACCCCTCCTGGCAGTGTCGCTGATAAGTACGTCCGCGTGGGCGGCTGGATCTCCAATCGGCAAATATACGAAACATAAAGACGGCAAGGGCGAGATGCAGGTGCGCAACGACGGTGATCACTGGGCCGTTTATATAAGCGCCGGAGGGACACCAAATGGCGCAAGCACTGCAGCTGACTGTTCGATCATCGCATACGGTAAATTACGCGGTGATGAGTTTGTCGGAGAGTTGAAATACATGGATGAAGAGTACCCGGAGAGAGGGAAGTGGCGTGATTATTACGATCCTAAAGACTCTAACGCTATATCACCCGGACATAAGATAACCGTCAAATTCAAAATGACCGCCGCAGACGTTCAAGCGGACACCTTCGGGGTGTACGGAATGGGAGACGGAGTTAGTCGACGTTATCGCAAGGAGTGATGCGGACTTAAGCGGTTTCTGAGAGTCGATTTCAAAATTCCCCCTCGGCCGTCTAGCCGAGTTTGGCGCGGTCTTGAAGCTTGAACGAAATCGCCGGATTTCCGGACATCTGCCTCCGGGCCGATACCGCGAATCCGGATCTAACCGGGCACGAACTCTACAATTCCAATGGATCCTATTTAAAAAATAATCGGGCGCCTTCGCGCCCGCGCGTGGCAGAAAAAATTTCGGCGCGAATCGAGCGCGGCAGGCCCTTGGGCGCGCGAGAGGGCTCGGAAACTTTTCTGGCGCGCGGCAGTTGGGTGGCCCGGTGCGTCGTGGCGCGGTCACACCCTCCCGGCCACATCGAGACATTCGAGGCAGAACCACGCCTCGCGGCCTGCACTGTCGGGAAACGCGAATGTCGCGAGCCGGCCGCATCCACAATACCGATCTGTCGGCCCTGTGATCTTCGTGCGGCGAACCGGGAAAATCATCGAGGGGTGCTGCCCGAAGTGTCCGAACTGTCCGAGGCGTCCGGTTAATCCGGGAGTACATTACAGAACGCAAAGGGGCGATCAACTGGACGCGGCTGTCATGCGGCTCCTTTGCCGCTAACGCCGTGCGTCTTCAGCTTCACGCCCTCGCCTACAATCTCGGCAATTTCTTGCGGGCCCTGGCGACGCCGAAACCGATCAAGGAGTGGTCGCTGACGACGCTCGAGGAAAAGCTGATCAAGATCGGCGCGAAGGTCGTCAGCCATGGGCGCTACGTCGTTTTCCAGATGGCGGAGGTGGCCATTCCACGGGACCTGTTCGCGGACATCTTGCGGATGATCGCGGAGCTCCGACCGCCGCCCTTGGCGACCACGGCGTAGAGCGTTCGCGCGTCATGAGTTCCAGCCAAACCATGGGAGAGGTGCGTCCTGATGGCAAGCAATTCTTCCATATTCCTTGTCACAGCGGCGGTTACGGCCGGCCATCCCACTTTGCGCGCTCCTGGGCGCTCAACCGCGGAGACTTGGTCTTGTCAAAAGCGCCAAAGTGGAGGAAGTTCATCCGGACCGGAGCCCATCGGGGGAATCCCGGCTCAATGCCGGATAGGTTGGCGCGGACGAATGTTGGTTGGTTTGATTGCGCTGAATCGCGTTCATTTCGTCGAATAGAAATCGGCGGCCAGCGAGTAGGCGTTAAATATAAAGCTCTATGGCAACGCGCCGGTGCGGGCTTGCTAGAACCCGTCAGTCGGGGCAGTTTAACCTCGAAGCGTGAGGCCATCAGGGGAATCTCGGATGATGGCGTTGCGAAAGAGCCTGTGTGTTTTCAACAAATTCGTTAACTGCGCGGGAGTTTGACATGGCGAAATTGCTGCGGTCGAGCAATGTGTTTTGGCTTTCCATGCTCGCTCTATTCCTTCTTTCAGGGTTTGCGCTGCTGATTTTTAAACGTTTGCCGGCGTCCGCTGAGGGGAGCGGCGTCGCGAACTGGAGCGAGATCGTCACCTGGGCCTGCGTCTTCGCCTCCTGCGCGCTTCTGCTCCGAATAATATCGATGGCGGACAACCTCTTGAGAGCGCTTGGCGCCATGTGGCGGCCAGTCGTCCTCGTTCTTGCGGCCGCCTGGATTCTCTTTATCAATGATCAGGGCCGCGAGCTCGGGGTGAGCCTGATGGGTGACGACAGGCCGTGGCGACTCGGATTTCTCTTCCTCGCGCTTATTTATTGGGCCGCCAACAACTGGCACACTGCGCGGCTTGGCCTGCGCGAGGCAATCACATCCGGCACCCTCGAGAAACCCAAAGGTGACGAGAAATGGCTCTACTGGCCACCACGCCTGCTCGGCGTGTGTGCGCATCTATTTGCCGCGATCAATCTCTCTCTGGCGGCATGGGTGCTTCCCGAGACGGCATGGGGCCAACCGAGCGAGGGGATGCGGTGGATTGCCTGGGCGGCACCGCTCGCCATCATTTTTGCTACGGCGATCGTCTGGGCCGTCGATTACCGGTCGCTGTCGGAAAGAACGGATCGTAACCTTGCGCCGCTGGCGCTCTGGGTGCAATGGAGCGCCACCGTTGGCGAGGGCCTGCTCCTCGGCGGACTTGCAGTCGTCGCCTCGCGCCGCACCATTCCTGGCGGCTTTGTTTCGGCGACCATCACGATCGCCGTCTCGGCGATCGTCTTTCTCTCCCTGATCAGCTGGCTGCGGCGCCGAAAGCCCGTTGGGCCCGATGCGAGCGCCCAGGTGCGCAAAAAGGATGAGGAACGTGAGCGGAATGAGATTGCGTTTTTCACTGTCGGCCTTTTCGTCGTCGCCGTCGCCGTCGCCGCAGCGGTGTGGGTAAGCCCGACGCAGGTCGGGCGATTTTTCGGATCGATGGTCGTCGCCTATTTCGCCTTCGGCGCTATGCTCGCCGCCGTCAATTTCTTTGAGTTCGCGGTGAGCTTGGCCGTCGAGAAAAAGTTATTCGGCGACAAGCCCAATACGCGCGCGGTGACATCTTACGCCGGAGCGTTCGTACTACTGCTTGCGGTCGCCAATGCTTGGGTGAGGCCCTTCCATCGGGTGCGGCTATGCGAAGGCGGGGACTGCGTGGCGCCCAAGATTCGGCCTGACCTTACTTTCGTCGCTTTGCCTGAAAACCGGATGACAGTCCAGCAAGCGGCGGAGGCTTGGTACGAGCAGGCACAAACGGCGCATAACTCCCATCCTGGCGAACCCCTCCCCATACTCATCGTGGCGACGGCCGGCGGCGGCATCCGAGCCGCCTACTGGACCGCGACAGTGCTTGAGAAGCTGCAGAAGGATCTTGCGACGACCGATGGCGGTCTCTCGCCTTATCTTTTCGCCATCAGCGGCGTGTCCGGCGGCAGCGTCGGCGCCGTGGCCTATGAGGCTGCGCTCGCAGCGCGCGAGGAAGGCGCCGTACCAAGCCCGCAGGCGACCGAGTTTCTCGCCGAGGACTTTCTGGCGCCCGCGCTCGCGACGTGGATATTCGTCGACGCGCCATCGAATATCTTGCCGGACTTCGGCCAAGGAGATCGCGGCGTGGCGCTCGAGCAAAGCTTTGAGCATGCCAGCAAAGGAATGCTGTCGCGGCCGTTCCTCAGCTTCTTTCCCGACAGCGGTGCCGCGGCAAAGCGCTGGCGGCCGATCCTTTTGCTCAACGGTACGCACGAGGAGACCGGCAAGCGGATTATCGCAGGACACGTTAAGATAGAGCGCGACGTGTTTCTCGACAGTCTCGACGAACTACATGTGTTGGGTAAGGACGTGCGGGCGAGCACGGCGGCGCATAACAGCGCGCGCTTCACCTATGTCTCGCCGGCGGGCAATCTCGGAGACAAGAACGGCTCCGTCATCGACGGTGGATATTTCGAGAATTATGGCGCGCTGTCGGCGCTCGAGCTCGCCCGCGCCGCGCGTGTGGCTCTCAAGAACAAGTCACCTGGCGTTAGGCTCGTTATTCTTATGATCAGCAGCGATCCGGGCCTCGACAAGACCCGCACACTCGTGCGGATTAAGGAGACGGAGAAGGGCGGAAAATGCCTGCTGAGCACCGCCGAGCGTGAAAGTCTGCCGCCGCCGAGCAACAACGCTTCAACGGCTCCGCAGAAAAACACCAGCGATCAGGCCAATTATCTTTCGCTTGATCGGGTGCAGGTCGAGAACGCTTACATCAATGAGCTTTCGGCGCCGTTTCAGGGCATAGCCCATGTGCGGGAGGCGCATGGAACCAGAGCTGCGGCCGAGCTCGCCGTCGAAATCTGTACGGAATTTGACTCCGAAGCGGAGCTGCCGACGCATCCATCTCCTCAAACGCAAGTCGGCAATTCCCTCGCCAACGCGAAGGAGACGAGCGTCGCGATTTCCGATCCCGCAACCGCAACGCCGCATAAACCCTATTTCGCCCATTTGGCAATGTGCAAGGATCATGAACAGGGGAAGCCGGCGCCGGTACAGGCACCATTGGGTTGGGTGCTTTCGGACGCGACCAGCGAGGCCTTTCCCCCGCTCCTCTCGGATTGCGGCAATGCCGAAGAGCTAGCCCAGCTAGAAGCTGCGCTCGGCAAGCGGATGAACGAGAGTCGCGGAAGGTGACGAGTCATGTCTGGACATCGGATAATCGGTTTAAGCCTCTCGCTCCAATGGAATGATCTCCAACTCGGCTCGATTTGTGAAGGCAGCATGGATAGTCATAGAAATCTCGTTAGCCGCCTTCTTGATCGGATCGTCCGCTAAATGCGCGTAGCGGCTTGCTTCCACTCGTGTTTGGCGAAATTTGCCGGCGATTTGACGACAAGCCGGCTGTCTAGCTGCCCAAAATCTGCATGACCCTCTCACTCGTCCCCATCAGTGGCGGGTCATCCAGAGAGCGTCCGACCGCCCGGCGAAGTTGGTTGAGCATGCGCCGTTGGACGCGTTGAAGCCGAAAACTCGATTCATGATCGGAGGATGTCTGATGACCGACCCGGCGCGATTTATGTTTCCATTCCATGGACCCAAGCGGGTTCCCTTCGTGTTTGCCGCAATGTTTGCGGCAACGATCATGCCGTACGG
>DATBQJ010000248.1:0-28982 GCA_036560885.1 Methylocella sp.
TTTGCCCGTCCTCGATCAAGCCAAGCGGCGCGAGATGCGCCACGCCCATTCGATCGATGGTCGTGACAATGGCCTCCCGGATCATTGGCACTATGCGATCTCCTCAAGCATCCGGCCTGCCGCCATGCGCGCAAACATCGCGTCATACATTTTTGCGTAGCGTATGGCCTGCCTCGCGCAGGCGGTTCTTGTCTTCTTCTTGGGTATCAACCGCGCGCCCCCATTCGAGCGGCTCGTCCTGTGTATAGCGTTTGCCGAGAGCGTATGCGATCTCGGCCTTGGCAAGCTCCGCGCCCAGATAAAACGCATGCGCGGCATCCGCCTCGACCCCGAGCTTCGGATAGAGGGAGAAAGCGTCGCGCGAAATATGATGCCCGTCGCGGTTGAACACATGAATTCCATCCTCGGCCGTCATGACACGAAAATTCGCGTCCCGCACTTCCTCCGCGAGCCCCGCGATCTCTCGGGCCGGCGAAGGATAGGGCGCGAGATCGTGGAGCGCGAGGAGCCCGGCGCCGTAGCCCTTGGGCAAGGCGCCATCCTTGGAGGCCGCGAACATGAGGCGCCGCGCCGCGTCATGCTCCTCTATCGTGCGCCGCGTATGCGGGCTCACCTGAACGGTGAGCACATTGCGAATGCCGAGTTCCGAACAAATCCCTGCGAGGACGGCTGTAACGCCGCCAGAATCCGCCTCGGTCAATTCGGTGAGATTGCCGGTTCCCATCATCATTTCCGCGCACGGAAGACGGCGCCTCGTTTCGATATAACGGGTTAGGGATTCGGCAAATCCGAAATGGATCGGATCGAGGATTGGATCGACGATAAAGGAAATCCCGCGCCGCCCGGCGTCGTTCGCGGCTCGGACAAGGGAATCGAGATCGCCGTGCGGCGCCGGTACCAGGATTGGTGTGGCGCCCGTGCCCTCCGCGACATCAAGAGTGTCTTCATCGAGGCTGAGAAGAAAATCCGCTCCCGCCTTGGCGCCGCGCGCGAGTTCTTGCCGGTCGGCGGAATCGACGCTGACACTATGCCCAGCCGCTTTCAAGGCACGGATGCACGCCTCGAGATGCGGAAATGGCGTGTCGGGAAGACATCCAATGTCGATCACATCGGCGCCAGCTTTTCGCAGCGCACCCGCGCGGGCGAGCAAGGCCGCAACCGGCATCGCGGACGCATCGACGATCTCCGCGAAAATACGAATCGAAAAACCCGACAGATCCTTCGCTTGCCCGCCACCCCCGAGATAAATGGGAAGATCGCTCAGTTCATCGGGTCCTCGCGCGACCGGGACCCCGAGGTGGTTCGACAGACGCGCGAGATCGGCGCGGCAGCGGCCGGGCAAGATAATGCGATCCGCCAAAACCGGGCGAGCCAGGCGGCGCACGATAATGGCTTCGGTCATGAGGGCCGCCACCTTCACCCCGATGTCGCACACTTCCCAGCTGAAAGTGGTCTCGCCTATCGACCGCATCAGCCGCTCAAGGCGCGGATAGGCAAGATGTCCGGTGAGGAAGAGAAGCCGCTCGCTCATCCAAGTTTCAAATCGCTCCTGCGCTGGGCGACGAAAGCTTTCAGCTCGTCGAGAGACTCCGCGACATAGGTACCCTCGAAGCCTTTCAGTTTCTCGGTATTCTCAAGATCGATCCGGCGCGGAAAGACTTTCACCATGCCATCGGGCGAGCGGGTCAAAAGCTCCGGCGCGGTATCGCAGGCAAACACGATGGAAGGAACCCGGCATTTGCCCGCCTGGGCAAAAACATTGCTAGCCAGATTGTCCGAGATCCCTGAGACGAACTTGGCGACGATGTTCGATGTCGCGGGCGCCACCACAAGCGTATGGTACACGCCATGATAAAAATAGCCGACCTGCGGCGAACTCGCGGCGGTATCCTTGTACACGCGGGCGGTCTTCGGCAGATCGAGCTTTTGCTTATACTGACGCAATACTTCGCCGGCGGCCTTGCTGACGAAGAGGTCGACATGCTCCAATTCACGCGCGAGATCGAGGCACTCGTTGAAGAAATGGCCGGAGCCGGTGAGCGCCCAACCCCAGCGCGGCGTGACGACTTTGCTCATATGTTGCCAATCCATGCCGCGCGCGCAAACCTACCATGCCTTAGGCGCCCGGACCCTTTCAAGGAAGTGCTACTCGGACACCGGGCATGCCGCCGCGTTGCAAGATGGACGCGGCTCCAGCTAGAGATGCCGGACCCGCGAGCCAGACCTCGGCTTGCGCTTGCGCGGCGAAGCGAGGAAACAGCGGATCGACGATTTTGTCCGCGGCAAGATCGCGCACTGAGCCCGGCGCCGCCAGATCGCTCGCTTTGACGAGCAGCAACCTGCGAGCGCGATAGGTCCAGGCGAGCCAAGCCGCGAGCGAATCCGAGGTTACATTCCAACACGCGGGCACGTCCAAAGCGCCAAGAACCATCTTCTCGGGCAGCCAGACAGGAATTTCGCCGGCGCTCAATACGCGGTCCAACTCATCGCGGGAGGCCGCTAATGTAAACGCCGCCGAATACGCCGCAAGCGCGATGCCAAATTGCCCCATCGCCATGAGCGCCATGCGGTGGGCCGCCGTATCGTCAAATCCCATGGCACTTTGTGCCGCCCGCACGCAATCGGCAAAGGCGCCGCCGCCCGGGACGAGAACGAGCGGGCCGCCCCATGCGGCGAGCGCTTCGAGCCAGGCCGGAATTTGCGGCGTATGCGCGAGACTGCCGCCAAGTTTGACGATCGTGACGCACGATGATTTCCGGTTACGCGGCATTGCCCGGGGGGACCGGCGCGCGCGCGCCAGCGGCGGCCTGGTCCGCCGCGCGTTCGCGTTTTATCTCGATGCCAACCGTGCCACGCACGACATCGAGTTTTTCGACCCGGACGCACACGCGCACAACACATAAGTAACGCAAAATTTCGTCCGCGACCCCGCTCGCCAGCGTCTCGATCAAATCGACATGGCCCCGCCCAAGGATAATATTGATGGCGTCGATAATGAGATCGTAGGAGAAAACGCCGCGCATGTCGTCGAATCGCCGATCGTTGCGTCTCACCTCCACGTCGATGTTGAAACGCACGTTTTGGTTTTGGACGCGTTCGAAGTCATAGGCGCCGATGGCGCAAGGGAGCACGAGATCGTGCACGAAAATCAAATCGGTTTCGACGAGTTGTTCCTTGGCCGGAACAAATCCTCGTCCCAAAAGGAGGCGCCAGTCGATCCTCGTCTCAGAGGATCCATCTTGGCCATCGGATTCGCGCGGAATGAGATCTCGGATCATCTGCACGGAGGCCGCATCGATCGCGGCCTCGCGCGCCCGCCCTTGGCATAGACTACCGCGAAAGCCGAGATAATCCGGCTGCAGCGGAAGAAGGCGCGGCACGTCCGGCGCTTCGAGCGAGCCTGCGAGGCCCGGCGTCAGTCCGTTCTCGCGGCACCGGCCGATAAAGTGGTCGAGCGCGGCGACGCCCATATGATCGAGCAGGCGCCCAGCGCCTTTTTTCGCGGTATCGAGCATTGCGCCGGTAAAATTATTATTGGCCATGAGCGCCAACATATCCAGGTCTGGCGTGCAATCGGCAAATAGTACTCCGACGAGCTTGATGTTGCTCGCCTGTGGCCCCAATGCCCGCACGCAATCGGCTCCGGACTTGCCGGGCGAGAAGCCAACCTTTACGTAATCGACTCCGGTCGCGGCCATCGCGGCGACTGCGTCAACGACCGCCCCCGGCTCGCCAAGCGAGCTGCCTGCGGCGGCGCTTACCGGCTTGCGTTTGCCAACCGAGCGAACGATGCCCGCCGCGACATCCACATCAAGCGCGCCGAGCGCGCCCTTCGCCGGGTCCTTCACATCGATGATGTCCGCGCCACCGGCCCAAACCGCTTCCGCCTCGGCCGGGCTGGTCACGCTCGCGAGCATCAAGGTCATCGCGGCGCTCCATGGAATATTTGGGATGCGAATATAGGCATTGAAACCAGAAATGCAATTATTGATGAAGACCGGCGTGCTCACCCCGCGTCGAATTTCGCCGCGATAAGCGCGCGGAGTCGCACGATTGCGTCGCCCACTCGCCGCCCAAGCGGCAAGCCATTGCATTCGCTTGCCTCCACCACGCGGTTAATGCTGTTGGTCAAGAAAACATGGTCCGCCGCGGCAAGGTCGTTGGCATCCAACGATTTTTCGACCGGCGCCAACCCCGCCTGTTTCGCCAGCGACAGCACCAGCGCCCGCATGGTTCCCGGCAAAGCGCCATCGCCAGCCGGCGGCGTTTCCAGGCGCACGTCCCTTATAACGAAGACATTGGCGCCGCTTGCGCAGGCGATGGTTCCGCGTGTGTTCAGCATCAGCGCGTCTTCCGCGCCTTTTGCGCGGGCCTCGGAAAGCGCCAGCACATTGTCGAGATAGGGCAGCGCCTTGATGCACGCGAGGGGGGAATGCTCATTGCGCCGCGTCACTGTCGCAATATACAGAGAAAGAGGAGTTTTTCGCGCCGCTGGCATGGGGGACAGCGTCATGAAAATCGTTGGATGAGGCGCCTCAGGCGGGGCGAGACCGCGCGGGCCTGTCCCTCTCGTCACTGTAAGGCGCAAGACGCCGCAAGACGCATCTTTGGCGGCAATAAAACTCGCGATGCCGGACCTAAGTTTTGCGATATCGACCGATCCGGTAAAACCCAGAACGTCGAGACCGGAAGCAAGCCGGTCGAGATGCGCGTCGAGATCGAAAATCCGGCTGTCACTCACAGCCATCGTCTCGAACACACCATCGCCCAGCAGAAGGCCGCGATCGGCTATGGAAACATGCGCGTCGTCCAGCGCGATAATTCGCCCATCCTGCCATGCACGCATCATGGGCGCCCGACGTGGCCGAGAAAATTGCGCAGCATCCTATGGCCATGATCGGTGAGGATCGATTCAGGATGAAACTGCACACCGAACGTCGGATGCTCCCGATGTTGCACTGCCATGATCTCGCCTTCGTTCGACCAGGCGACCGCTGCAAGTGGACCATCTGGCTGATCGAGCTCCACGATCAGCGAGTGATAACGCCCGGCACTGACCGGATTGGGCAAGCCCTCCAAAATAGTCGAGGCCTCGTGGCGCACAAAACTTGCCTCGCCGTGCATCGGACGCGCCGCTCGGATAACCCGGCCACCAAACACCTGGCCGATACATTGATGGCCAAGACAAATGCCGAGGATCGGCACGCGCCCGGAAAATTCCGCTACGAGCCGCATCGACACCCCCGCCTCGTCCGGCGTGCAGGGCCCAGGCGAAATCACGATGGCTTCGGGTTTTTCGCGCGGCAAGACTGCATCGTTGCGAACCACTTCCGGCACGCCACCCAGTTCGCGAAGATAATTGGCAACCGTGTGCACGAAGGAATCATAATTGTCGATGACGAGTATCACCGCGCCAATTCCTTCGCGCCAAATGCCTCGAAAATTGCCCTCGCCTTGTCCAGCGTTTCGTCATATTCAGCGGCGGGATCGGATGCCGTGACGATCCCCCCGCCGGCCTGCACGACGCAGGTGCCGCCGCGAAAAGCCGCGGTGCGGATGACGATGCTGGTGTCCATGGTGCCATCGAAACCGATGTAGCCGATCGCGCCGCAATAGGGGCCGCGCGCATGGCCCTCCATTTCGGTGATGATTTCCATCGCCCGGACTTTTGGCGCGCCGGTGACGGAGCCGCCGGGAAAGGCGGCGGCCAAAACATCGGCCGCGCCCTGCCCTTCCCGCAGGCGCCCAACGACAGACGAAACCAGATGGTGGACCGAGGCATAGGTCTCAAGGCCGCAAAGCCGCGGCACTTGCACCGAGCCAGGCAGGCAAACTTTCGAAAGATCGTTGCGCAAAAGATCGACGATCATGACGTTTTCGGCGCGATCTTTGCGGCTCTCGGTCAGCGCTCGCGCTTGCAGGGCGTCGAGGACAGCATCGGCGAAACGGCGCCGCGTGCCCTTGATCGGCCGGGTCTCGACGCGATCGCCCTCGACCTTGAGAAATCTCTCCGGCGAGGCCGAGGCGATGACAAAATCCGCGTGGTCGAGGTAGGCCGCGAAAGGAGCCGGATTGAGCGCGCGCAAGCGGCGGTAGAAGCCAAAATGATCGAAATCCGGAGGCACCGCGGCTTCGAACCGCTGCGCTACATTGGCCTGAAATATGTCGCCGCAGAGAATCCGTTCGATGACTTCGCGAACCATCTGCTCATAGCTTGCCTTCGTGAAATTGCTCGTCCAGCCTTTGAGTGGAAGGCTCCCCGTGGGGGGAGCAATTGGGGAGCACCGGAGCCGCACCTCGAACCAGCGTCCGCGCTCGATCGCACGCTGGTGCCGCGCCGGCCCCTCCGTCTCGGGAAAACCAGTCGACAGGATAAACCCGCGCCGCTCGATCACATCGAAGGCAACCACCACATCGTAGAGCCCAAGCGAAAGATCGGGGAAAGAGAGGCGATCCACCGCGGGCTTTGGTAGGCGCTCCAGACTGCGCCCTAGTTCGTAGGAAAAAAGCCCGGCGGCCCCTCCCTGAAAAGGAGGTAATCCCGGCAGGGGCGCGGTTCGATAAGTCGCTAAGATGGCCTTAAGGCGCGCTACCCAATCCTTCCCCGCCTCGCGGGCCTCGAACAGGGCGAAAGGATCAGCCGCAACAAAACTATAGCGCCCAAGCTTCCTATCGGCCATCGCGCTGTCGAGAAAGGTGAGAAACGGCAGATCGCGAAGCGCGTGAGCCGCCGCGGGGGGATCGCAAAAATCGATTTCGATGACGTGCATCGAGCTGCCTTCGCACCCCCAATAAGCCGGAATGAGTGCATTCCTTATTGGTTCGCGCGCTGCAAGGCTAGGCGGGACGTGCGACGACCAATGCCAATATGGTGTACTGGCGCGGCGCCGCCAAGCCCACTGCGCCACGAGCGGCGGGAAACGCCCAACCGCCTTTTGTTTTAAAGAGTCACCGCCGCTACCTGCAAATTGCTATTTTTGCGGCTTTTGCCCTGCACCGGATTCTTTTGCGGGCTCCGGCGGCTCCGGGGTACCAGGAGCGGCCGCCGGGGTTTGCTTAGGCGAACCGGGAGCTGGCGCCGGGATCTTTGGCGGCGGCGCGGGCTTTGCAGCGGGCCGGCCTTTGTAGGCGAACCAGCCGCCTACCCCTCGCCTGCCCGGACCAGAACTCGCTAGCGAGTGTCCGTCCGCCGGCGCGGTTCCAGCGATTTCTCGCGGAGTTTCGCGAATTGCCTGCTGATTGGGCATGTACTCCTCCCGTGGATTTTCCTTTTGTCTCAATAAAGCAACGTCAAAACCGCGCGTTCCAGGACAATGCCCAACAATGGGCGTAAGGGCATATTATTGCATCTGCGTCAACGGTCTTTGATGTGTCCCTGGCTAGTATCGGTCAAAAGCCCGTCAAGGGGCATGCGTTGCCAAAAAAATCAATCGCTGTCTTGCACGGAATGGCGACATGACGTAGCCGTGAGCTTGCGTCGATGCGGGCAGCGCCGGCAGCCCGCGAAAACGCGAATTTTTAGAAGTCGCGAAAAATGATCCGCGCCTGCGCGGTTGGGAGGAGACATGAGTGACGCCCGGGTAGACGGCAAGCCTGCTTCGCTTGTGGCGGCGACCGAGCGCGCGGCGGAGATATTGTCGGCCGCGCGAATGCCCGTTATCGCCGGTCTTGGTACCGATGCCATGGGCGCCCGCGCTTCCATTCTACTCGCCGAGAAGCTTCGCGGCGCCTATGATCACATGTATTCCGCGCGGATTTTCGCCGGCCTCGACGTCATGCGCCAGGCCGGGCTGATGTTCACAACGCCGAACGAGGCGCGCCTGCGCGCCGACGTTTTCCTATTTATCGGCAAGGATTTGACAAAGGTCTGGCCGGCCATGATGGAGCGTCTGTCGCCGGCCGAAATCCCGCCGCTCGGCCTTGCCCACGAGCCGCGCAAGCTGTTGTGGCTAGCGCCCGGACGCGGCGGCGCGAAGTTCGAAGGACTCGCGGTTGAAACTCTAGATTCTTTGGATTTGCTCACGGCACTTGCTAATTTGCGTGCCTGCGCCGCCGGCAGACCGGTCAATTGTGCCAAAAGCGCGCGGCGCAAGCTCGACGAATTCGCGGAAGTACTAAAGAACGCGCGTTTTGGCGTTGCGGTTTGGAGCGGCGATTCGCTCGATAGCCTGGCGATCGAAATGGTGCACGGCCTGATTCTCGATCTCAACAAGACGACGCGATTTACCGGTTTGCCGCTCGGCGTTGGCGCGAATGCGTCCGGCGTCGTGCAGACATCGGGCTGGATGACTGGCTTCCCGGTGCGGACATCCTTCGGCCGCGGTTTTCCCGAGCATGACACATGGCGGTTCGACGCGACCCGCATGATTGAGAGTGGCGAGGCCGATGCCGCCTTGTGGATCTCCGCCTATGGCGCTGAGGCGCCCCCGTGGAAGAGGCGTGATGTTCCGCTTGTCGCGCTCGTCTCCCCGCAAACCGCGTTCGCGCGCGAGCCGCAGGTGCGCATCGAAGTCGGCTGCCCTGGAATAGATCATGACGCTGCGGAGTTCGCGCGGGAGACGGGAACGATTGTCGCCCGCAAGGCTTCGCATCCAAGCCTCGCGCCTTCTGTAGCGGCCGTTGCCGGCGAAATCGCGAAGCACCTCGGAGGGGACGCCTAAATGCTGATTCTCCTGAAAGGCGGCCGTATCGTCGATCCGGTCAACGGGCGAGACGAAATAGGCGATCTTTGGATTGAAAATGGCCGCATCGCCGCCCCGCCGCATGGCAGGCAAGCCGACGAAGTGCATGACGTCTCCGGCAAGATTGTCATGGCCGGCGCCATCGATATTCATTCCCATATCGCCGGCGGCAACGTGAACACCGCGCGCCTGCTGCTCCCCGAAAAGCACCAAAATCATCTACCAAATCCTCCCGCCTTGCCGCTTTCCACCGCCAAATGGTCGACGTTCGAAACCGGCACCATCTATGCCTCGATGGGCTTCACCACCGTGATCGAGCCGGCCATCGTGCCCCATCAGGCACTTCAAGCGCATCTCGAACTCGCCGACATTCCGATCGTCGACAAAGGTACGCTGACCGTCCTCGGCAACGACGATTTCCTGCTGTCGTTGCTGCGCGATAGCGAAGGACAAGCGGCGGTGGCCGATTACGTCGCATCAAGCTTGGCGGCGAGCAATGGGCTTGGCGTCAAATGCATCAATGCGGGTGGGGCGGCAGCGTTCAAATACAATGCGCGGACGTTCAGCCTCGACGATGTGGTGCCCTTTTACGGCCTCACCTCGCGGCAGATCGTCGAGGCCTTGCAGCGCGCGGTCGAGGATCTCAAGATCCCACATCCCTTGCATTTGCACGCCAACAATCTGGGCATTCCGGGCAATGTGGCGACCGCGCTTGCGACGATCGAGGCGGCGCGGGGCGAACGTTTGCACTTGGCGCATCTACAATTCTACGCCTATGGCAGCGAAGGCGAGAAGGGCTTTTCTTCTGCCGCCGCCGAACTCGCCGCGGCTGTCAATGCTGCGCCGAATGTCACCATCGATGTCGGCCAAGTCATGTTCCGGCAAACCGTCACCGTTTCGGCTGACGTGCTGCGTCAGTTCAATGGCGCCTCAATGGCGAAGCCGAAGAAATCCGTGATTCATGACGGCGACGGCAATGGCGGCGGCATCGTTCCCTATCTCTATCGCGAGAACGATTTCGCCAACGCCGTGCAATGGGCCTGCGGCCTGGAATTGTTCATGTTAATCGACGATCCATGGCAGGTCTTCTTCACGACAGATCACCCCAATGGTGCGCCGTTCACGACCTATCCGGAGATATTCGCGCTGATCATGAGCCGCGACGCGCGCGCTGAAGCCATTGCGCGGCTGCCGCAAGAGGCGATCGCCATGACGACGCTGCCTTCCATCGCGCGCGAATACAACCTCAACGAAATCGCCATCATGACCCGCGCCGCACCGGCAAAGCTGCTGGGCCTCAACGATCGCGGCCATCTCGGCGAAGGCGGGCACGCGGATATCGCCGTCTATTCGCCGGGCAAGGATTTGGCGAAAATGTTCCGGTTTGCCCATCTTGTGTTCAAGGATGGCAATCTCGTCGTACGCGACGGGCGGGTCACCCATTATCGCTGGGGCAAGGCGCTCAAGGTCAATCCCGGCTACGACAAGGCAATCGACCGCCGCCTTGCCGGCTATTACGACCATCATTTTGGCAATTCCCGCGATCTGTTCGCGGTTAAGGAGCACCTTCTTCCGCATGCCGATGCGTTCCGGGAGGTCGCATGCGCCCGATGAAAAAAAATGGCGTCCGGATCGATGATTCCTTTGCCGAAGCCTTCCCCATGCGCGGCACGGCGATTCTGATCACCGCGCCCAATCGCCGCTGGGCGAGGCAGGCGGCCACGACCATGACCGGATTCGCGACTTCCGTGATCGGCTGCGGCGCCGAAGCGGGCATCGATTGCGAACGCGTCGGGAAAGACACGCCGGACGGGCGCCCTGGCGTCCGGGTTCTCATGTTTGCAATGTCGAGCGACACTTTGCAGACACAGCTTGTCAACCGGGCCGGCCAATGCGTCCTGACATCGCCTGGCTCCGCCTGTTTCGCCGATCTCGACGGCCCCGATAGATTGCCGATTGGCGATCAGCTTCGCTATTTCGGCGATGGCTGGCAGATCTCGAAAAAGTTCGGCGACCGGCATTTCTGGCGCATTCCGGTCATGGACGGCGAGTTCCTTTGCGAGGCGACGACGGGGCTCACCAAGAAAGCCGTCGGCGGCGGTAATCTCCTGCTCATGGGCGCGACCCCAGGGACAACCATGCGCGCGGCGGAACTTGCCGTCTCCGCGATGAACGGTGTCGAGGGCGTAATTCTTCCTTTCCCCGGCGGCATCGTGCGGTCCGGCTCAAAAGTCGGCTCCAAGTACAAAGCCATGCTGGCGTCGACCAACGACGCTTATTGCCCGACCCTGCGCGGGGCAGTGCCGACGAAACTCGACGAGGATATCGGCTGCGTCCTCGAAATCGTCATCGACGGTTTGACGGAAGACGCTGTCGCCGAAGCGATGCGTGCCGGCCTTGCGGCGATCGTGAAGCTCGGGCCGGAACATGGCGCAGTGCGGGTCGGCGCCGGCAATTATGGCGGCAAGCTCGGGCCTTTCCACTTTCATCTGAAGGATCTTTTGCCGTGAAACCGCTCGTCTTCACCCTCAAGCAGGAGCCCGGCCAGCGTCTCGATCTCGCCCCTCTTGTCCCGCATCTGCTCGATGGCAAATCAGTGAAGGACATCGCCGCCTTAGAATTACAGACCACCCGCGAAAAGGTCACGACGGGCGATATATTTAAGATTCGCACCGGCAGTGTGGACTCGATCCGGTTCGAGGGCGGATCAACGCACCTCGACAATATCGGTCTTGGTGTGAAGGCGGGAGAAGTCGTCGTCGAAGGCGATTGCGGCAAAGCGCCGGGTCGCGCCATGAGCGGCGGCAATCTCGTGGTCAATGGCGATTGCGGACCTTTTGCGGGTTCTGCCATGTCAGGTGGAAGACTCGAGATCGCAGGCGATGCCGGGGACTTCCTCGGCGGCCCGCTCGAAGGCGAAATGGAGGGCATGACCGGCGGCTTGTTGATTGTGCGGGGAAATGCCGGCGCGCGCGCCGGCGATCGCCTGCGCCGCGGCACCATGGTGATCGAAGGTTCTGCCGGGGATTATCCTGGCAGCCGGATGATCGCCGGGACGCTCATCGTTCTCAAGGAGTGCGGCATATTGCCTGGCTACCTTATGCGGCGCGGTACGATCGTGCTCGCAAACCCGCCGGAACTCGCGCCGACTTTTGCTGATTGTGGAGAGCATGATTTGGCCTTCGCCAAGGTTTTTTCGAACCTGCTCCGGCCAGAAAGCCGCGCCGCGGCGCGGCTTCTTGTCCGCCCGCTCATCCGTTTCGCCGGAGACATGGCGGCTCTCGGAAAGGGAGAAATTTTCTTGCCTGCGTGAGATCGCCGCGCCAAAAGCGGTTGCTGGGTTAAGGCACGGCAACAAGGTTGCGCATTCTCCCTCGATCAAGGTCGACGAGCCAATGGTTGACGGAAGCCACGCTTCCATCTCGCAAATCAATCCTCTCGGCATGGTCGAGCGACGCAACCGGTTTCTCGCTCTTCTCGGCACGAGGCCGGTCATCATGGGTATTTTGAACATAACTCCAGATTCCTTTTCTGATGGCGGCAAATTCTTACATTTCGATGCCGCCATGCAGCAGGCGGAAAAGCTCGTCAGCGATGGCGCCGATATTATCGACGTGGGAGCGGAATCGACGCGCCCAGGCCATACGCCCGTAGCAGCAGAAGAAGAACTCGCCCGCCTCGAACCCATCCTTGGAGAGTTGACAAGTACTTTTGACGTTCCGTTTTCGATCGACACATCCAAAGCCAAGGTCGCGCGCCGCGCAACCGAACTCGGCGTGAGCGTCATCAACGATGTTTGGGGATTGCAGAAAGACCCCGCGATGGCCGATACGGCCGCGGAAACCGGCGCGGCAGTGGTTTTGATGCACAATCGCGACGGCGTCGATCCCGGTCTCGATATTGTCGCGGACATTCGCCGCTTCTTCGATCAATCACTGCGTCTTGCGGAAGCCGCTTCTATTCCCCTTACACGGATCATTCTCGATCCCGGCATCGGTTTTGGCAAAAGCCGGGTGCAAAATTTCACGGCCTTGGCCAATCTTGCCGCGCTAAGGAACTACGGCCTACCGATCCTCGTCGGGGTTTCGCGCAAGTCACTGCTTGCTGAAAATGCCGCCACGCCAGTCGATAATAACCTCGTGCGCACGCTTGCCGCCAATCTCGCGGCGGCAGCCAACGGTGCCTCCATATTCCGGGTTCACGATGCGGCCGAACATGCCGCAGCCTTCAAGGTTTTCGATGCTATCGCCCGCCGCTGACCTTTTGGGGGCTGGCCCCCTTACGAATACCGGTCTCGGACTGGGGAGCAATATCGGCGACAAGCCGGGCAACATCGCGCGGGCGCTGGAGCTGCTGGAGGATCGCGGCGTTATCCGGCTAAGCGTTGTTTCCTCGATCTACCGCACCGCGCCTTGGGGTTATGTGGAGCAGGATTTTTTCGCCAATGCTTGCGCGGTGGGAGAAACCCGCCTGGCGCCGCTCGAACTCCTTGCCGCAGTCAACGCGGTTGAAATCGAGATGGGCCGCCAACCATCGGTGCGCTGGGGACCGCGCCTCATCGACATCGATATTCTTTTTCACGGCGATGCCTCTTTCGCGCATGCTCAATTGAATTTACCGCATAAGGATCTTTTCGAACGCGCTTTCGTTTTGATTCCCTTAACCGAAATCGCACCTCGCTTGGAGATCTCCGGGCGTTCCATCGCAAAGGCCGCGGCACGGTTTGCCGCCGAGCCAATCGAAAAATGGGACGCGAGCAGCTGGCACCGCTGAATATGAGACGATTTCAGGATTCTCGCTCGTCGCGGCCGACGGAGACTCCTGTGGCCGCGAATGATACCTCCCGGCTATGGTGTCATGCCGCGGGCTTCTGCGAGATGATCGAAGCGGCGGCGAAAATGGCCGAGCCCCATGGTGTCGGACCGCAGTTCGATGATGAAATCATGTAGCTCCGCGGCCGGCACAAGCGCCTCGACGTCGTCCCAGCCGGGCCAGCCGGGCCGCTCGGCATAGCCAAGGATTTGGCCCCGGCGTCCGGTCAGCAAGCGTTGCGCCGCGGCGGTGAAAATATTCGGCACGCTCGCCGTGACGTGTTCGATCGGCTCGAGCAAGACCGGCTCCGCCTTGGCGAGACCCTCGGAAATACCTAAGCGGGTCGCAGTTCGAAAAGCCATGTCGGAGCTGTCCACCGCATGGAAGGTGCCATCGACCAGGGTTACCCCGACATCGACGACCGGATAGCCGAACGGCCCCTTTTGCATCGCTTCCTCGGCGGCCTCGCGGACCGCCGGAATATATTGCTTCGGCACTGCACCGCCCACGATTTTATCGGTGAATAGAAAGCCTTCGCCGCGTCCGCGCGGCTCGATCTCCAATTTGACGTCGGCAAATTGGCCATGGCCGCCGGTTTGGCGCTTGAGCCGGGAATGCTGGGCCACCCGGCGCTTGATCGTTTCCTTGAATGCAATTTTCGGTGGAGCCGTGGCAATCTGGAGATTGTAGGTCGAAGCAAGCCGTTCGAGAGCCGCGTTGAGATGAATTTCGCCCTGCCCGCTCAAGAGTGTCTCGGCGGTTTCCGCTACGTGCGCGACTCCCAGCGCCGGGTCTTCCGCAACGAGCTTCTGCAACGCGCCCGAGAGCTTGACATCGTCCTTGCGATCTTTCGCCGTGATCGCGAGCGTAAACACTGGGGGCGAGGGCGTTGGAAACGGCAATGACCCTGCCGCGCCCGGGGTTCCAAGGATCGCCCCGGTCGCGATCCCATCGAGCCGGCCGATCGCGACCAGTTCCCCCGCATCGGCTTCCGGCACCCTCACCGCTTCGCCGCCCACGTAACGGTGGATGCCGCCCACCCGCGCGCCGTCGAAGGTCGCACTATCGCGCAGCACGCCGCGCCAGATCCGGCCATAGGAAAGCTTGCCCGCCTGGACCGTCTTAAAAATCTGAATGAGCGGCTCTCCTTCCGCCGCAATGCCGCGATGAGCGGCAGTTTCTGCCGCATCCGGGACGTCATGCCGCATCGTTTTCCAAAGCGGCAAGATGCCCTGCCCGCGCGCGGCCGATCCAAACAAGACTTCGACGATCGTGCCGCTGGCCTGGTCCTTGCGCAATTGCTGATAAAGTTCCGCCGCTGTCGGCGCGACTTCCTCGATCAGTTTTTCCAAGAGAGCATCGTCCTGGTCGGCCAGCACTTCGGCCAGTCCGTCGAGCGCCTGTTTCTCGGGATCGCGGAGTTGGGCGGGAATCTCGATTGGTTCGGCACCTTGGTTCGCGCCGTAGCGGAAGGCGCGCCCGCTCACGACGTCGATGTAACCGGTCACCGCATCGCCCTCGCGGATCGGCAATTGGCGTGCCGCTAGCGGATATTTGGAGTGCGTCTGGAGCACCGCGAGCGTGTCGTCGAAGGAGCCGGCCAACGTGTCGATTTTGTTGACAAAGATAAGGTGAGGAACCCGGTATTCCTCAAGAGCCTTCAGCAACAGCGGTACGCTGGACGCCCGCCCGGCCGTGGGCTCGCAGACCACAATGGCAAGATCGGCCGCCGCCAGCGCCCCTTCCGTCTCATAGGCGAATTCGACCGAACCGGGGCAATCCAGAATCGACCAGCGATCAGACAGAAAGGAGCAATGCCCAAGCCTCACCTCGGTCGTCACGACCCGCTTGCGAATATCGCCGGGGCGTTTCAAGGGGGCGCCAGCCGCCGCGATCAGAGCCTCGAACAAGGTGGATTTGCCGCTGCCATAGGGGCCGATCAGCGCTATCGAGCGCGGCCCCGCCACGGCGGCCTTCGCGGGAGAACCTGTCATGATGGCGTTTCCTTCTTGCCGTTCCGGCTATCGTTGGCGCCATCGTAGGCCAATTAAGGTTTTGGCGCAAAGGTCGGAGAGAATTGCAATTTGCGGACCCGGTGATCGGCCGGCCCGCGCGGACCCACAAGCCGAAGCGCGTTCCGGCGGTGCCAATCGCACTAAAATGTTTCACGTGAAGCATTTTGGTAAGATCGGGGCCGGAAATCTTACAAGGGCCAAGACACGGCACCGCTTTGCGCGGGTAATTTGGATCGAGTGTCTGGTACGATTTTTGACAAGCGGCGGCCCCGCATTGGCAACGCTTGTGGCCGGAATGCATCTTCGGCTTAGGTGTTGATCCCATGTGAACGCAAAAACCGGCTTGGCGGCGTTATTTGCCGGTTTTTATCCGCGCCCATTCGCGGGCAATCGTTTGTCCGGCTGCTGGATCATGGTTTGCCAACGCGAAGAGCCGCTGCATCGTTGCGGCGTCTGGGTAAATCGACTTGTTTTCGAGGATGTCCTTGCTGACCAAGGATTTCGACGCAAGAACGCCATTGGCGAGGTGGGTGAAATTCGTGTTGCGGGCGGCGATCGCCGGCCGCAAGAGGAAGTCGATAAAAGCATGAGCTTCCGCGACATGCGGCGCCGTCTTGGGAATTGCGAGATTATCGAGCGACATCAAAGTACCTTCCTGGGGAATGGCGTAAGCGATTTCAATCCCGTTTTCTGCCTCTCTCGCGCGGTCGCGCGCGCGAAAACTATCACCGGAATAGCCAACACCAAGACAAATGTCGCCGGTGGCAAGCGCGTTCACGAAACCGGCAGAGTCGAATTTTTTCACGTTGCGCCGCATGCCGCTTAACAGTTCGGCAGCACGCTTGAGGTCGCTCTGGCGCATCGACGCGGGGTCGGCCCTAAGATAAATAAGCGCGATTGCAAACATCTCTGCGCCGCTGTCGATGACGTTAATGCCGCAGCTGGCGAATTTCTTCAAATTCCCTGGCTTGAAGAGAATGTCCCAAGAATTTAGTGAAGCTTCGGGGGCTGCATCGCCCAACAGTTCCTTGGCCGTTTCGACATTGTAGGCTAGGCCAGCCGTGAACCACATATAGTTCACCGCAAATTGGTTGCCCGGATCATAGATCCCGAGACGCGCCATCACCTCCGGCCAAAGGTTCTTGCTGTTTGGGAGTCTGTTTTTGTCGAGTTTTTGGTAGAGCCCCGCCGCGATCTGCCTTTGCAGGACGGAGCCCGCAACAATTACGACATCGAAGCTCGTCTTGCCGGTCAGGAGCTGCGCCTCGAAAGCCTCGTTTGAATCGTAAGTGTCATAGGCAACCTTGAACCCTGTCTCCTTGGTAAAATCCTCGATGACCTGGGGATCGATATAATCGCCCGGGCCATAGATGTTGACGAACTTCTCTTGCGCGAACGCGGGAAGGAGCAGGCCGCAAAAGCTAAATCCAAATATCCAGAGCGCTGCGAAGAAAGCTTTCATGCGAACCTTGCCAGCGCGGGGCGCGGAATGGATGCGGCGCGCGCAACGATAAACGAACTTGTGCTCACCGGCAATTTGTTGGAGAGTCTCCATATTGCCATCAAGAAAGCAAAGACGGCGGTATTCTCCGGCCGCGGATCGGGCAAGCCGGGCAGCTGGCGGCGCGAGCGACCCCTAGGCCCATCTGGTCCGCCAACATGCAAAGCGTCGAAATTCCAGCGAAGAGCCTTCTCATTCTCGGCGGCGCGCGGTCGGGCAAAAGCCGCGTCGCGCAGAGTCTCGCGGAAACCTCTGGCTTGCAGCCCGTCTTGATTGCGACGGCGGAAGGTAAAGACGCCGAAATGGCCCTTCGCATCGCCTGCCACGCCGCGTCACGCGACAGGCGGTGGGCGCTTGTGGAAGAGCCCGTCGCGCTTGCCAAGGTGCTCCGCCGCGAGGCCCACGCGGATCGTATTGTCGTTGTTGATTGCGCGACGCTTTGGCTTAGCAACCTTCACTTGAAGGACGATGATCTTCCCGCCGCGACGCAAGAATTGGCGCAAAGCGTCGCCGGTCTGGCCGGACCGGTTATCTTCGTCTCGAACGAGGCCGGTTGCGGCATCGTGCCCGAAAACGCGATTGCGCGCGCGTTCAGGGACGCCCAAGGTCTCCTCAACCAAGCGCTCGCGGAGGCTTGCGAGGCGGTCGTACTGGTTAGCGCCGGGATTGCGCTTCAACTCAAACCCGCGCGCGAGCCAAATTTTCGCTTCTAACGCGCCCTCGCTCCTGCCAAGGTCACGAGGTTCACCCCATGGACACGCACTCTCTTGCCAACGCGGTGCTTCGAGTGCTTAGCGGAGCGTTCGTGCTAATCAAAAATCGTCTCCAGCGATTCTATTGCCGTCGACGCATATTTTAATTTTCGCTCCCAAAAAACCGCTCTGTGCAAAGACTTCAACGAGGCAGCGAGAATCTCCTACTTGTGTCGGCCCGCGAAGAATTGCAACGTCGCGCCGAGGCAAAAGAAGCGGCTTTTTTGAGTCAACTTTATTGCCATCAACATATAGCGTGACTTCCTCTGGCATTAGTCCAACTGCGATCATATGGCCTTCGAACTCGCATTTCGTTTCCCTAGCGCGCGGCCACAGAAATTGGTCAATTATACCCATTTTGCTTTCCAAACCCTGCAAACATACCTTCCGCTACATTAACCTTTAAATTCATCGGCATCCCTCCGCTTAGCCGGCTTTTTCCTGCTTCCACCAGTCTTGTGATTTACACTGACGCTGCGCCCCATGGATTTATCAGCGATGACGACTCTCGGCTCGGCGATCACAGGCGGCTCGGCGATCATCGGCTTCGGCGTGAACATCGCCCAAGCTAAAGCTAACATACTCATAACTGGCTTTTCAACCACCTCAGCCACTACAACTCCTATTGGTCGAAGAAGAAGTGCAACTTGTGCTCGAGCCTCAAACGGATAAAGTGTGATTACATTAAGCGCAATAGCGCAAACAATTAATACTGCCCGTTTCATCTTGTCCCTCCACAACGATAAGCTTGAATGCTCTCTCCATAGCAAATGTAAATGGATCCTGGCTAATCATCCCAAAGTCTCACCAGTCTCCATTTTGCTCTGTCGTTGCCGTTTGTGCAAGTCCGCGCCCCTAGCTTGTGCAGTTTACAAGTTTCGACGGTTGTTGGCAACGCCAAACTCTCGGCACGGTGGCTCTCTTGCCCCCAAGCCAGTGACATTGGCGCGCCGAGCGTCGTAATGCGGTTCTGCCGTAAAGCTATTTTTGGTAGCATTGCAAATCCCGAGGCAAAGCCATAATAGCGTGGATTTCGACGTGAAATTAGCTATACAACAGGAACTTTATGTGAAATATCCCCTTTCCCCGCATTTGCGCCGGCTCGAATCGGAGGCAATCTTCATTATGCGCGAGGTGGCGGCGGAGTTCGCGCGCCCAGTGATGCTCTATTCCATCGGCAAGGATTCAAGCGCCATGCTGCATCTTGCCCTAAAAGCCTTTTTTCCGTCTAAACCGCCGTTTCCTCTGCTGCATGTCGATACCACTTGGAAGTTTCGCGAAATGATCGCTTTTCGCGACCAGATTGCGAAACGAGCCGGGATGGAGCTTCTCGTCCACATCAACAAGGAAGGCCTCGCGCGCGGCATTTCCCCGGTAGCGACAGGGTCCTCCGTGCATACGCAGGTGATGAAGACCGAAGGGCTGCGCCAGGCCCTCGATCTTTGGCATTTCGACGCGGCGTTTGGGGGTGCCCGGCGCGACGAGGAAAAAAGCCGGGCCAAGGAAAGGATCTTTTCGCACCGCTCCGCCGGCCATGCCTGGGATCCGCGCAACCAACGGCCCGAACTCTGGCAGCTGTTCAACACTAGGATCAAACAGGGCGAATCGATGCGGGTGTTTCCGCTGTCCAACTGGACCGAACTCGATGTCTGGGACTATATTCTGGCCGAGGACATTGCTGTGGTGCCGCTCTATTTTGCCAAGGAGCGTCCGGTCGTTGAACGCGACGGTGCGCTAATCATGGTCGATGACGAACGGCTGCCTTTGCGGCCCGGCGAAGTTCCGCGCATGGAACGAATTCGTTTTCGCACGCTCGGCTGTTACCCGCTGACCGGGGCGATCCGCTCAGCCGCCGCGACGCTGCCAGAGGTGATCGCCGAAATGCGCACATCGAGAACATCGGAGCGGGAGGGCCGTCTGATCGATCACGACGAATCCGGCTCGATGGAAAAGAAAAAGCGCGAGGGCTATTTCTGATGCTCGAAGCGCAAATAGACCGGCGCTCTCATCTCGAGGCGGCCGAGCGTCCGACGCTCAGATTGCTCACTTGCGGCTCGGTCGACGACGGCAAATCGACGCTGATCGGCCGCCTGCTGTACGAGCAGAGCCTTATCCTCGACGATCAGCTTGAAGCGCTCCAGCGCGACTCCCGGAGGCATGGCACCGACGGCAGCAATATCGACTTCGCACTGCTCGTGGACGGACTCGAGGCCGAGCGCGAACAGGGGATCACGATCGATGTTGCCTACCGCTATTTTTCGACCACGAAACGTTCCTTCGTCGTGGCCGACACGCCCGGCCATGAGCAATATACCCGCAACATGGCAACTGGCGCGTCCGGCGCCGGTCTCGCGATTCTGCTCGTCGACGCGCGCAAGGGCCTCTTGACCCAGACCTGCCGCCATGCCGCGATCGTGTCGCTGACCGGCATTAGGCATGTGGTGCTAGCTGTCAATAAGATCGATTTGACCGGCTTCGACGAGGCGGGCTTTAAGAAGATCGCTGCCGATTTCGAACGGTTCGCCGCCGCGCTCAATTTCAATACCATTATGCCCATTCCGGTTTCGGCGCGCCATGGCGATAATATTTCAAAAACGAGCGCCAATACGCCTTGGTATCGCGGCCCGACGCTGGTCGATTACCTTGAAACCATCGATGTCGCGGAAAATAGGGCCACCCGGCCGTTTCGTTTCGCCGTCCAATGGGTCAATCGCCCGCATCTCGATTTTCGTGGTTTTTCCGGGACCATTGCCAGCGGAACGCTACGCCGTGGGGACGAAATTGCCGTCGCGGGTGCCGGCCGCCTCTCGCACGTGGCGCGCATCGTCGCAGCCGACGGCGACCTTGAAAGCGCCTCGGCCGGCGATTCCGTTACCCTAGTTCTGACCGATGAGCTCGATATCGCGCGCGGCGATCTCTTGTGCGATCCGCAAAACCGGCCTGCAGTTTCCGACCAGTTCGCCGCGCATCTCATTTGGATGAGCGAGGACAAGCTGCTGCCTGGCCGCTCCTATCTCATGAAAGCGGGCACGAGGACCGTTCCCGTCTCGGTGACCGAACTCAAGCACCGTCTCGATGTTAATACGCTCGGCGAACTTGCAGCGAAAACTTTGAGTCTCAACGAAGTCGGCTTTTGCGATCTCGCCACAGCCACGCCAATCGCCTTCGACCCCTATAAGGAAGACCATATTACCGGGGGTTTTATTCTGATCGATCGCATGACCAACGCCACGGCGGCTGCGGGGTTGATCGCTTTCGGGCTTCGCCGCGCAACCAACATACATCTCCAGGGCCTCGCCGTCGCCAAGCAAGATCATGCCCGAATCAAGCATCACCAACCCGCCGTCTTGTGGTTCACCGGCCTCTCCGGCTCGGGCAAATCGACGATTGCCAATCTCGTCGAATCGAGGCTCCACGCGCATGGCGTCCACACGATCATGCTCGATGGAGACAATGTGCGGCATGGGCTCAACAAGGATTTGAGTTTCTCCGAGGCCGACAGGGTCGAAAACATCCGCCGCATTGGCGAAGTGGCAAAGCTCATGACACACGCCGGGCTCATCGTGCTTTGCTCCTTTATTTCACCGTTCCGGGCCGAGCGTCGGATGGTGCGCGAAATGCTCGACAAACACGAATTCATCGAGATATTCGTCGCTACGCCGCTTGCGGAATGCATCGCGCGCGATTCAAAGGGCCTTTACAAAAAAGCGATGGCCGGAGAGATCAAGAATTTTACCGGCGTCGATCAGGCCTATGAGCCGCCGGAAGCGCCCGAGCTCATCGTCGGGCTAGACAACCAGACCGCCGGGCAGGCGGCAGCGCAAATCGTCGCGCTGCTCACCACGCGCGGCCTCATCGACCACATCGACGATCTCGCCGCCGACTGGTCGATTTGAGATTTCCTTGCCTTTATGCCGCATGCCGTTGATTTGTGAAGGGGGCTGCATGCCTGCAATCTGGATCATTCGATTCGGACAGAGTGGATCACGCTCCAACCGCCCAACAATTTTCAGAGCACCGGCATCCTCGGCATGATCTGGTCCCGATCCAGCGCGCCTTTCTCCTCCGGCTCGCCGCCCGCCTCCGGCGATCCGTCCTTCTCGATCTTGACGCTGAGTCTGCCTCCTTCCTCGATTGCAGCGCGGCGCAAGGTTTCCTCGGCTTGCCGCACCTCGTTCTGGCGTTTCCACAATGCAGCGTAGAGTCCATTTTGCGCAAGAAGTGCGGCATGCGCGCCGCGTTCCACGATCCTGCCTTTGTCGAGCACAATGATCTCGTCAGCGTTGACAATGGTCGAGAGCCTATGCGCGATCACGAGCGCCGTCCGGCCCTTGGCAACAAGATCGAGCGCGTTCTGAATTTCACCTTCGGTGAAGGAGTCGAGCGCCGAGGTTGCCTCGTCGAGAACAAGAATCGGCGGCGCCTTCAAAATGGTGCGCGCAATCGCGACACGCTGCTTTTCGCCGCCCGAAAGTTTCAGGCCGCGTTCGCCGACCTGCGCCTCGTAACCGCCCGGAATATGTTCGATAAAACGGTCGATTTGCGCCAATCGCGCCGCCTCGCGGACTTCAGCGTCGCTCGCTTCAAACCGGCCATAGCGGATATTATAGGCAATCGTGTCGTTAAAAAGCACCGTGTCTTGTGGAACCACGCCGATCGCCGCTCGCAGCGAAGTTTGGGTCACCATCGAAATATCCTGACCATCGATGGTGATTCGCCCGGCAGAAGGCTCGTAGAAACGGAAAATCAGGCGCGACAACGTGGATTTGCCGGCCCCCGAGGGACCGACAATCGCCACGGTTTTGCCGGCCGGCACGTCGAAACTCACGTCTTTTAGAATTGCCCGGCGCGGGTCATAATGAAACGACACATGCTCGAACGAAAGCCTGCCGCTCGTCACGGCAAGAGGCTTCGCGCCGGGGCGGTCCTCGACTTCCGGGTGCTGGCCGAGAATGGCAAACATCATCTCGATGTCGATCGCGGCTTGCCTGATCTCGCGATAAACGACGCCCATGAAATTCAACGGCTGATAGAGCTGAATCATCATAGCGTTGATGAGGACGAAATCGCCGACCGTATGAGCGCCGCTCTTGATACCTTCGATGCTCATCGCCATCGCGGCTGTCAACCCGCAAGTAAAAATGACCGCCTGCCCCGCATTGAGAAAGGCAAGCGATGTGTAAGTCTTAATGCTCATACGTTCATAGCGGGCGATGGATTTGTCGTAGCGCGCCTCCTCGCGCGCCTCGGCATTGTAATACTTGACCGTCTCGAAGTTGAGCAGGCTATCGATCGCCTTGGTATTTGCGTCGGTATCGCTCTCGTTCATCGCCCGCCGGATGGCGATCCGCCAATTCGTTGCCGCGGTGGTGAATCCCATATAGGCAACGATCATCAAGCTCACCACGGCGGCGTAACGCCAATCGAATTGATAGAGAAAAACCGCCAGGATCAGAGCGAATTCGACAATCGTCGGAACCGCCGTCAGCATCGTCGTGCGAACGATCGTCTCGATCGAATTGCGGCCGCGTTCGAGGATCCGGGTGAGACCCCCGGTCTTGCGTTCGAGATGAAAACGCAGCGACAGCAAATGCAAATGCGAAAATACGTCGCGCGCGAGACGGCGCACGGCGTGCATCGCGACATCAGCGAAGATCGCGTCGCGGGCCTGGCTGAGGAGCGCCATCAAAATGCGCAGGCCGCCATAGAGAAGCGTGAAAGCCAGCGGACTCGCGATTACGGCGGAAAGGGAAGCCCGCGCCGGATCGCTCATGGCGTCCGTGGCCCATTTGAAGGAATAAGGAACGGCGATCGTGATGACCTTCGCGACCAGCAGCAACACCACGGACGCGAAAATCCGCAGCGTCAAGTCTGGCCGCCCGGCCGGCCAGATGTAAGGCCAGAGCTTGCGGAAAGCCGAGCCTGGCACCGGTTTTGGAGGAGCCTTGGTCTGAGGCGTCGATGCAGTTATTAAAGGACGCAGCATGCAACCCGGTTGCTGACGGAGGATCACAATGGACCGGAAGCGCTAAAACGCCGAAAGGGCGATTCGGCGATTATTCCTTAGGTTTATGATTTCCCAATACCATGATCCGCGAAATGATTTCCAGTTGCAGGGGCACAACGGGAAAACGCCCTGCGCCGCCTTCGGTTAGCGTCCTACTTGACCCGCAATGGGGGGCGCGCGACAAGCAGACAATGGCATCAAAGCACATCGTTATAGAGCCGCGCTCGCGTCTCATCCGCAACATTTGCGTCTACTGTGGCTCCGCGCAAGGCGTGGACCCAGTTTACAAAGACGCCGCGCGACAGCTCGGCCAGGCAATGGCAAAGGCGGGCATCGGCCTCGTTTATGGCGGCGGCGGCGTCGGACTCATGGAGGTGATCGCCAGCTCTGTTCTTTCCGCTGGCGGCACAGTTACCGGCATTATTCCTGCCTTCTTGGTCGGCAGCGAAGGACCCCTTCGAGGCGTTACGGACTGTGTCATCGTCGATGGCATGCACGAGCGCAAACGGCTCATGTTCGAGCGTGCCGACGCTTTTGTCGCGCTGCCTGGCGGTATTGGAACATTGGAGGAACTCACCGAGCAATTGAGCTGGGTCCAGCTTGAACGTCACACGAAGCCGGTGGTGATCGCCGACATTGACGGTTTCTGGCAGCCGTTGCTGCGGCTTTTTGCGCATATGCGGGAGCGGCGATTTATTCAATCATCTTTGGAGGTCCGCTATCTTGTTGCCGAAAAGATCGAGGATATCTTGCCGATGATCGAAACCGCGACGGCAAAGACCGCGGTTTTCGGGACCGGCAAGGAGACCGTCGATCCGCGCTTTTGAAAACTTGTTTTGGGTAGTTACGCTGGCGCAAACGATAAAATGGCAATGCCGTTGATGTCGAGAGCAAGGTGACGCTCGATCGCGAACACTCCGATGGCGCCTTCGCGGCGGATCCGTCGCACCGTCTGATTGCGCCGCGGGAACGCCAGCCGCGCAGCCCGTTTGCTGGGATTCTCGCGGCGTGTTTGGTTGCTCACGCGGCGCTTTTGGCTATCCTTTTTCTCGAGGACTTTTCCGTCGCCTCCGAGCCGCCCCGCGCCGAAGACATTCCAGTGGAGATCGTCGCCGAGCTCCCGCCCGAGCAGAAAGCCGAACCAATCGCAAAGCTCTTCCCTCCCCCGCCCGATCTTGTGACCCCGCCCGTCGTAAAAGAGAAGCCGCCGCCGGAAAAGGTGCACCTTGACGACGTCGAAGTCGCGCATGACGCGCCGATGGCGGGCAACGCGGATCAAACTCGCAAAGCGGAACTTGAAAAGGAAACCTCGGCACCCCGCGTAGCGCCACCGCCCAAGCTCGCGGCGCCACAGCCTGCCCAAGAAAAGTCCGAGCAGGAAAAGGCCGCGGCTGCATCAGACGAAAAAGCTGCAAATCCGTCACCCCCGCCCGAGTCGCAAAAGCTCGCCGACGACACACCAGATGCGGAAGCTCTGGATAAGGCGCAGCCGGAGCCGCCTGCAAAGCCGCAAAGAAAGCAGGCGCCGCAAGACAGTAAGAGTCCTCCCGCTCAGGGCAAAAAAATGACGGTAGCGCAACAGCTTGCCGCTTTGTCTCCGGCGCCTAATTTTTCGTTTGGAGCCGCGGCCAAGGCGGTGCCGATTAGCGGTGGAAGCGAAAAGGCGAGCTATGAGTCATTATTGATGGGATTGATAAGCCGCCAATTGCATCTTCCGCCGGAACTCCGTGCCCAGCATTTAATTGCCGTGGGACAAATCGGTCTTTTCGTCGATGAAATGGGCAATCTCACGCATCAGGCGGTCTACCGCGCGAGTGGCGCGCCAGCATTAGATACCGCGTGGATGGCGGCGGTCCGCCACGCGGCGCCGTTTCCTGCTCCCCCGAGAGGCCTGCCGCATGGGTTCATTTTACAGTATTCGAACCGGGAGTAGAACGCGATCGCCGGCCATGCCGATTCCGCTTATCGCGCGCCGGATTTTAGAAGCTTGTAGGTGATCGCATCGGTCAGCGCCTGAAACGAGGCGTCGATAATATTGGCGGAGACGCCGGCCGTCGACCAGCTCTCCCCAGACCCGTCGCGAAACTCAATCAATACGCGGGTCACCGCGTTGGTTCCGCCCTGGAAAATGCGGACCCGGAAATCGACCAGTTCGAGATCCTCGATATAGCGCTGATATTTGCCAAGATCTTTTCGCAGCGCGAGATCGAGCGCGTTGACCGGACCCTCGCCTTCGGCGGCCGAGATCAGGGTTTCGCCATCGATATTGACCTTGACAACCGCCTCCGATACCGAAACCAGCTCGCCTCGCGCATTGTGGCGGCGCTCGACTTCGACCCTAAAACGTTCGACCTCGAAATAGTCCGGCACCTCCCCAAGAATCCGGCGGGCGAGAAGCTCGAACGAGGCCTCCGCGCCCTCATAGGCGTAGCCAAGCGATTCCTTTTGCTTGACCTCGTCGAGAAGGTGCGCGACGCGGGAATCGTCCTTGTCGAGACGCACCCCGATCCGCTCCAGTTCGGCAAGGATGTTCGATTTCCCCGCCTGGTCCGACACCAGAAGTTTTCGCTTATTGCCGACCGCCTCCGGCACGATATGCTCGTAGGTTTTTGGCTCCTTCATCACCGCCGAGGCATGGATGCCTGCCTTGGTCGCAAACGCCGAGGCGCCGACATAGGGCGCGTGGCGGTTCGGCGCGCGATTGAGCAATTCGTCGATTGTGTGACTGACCTTGGTAAGGGTCACAAGCTTTTCCGGCGTCACGCCGATTTCGAATTCTTCCGAAAAATCGCGCTTCAACAGAAGCGTTGGGATCAGCGAGACGAGATTGGCGTTGCCGCAGCGCTCGCCAAGCCCGTTCAGCGCGCCTTGAATGTGCCGCGCTCCGGCGCGAACGGCGCTCAGCGAATTGGCAACCGCGTTGCCGGTGTCGTCGTGCGCGTGAATGCCGATGTGCGAGCCCGGCACATGCTTGGCAACTTCCTCGACAATTTTTTCGATCTCATGCGGGAGCGAGCCGCCATTGGTGTCGCAGAGAACGATCCAGCGAGCCCCTGCCGCGCAAGCCGTCTCCGCGCAGGACAACGCATAGCCGCGGTTGGCCTTAAAGCCATCAAAAAAATGCTCGCAGTCGAGGATCACTTCGCGGCCTCTCAAAAGCGCTGCCTCGATCGACTGCCGGATATTATCGAGGTTCTCTTCCAGGGTGCAGCCGAGCACCAATCGAACATGAAAATCCCAGGCCTTGGCCACGAAGGTGATAACATCGGCATCGGCCGTAAGGAGGCTTGCAAGGCCCGGATCGTTGGCGGCGGAGCGGCCAGCCCTTTTGGTCATGCCGAAGGCGGCGAAACGCGCGGTTTGCAACTTGGGCCGATGCGCGAAAAATTCCGTATCGAGCGGATTGGCGCCGGGATAGCCGCCCTCGATATAATCGACGCCGAGACCGTCGAGCAGCGCCGCAATATGGCGTTTGTCGGCCAGCGAGAAATCGACCCCCGCCATTTGCGCGCCGTCGCGCAAGGTCGTGTCGAACAGAGTGAGCCTTTCGCGGGTCATGGCCGCCCGTCCGGCGCGGTTTTGGGTGCGAGTGTTTTTGTCATGTGTGTATTGCCGAGATATTCGCCATCGATTTCGATCGTATTGCGGTGCATCCCCTGATAGCCACGCGCCTCGAAAAATGGTTTTGCGGTATCGCTGGCATCGGCGACGAGCTTGGCCGTGCCCCGCGCGGCGGCGAGTTTTTCGATCGCGTCAACGAGCGCGCTCGCGATGCCGGTGCGGGCGACGGCTGGATGGACATAGAGCTGGTCGATGAGCCCACCTTCCTTCAAGACGATAAAACCGACGGGGCCGCCGCCGATCAGCGCGACGAGGGTCAAGGCTTTTTCGAGATTTTGCGCAAACGTCTCGTCATAATCGACTGCTGACGCCCAAGCATGCCGCTGCGCCTCGTCATAATCGTCGACGGTCAATTCCTCGATGGCGGCAAAGCGGATCTCGGTGAGCAGCGGAAGGTCGGCGGCGAGATAAGGCCGCAGCGTCGGCTTCGGGAAGGCGCTGGCGTTCATCGCTTGGGCTCCCAGGTCGTGGTGCCATCCTTGTTGTCTTTTAGCGTAATGCCCATGGCTGCAAGTTCATCGCGGATGCGGTCGGACTCCGACCAGTTTTTCGCGGCGCGAGCTTTAATGCGATCTTCGATTTGCCCTACAATGGACGAAACATCGGTATTTTTCTCAAGCAATTGGCGCCGCCCTCGTTCGAAAGAGCGAAGATCGACGCCTAAGATATCTGCTGTATCAAGTAATTCGAATGGGTCGTGCAATCGATGCATCATGGCAATTGCCAATGGAGTGTTTAGATCGTCTCGAATGGCATCAAAAAACTCAGACATTCCTAGCCGTTCTTGGCCGAACCCACTGCCGTCGCCAGGACCAAAATCATCGCCGTAGCCGCTCCCATCTTTGATGCTGCTTCCATAAGCATTATCCGGTGATACTTGAGCAGACCATCTGTTTAGCGTCCGTTCCGCCTCTTCCAGCGCCTTCACCGTAAAGTCGATCGGCTGCCGGTAATGCGTTTTCAAAATCGCAAGCCGCAGCACTTCACCCGGCCAGGAGCGGCCTCCGAATTTATCGGTTGTGAGCAGCTCCCTAATCGTCGCGAAATTCCCCAGGCTCTTCGACATTTTCTCGCCTTCGACCTGAAGATGGCCGTTGTGCATCCAGACATTGGCCATGGTGTCATGTCCGAAGGCCGAGCAGGTTTGCGCGATTTCGTTCTCGTGATGTGGAAACACGAGGTCGATGCCACCGCCGTGAATGTCGAAAACCTCGCCAAGATATTTCCAGCTCATCGCCGAGCATTCTAGGTGCCAGCCGGGTCGCCCGCGCCCCCAGGGGCTCTCCCAGCCAGGCTCGCCGTGGTTTGAGGGCTTCCATAGGACAAAATCCATCGGCCCGCGCTTATAGGGTGCGACTTCGACTCGTGCGCCCGCGATCATTTCGTCGAGCGGGCGTTTCGAGAGCTTGCCATAGGTGGGCACGGACGGCACATCGAATAACACATGGCCATCCGCCACATAGGCATGGCCTTTGGCGATAAGCTTATTGATGAGTGCGATCATCTCGAAAATATTGTCCGTCGCCCGGGGCTCGTGAGTCGGCGCCAAACAGCCCAGCGCCTTCGCGTCCTCGTGAAAGATTGTGGTCATTT
>DATBQJ010000249.1:0-7261 GCA_036560885.1 Methylocella sp.
TTAGAGCGTTCGCCGCCCGCGTCATAGCCCGGATCGAGACGCTCACGTTCTTTTGATTTGTGCACAAACGCTTGTGCTGGCCGAACATATCTATTATTCTAGATATATGGAATCTGTACAAGCAATCGCTGCCCTCGCGGCGCTCGCGCAACCAACGCGACTGGACACTTTCCGGTTGCTGGTCAAAAGAGAACCGGAAGGCGTTCCCGCGGGCGAGCTCGCCCGCCTCATGACTGTGCCGCAAAACACCATGTCGGCACATCTCGCCATTCTTGCTCGCGCCGGACTGGTCTTCGGGGAACGACACAGCCGGTCGATCATCTACCGCGCCGATCTCGCCCGATTCCGCGAAATCGCGCTGTTCCTTCTTAAGGATTGCTGCGGCGGTCGTCCCGACGTTTGTGCGCCGCTCGTCGCCGATCTCACCTCGTGCCACGCACGGAAGGCTCGTGTCCATGACTGACTGCGCGTTCAACGTCCTGTTTCTCTGCACCGGCAACAGCGCCCGCTCGATCCTCGCCGAAAGCATTCTGCGCAAAAATGGGGGCGGACGCTTCAATGCCTATTCCGCCGGAAGCCACCCCAAAGGCCGCGTCAATCCCTTCGCACTGAAAACGCTCAAGGCCTACGGCTATCCAGTTGAGGGATTTCGCTCGAAAGGATGGGACGAATTCACGGGGCCGGACGCTCCAAAACTCGATTTCGTATTTACCGTCTGCGACGGCGCGGCGGGCGAACCCTGTCCGGTATGGCTTGGCCTGCCGATGACGGGGCACTGGGACATTGAAGACCCTGCAGCTGTCGAAGGAACCGATCTTGAAAAGGAACGCGCCTTCAACCAAGCGTTCATCTATTTGAAAAACAGGATTGCGGTCTTCACCGCCATACCGATCAAAAGTCTAGACAAGCTCGCACTCGCGAAGCGCCTCAAGGAAATCGACGACATGGAAGGCGATGCCGATGGCGGAAAGGCATGCGCATGAACGAAACGATAGTTGTCGTGGACAGTCGCGAAGCAGGAAAAGCCCCGTCCATGGGGACATTCGAGCGGTTCCTGACGCTCTGGGTCGCGCTCTGCATTGTTGCCGGCATTGGCCTCGGGCAGGCCGTGCCAAGCGTGTTCCATGCGCTCGGCGCTGCGACAGTGGCACAAGTCAATCTGCCGGTCGCTGTACTGGTCTGGCTCATGATTGTGCCGATGCTTTTGAAAATTGACCCTGCCGCGCTCGGACAGGTAGGAAATCATTGGCGCGGAATCGTAACGACGGTTGGGGTCAACTGGCTGGTCAAGCCTTTCTCGATGGCCCTGCTCGGCTGGCTATTCATCGCCCATCTGTTCCGGCCATTCCTGCCTGCCGATCAGATCGACGGCTATATTGCCGGTCTGATCCTGCTGGCGGCGGCTCCTTGCACGGCCATGGTGTTCGTCTGGTCGAACCTCGTGGACGGCGAGCCGCATTTCACGCTGTCGCAAGTCGCCCTCAATGACACGATCATGGTGGTGACCTTCGCCCCGCTTGTGGCGCTGCTGCTCGGCCTGTCCTCGATCGTAGTGCCATGGGACACGCTGGTTCTGTCAGTTATGCTCTACATCGTGGTGCCGGTGATCGTAGCGCAACTCTGGCGGCACATGCTGCTGATGCAAGGCGGGCAGGCGGCGCTTACCCGAACGCTTCGCGCGTTGTCTCCTCTATCGCTCTCGGCGCTGCTGCTGACGCTGGTTCTTCTGTTCGGCCTGCAAGGCGAACAGATCATGCGCCAGCCAATTGTCATTGCGCTGTTGGCGGTGCCGATCCTGATACAGGTCTATTTCAACGCGGGGTTGGCTTACTGGCTGAACCGCCAATTAGGCGTTGCGTGGTGCGTAGCCGGGCCTTCGGCATTGATCGGAGCCAGCAACTTTTTTGAGTTGGCCGTAGCGACGGCAATAGCCCTTTTCGGTTTCCAGTCGGGTGCGGCGCTCGCAACGGTCGTGGGCGTATTGGTCGAAGTGCCGGTCATGCTGTCCGTCGTCCATCTCGTCCGCCGCTCGCGTGGCTGGTATGAGCGGGCCACCCCGCCGCGTATGCAAAAGTCTTGATTGCGGAATGCGGGACACCCTTATCGTCGACGATGATGCTCATCAGTCTGGTAAACTAAAATCGCTGGGTTTATATTTTGCCAAGCGCGCCATGAAGCGCCACGTGAAGTGCGAGGCACGGGAATGACAGCAAGTTCTCAAGAGTCTTTCTTCGTCTCGACGGCATGGCTTGCGGAACATTTGGGCGCCCCCAATGTCGCGATCATCGACGGCACGTTTTTTCTGCCCGACGAGAACCGCGACGCCAAGGCGGAATATCTCGCGGGACATATCCCCGGTGCGGTCTTCTTTGACATCGATGCGATCGCCGATCACGCGACGAATTTGCCGCATATGCTGCCACGCCCTGCCGCCTTTGCCGAGGCGATGGAAAAGCTCGGCCTCGGCGACGAAATGCGATTCGTCGTCTACGATTCCTCCAACTTGCAAGGGGGCGCCCGCGTCTGGTGGACTTTGCGCGTGTTTGGCGCGCGGGACGTAAAAATCCTTGCCGGCGGTTTGCCCCGATGGCGGGCCGAGAAGCGCCCTCTCGAACAAGGTCCTGTGCGGCGCATGCCCCGGCCCTTCACCGTGGAATTCGATAGCGCCTCCGTTGCCGGCGCCGAACAGGTGCAACAGGCAAGCGCGGCGGGTTCGCCGCAGGTTCTCGATGCGCGCGCCGCCGCGCGGTTCGCAGGCACGGCGGCCGAGCCGCGTCCTGGATTGCGCTCGGGCCATATTCCCGGCAGCTTCAATTTGCCATGGCGCGAGGTGGTACAATTAGGAGAGATTATACCGGAGAGCGAAATTAAAACCCTCATGGCAAAGGTTGGGGTGGACGTTGAACGCCCAGTGATCACCACCTGCGGCTCTGGCGTGACCGCCGCGATTCTTTTGCTCGCGCTGGCCAGCATCGGCAAGAGCGACGTTGCGCTTTATGACGGTTCCTGGGCCGAATGGGGCGCGCGGCTCGATCTACCAGTCGCGCGCAATAAATGTTAGCTTCCATCGCTCCCACAGCAAAAAGACTTGACGCGGCATAAGGTTGCGGTAGCATGCAAAAATGCACGAATGACTTGAAACTTTGAGCTATTTCCAGCGTTCGGTGCCTAAGTGGAGCGTCCGGTGGCCGCCGGATGTGGTTCGGTCCAACGCAGCATGCGCTAGCGTTTTTCTCCAGGATCGAGACCTATAGCCCTGAGGGGCTTCCACGCTTCCCCCTCCCTGCTTGGGGGCTACTCATCCCGTATTTCCGAAGCCGGCCCCGTCTTCAGCAGTGTACCGGCGGGCGGGGCTACGCACGGACAAGGGATGCAACCGTCTCGAGACATTAGGAGTGACACACATGTGTGACTATTCGCTTGAAATGTACGCCTCCCGGCCTGCACGCGAGTCCGAGAAATATGTGACGACCCGCTTTCCTTCGGGAAGCATTGGCCTCGCCTCGCCTGGCGATTGCACGACGGCAATCTGTGTACAATACGATACGCATCTCAAGATCGAAGGAATATCGAGCGATCTCCAAACGCGCTTAGGCGTCAAGGACGAGGAACACGTTATCTTCGCGAGGCTCGAACATGGCGCCTATCGCGATGGAATCAAATTCGGTAACGGCAGGGAAATCTCCCTCCAGCTTCTCGGCTCCGGCGTTAGCGCGGCATTGGTTGCAACGGCGGAAAAGCCGCGAAGCAACCGCGAGCGGCAGGCCGTTCTCGAAACAGTGGAATAATCGTTCCCAATAGAAACACGACAGGATCCACCGCTTGGTATCACCACGCGGTGGATCCTTTTGTCCGCCCAAGCAAGCGTTGCTTCCAACACCGCCTCTCGAAAAGAACGGCCTTCCCATCGGCCTTCCCAATGTAATCCCCATCCCGGATTATGTCCGAGGATGGGGATTACAGCGAGACTCACGAACACCGAGATTTGCTAGGAAGACTGCCTCGCGGGGAACGCGGTTTGCCCGTCGCAAGGATGCATATTTGTATTGGCAGCAACGGGGTGTGCGGGCGGTATTTTCCCGTTTCGCCGCCGCGCCGCCCGCATTCCTGGCCCGCAATTTGCTTATAAATTAGTGTCGCGACGGGAATGCCATTCTGGCGTGCCCGGGGCGGTCCCCGGTTAGTTTTCCTTGGCAGTCCCGCTTGGCAGGTGCTATGAGCCGGTTAAAGTGCCGCTTGCACGCTCCTGTCCAGTTTACTGGGACAACACAAAAAAAGTTCAAAAAATGCCAATGAAGAAAATCGAGGCAATTATCAAACCTTTCAAGCTCGATGAAGTGAAGGAGGCACTGCGCGAAGCAGGCGTCTCCGGCATCACCGTCACGGAAGTGAAAGGCTTCGGCCGACAGAAGGGCCACACCGAACTCTATCGCGGGGCGGAATATATCGTCGATTTCCTGCCCAAGGTGAAAATCGAAGTGATCGTTTCCAGCGCCACCGCCGCTCTTGCCGCCGATGCGATCCGGAAAGCCGCGCAAACGGGACGGATCGGAGATGGAAAAATATTCATCTCGGAGGTCGAAGACGCGATCCGCATCCGGACCGGAGAAACCGGAAACGACGCGATTTGATCCCATGGATTGCCGCGAAATCGGGCAAGTCCGATGCCCCGCTCCCCGCCAATATGCCTAATTCCAAGAAGAGAGGGTAAGACATGAAAACTGCCAAGGATGTGCTCAAGTCAATCAAGGATCGAGAGGTAAAATACGTCGATCTCCGCTTTACGGACCCGCGCGGCAAGTGGCAGCATGTCACTTTCGACGCGACGGTCGTCGACGAGGATGCGTTTGCCGAAGGTTTGGGGTTCGACGGTTCTTCGATCGCCGGCTGGAGGGGAATCCATGAATCGGACATGACCCTGATGCCTGATCCCGCAACGGCGGCGGTGGATCCTTTTTTCGCGGCGCCCACGATGGCGATCATATGCGACATTCTCGATCCCACGACCCGCGCGCCTTACAACCGCGATCCGCGCGGCATCGCCAAGAAGGCCGAGGCCTATGTGGCTTCCACAGGGATCGGTGATACCGCCACCTTCGGTCCCGAGGCCGAGTTCTTCGTGTTCGACGACGTCCGATTCAGTACCGATCCCTATAACACCGGCTTTATCGTCGATTCGGCCGAATTTCCGTCGAATTCTGACACTCCTTACGAGGGGGGTAATCTCGGTCACCGGATGCGCACCAAGGGCGGCTATTTCCCCGTGCCGCCGCAAGATTCGGCGCAGGACATGCGGGGCGAAATGCTCGCCGCCATGGCGCAGATGGACGCCAAGGTCGAAAAGCACCACCATGAGGTGGGTTCGGCGCAGCATGAACTCGGTCTGAAGTTCGGGCCGCTGACGACGATGGCCGATCACCTTCAGGTCTATAAATATTGCATCCACCAGGTGGCGCATAGCTACGGCAAGACGGCGACCTTCATGCCGAAGCCGGTGTTCGGCGACAATGGTTCGGGAATGCATGTCCATCAATCGATCTGGAAAGGCGGCAAGCCGGTATTCGCCGGCAACAAATATGCCGATTTGAGCCAGGAATGCCTTTATTATATCGGCGGGATCATCAAGCATGCCCGGACGCTGAACGCCTTCACCAACCCGACGACGAATTCCTACAAGAGGCTGGTGCCAGGATATGAGGCGCCGGTTCTCCTTGCCTATTCGGCGCGCAATCGCTCGGCTTCCTGTCGTATCCCGATGTACTCGGCCAACCCCAAGGCCAAGCGCGTCGAAGTGCGCTTTCCCGATCCGGCGGCCAACCCTTACCTCGCCTTCTCCGCGATGTTGATGGCGGGTCTCGACGGGATCCTGAACAAGACCGATCCGGGCCTGCCGATGGACAAGGATCTCTACGATCTGCCGCCGAAGGAACTCAAGAAAATTCCGACCGTCTGCGGCTCGCTGCGCGAAGCGCTCGTCAACCTCGACAAGGATCGCGCCTTCCTCAAGGCAGGCGGCGTTTTCGACGACGACGTCATCGACAGCTTCATCGAATTGAAAATGGGCGAGGTCATGCGCTTCGAAATGGCCCCGCACCCGGTCGAGTTCGACATGTATTATTCGTGTTGATTTTATCCCGAAGGAGCTGATTGGGGGCGGCCTTGGGGCCGCCCCTTTTTCATTGGGCTTTCGCTTCGATCCCATGGAAATTGCTTCCGGCAAGGCATCGATGGCATTCAAGCCTTTCTGGCGGCGGGAGCGTCCGCATATGCGGCGACCGGCATGATCGATTGGCCGCGCAGTTCCGCCGCCACGAAACCAGCTTGCGGTCATTGTAGCGCGAGTGAAACTTTTCGGCCCCGGCTCCCGTAATGGTCGGCATACCGGACGATCAAGCCGGTGATCCCGAGAAGGAACACATGATGACATTTCCTCGCAAGGCGCTCGCCGCCACGATTTTTTTGGCCGCCGCGGGCATCTCTGGCATGGCTACCGCCGAAATGACCAAAATGGTCGGCGGCGCGGCCATGTACCCAAGCAAGAACATCATTCAGAACGCGGTGCACTCCAAGGATAACACGACGCTCGTCGCGGCGGTCAAGGCGGCGGGCCTGGTTGCCACTTTGGAAGGCCCCGGGCCATTCACCGTTTTCGCGCCGACCAACGCGGCCTTCGCGCAACTTCCCGCGGGCACCGTCGATTCATTGCTAAAGCCGGAGAACAAGGATCAGCTCGTCACGGTGCTTACCTATCACGTGTTGCCGGGCCGCTTGACTACTGCTGACTTGAAGGAAGCCGTCAAGGATGGCGACGGCCAAGCCAATTTCAAGACGGTGCAGGGCGAGCCGCTCACGATCACCGGACAAGGGCGCACCTTCGACATTACCGATTCGAAAGGCCATACCGCCCGCATCACGATCGCCGACGTTCTCCAATCGAACGGCGTGATCCATGTCATCAACAAGGTTTTGATGCCCTGAACGTTGCGATGCCGGCGTTTGCCGGAAGCCACGGGCCGCGCTATGCGTGCCCGTGGACTTAATTGAAACATGCGAATATGACTTTCGCGACGCCAGAACGGCGCGTCTCGCGTAAAGCAAATCCATCCGGCAACTCCACCTCCGCCCCCGCGCGTTCCTCGATGACAACAACCGCGCCCCTGCCGAGCCAGCCTCCCTCGCGCAACGCTTTGAGCGTTGGCGGGACGAAATCCTTGCCATAGGGCGGATCGAGAAACGCTAGACTGAAACTCTCTCCCTCGGG
>DATBQJ010000250.1:0-5211 GCA_036560885.1 Methylocella sp.
CAATTTCACCGTTTCAAGAAAGAACTCGGCTGGCAAGTCCATGACCGAGAAATATTCCTCATAGAATGATTGGATAAACTGGAATTTCGACTGATCGTCTGCCGCCCGCGCCTCCACCAAATCCTTGAAGGAGCGAAGATGGCGTTCAAGATTCATGTTCATGAACGCCGCGAGCTGCATGAACCCTGGATAGACTTCCCGGCCGGCGCCCTTATAAGCGTCGGGAACCTCGGCAATCAGATTCCGCTCGAACCAATTTATCGGCTTTTGCGTGGCCAAGTCATTGACCTTGGTCGGGTTGATGCGCGTGTCGATGGGTCCCGCCATCAAGGTCATGCTGCGAGGCTGTGCCGCATCGTTGTCTTCCGCCATCAACGCCGCGGCGGCGAGGACGGCGACGCAGGGCTGGCAGACCGCGACCACGTGGGCGCCCGGCCCCATCACCCGCAGGAATTCAATCAAATGGTCAACGAAGGTGCTGAAATCGAAGCAACCGTCTGCGAGGGGCACATCACGAATGTTATACCAGTCGGTAATATAGACTTCGTGACTGGGTAACATTGTCTTGACCGTCGCGCGCAACAATGTCGCGAAATGACCCGACATCGGCGCGACCAAGAGAACCCGAGGCTGGCCCGCCCCTGTTGCCTTCTTGAAGCGCAGAAGCGTGGCGAAGGGAGTCGAAAGGACCGCCTCCTCTGTCACCGGAATATGCTGATTGCCGGCCTGGATTGATTCGATCCCAAAAGGGAGCCGGGTGTGGATTACGGTCAGATTTGCGAAGGTTTCCAGAACTCCCGCGAGAGTACGGAGCGGCCAATCCTGGCCCAGTGGAGGCCAAGGAAAGCGCAACGCCGACCCGGCGGCGGCGGCGAGCGGCCGGACCTGATCGAGAAAATTCGCCTGGGTTCGATAGGCTTGGTAAATCATTGAAGGCACTTCTTCATGGCCGGAGGAAAATTCGCCTAACGCGCGGCGTCCTTGGGCGGGAGGACTGTAAAGCGGCGGGATCATAGCGTGGCTGGCGGCATGCATTATGCTCTGGTTTGACTGGCTGCCAGGTTATTCCGGTTCACTAGTCAGCCAAGATTACGCTTACCGGTGGTGCGGCGGGACGTTGGACGACACGACGCTCACAATCAGCAGCAAGAATTATTCCTCATGGGCGCTTCGAGGCTGGCTGCTCACCAAATTTTCTGGGATTTCTTTCACGGAAAAGGTCGTTTCGCCGGACGACCCCGCGATGCGCGCCGAACTGCTGCTCTTGTCCTCATCCTTCCTGGTGCCGTGTCTCAACCACAACGGACTTAAGGTGTGGGACACCCTGGCGATCGGCGAATATCTCAACGAGATCAGGCCGATGGCGCATTTGCTGCCGGACGACCGCGCGAAGCGGGCCCGCTGCCGCTCGATCAGCGGGGAGATGCACTCGGGCTTTGCTCCGATGCGCTCGGCCTTGCCGATGAACCTCAAGGGCGACTTCCCCAGCTTCAAGGTCTGGACGCGGGCCCAAGCCGATATCGACCGAATTACCGGGATTTGGAGAGAGTGCCTCACTCTTTACGGCGGGCCATTTCTGCTGGGCGAGCGCTCGATGGCCGACGCCATGTACGCTCCCGTGGTGACCAGGTTCCTCGCCTATCACGTCAAATTAGATGCAATATGTGCGGCCTATTGCGAGACGATCATGGCCATGCCCGAGATGGTCGAATGGGTCGGCGCGGCTAAGGAAGAACCCGAAAACGTCGAGGAACTCGAGGTTGAATTTTGAGCATCATGCCGCCAATTTCGCCTACCATCCGGCATTTTCCGCCCACTGCCGGTGCACCAGAGAGGTACGCCTCTTCTGACCATCGGGCGTTTATCCGCTGCAAAAGCAGGAAAATTATCCCAATTTTTAAGGGGGATGACAATGGAAGCTGCAAAACCAGGACAGCCGGCGGCAACCGCATTCTCGCACGTCAAGGAAGGCGATACGGAGTTTAAATCCGATGGCCTCCGCGATTTCTTCCTTTATCGGGACCTAGGCGTCGCTAAGGCCACCGGCGGCAAAGTCGTTGCAACGCTGGTGAGGGCCAACAAGCCGCCGGAGGAAGGCACCGGCTGGCACCGGCACATCGCCGATTTCCACATCGTGATCATGCTCAAGGGTTGGGCGCGCTTCATGTATGAAGACCAGTTGACCCTGGTCGAGGCCGGCGATTGCGTTCATCAACGGCCTGGCATTGTTCATTATTTGTTCGACTATTCGAAGGACATGGAATATTTGGAAGTTGCCGGGCCCGCCAACTTCGGCACGGTCGATGTGCCTGCTCCCTGCGAAGTGCCCGCGGTAACGCCTTGGACCTGACAAGCCACCCTCAATTTGGGGTTTCTGACAATTACTCGCTCGGCCCCAACCTCCGTGCTATGCTGTGCGGCAAGCATCAAGGAGCACACGGATGGTATATGACCTTTCTTTCTTGAAAGAAAGCGGGAGTGGCAAAAGCATCGCAATTAACCCGCAACTCGTTCGTTTTGTCATTGAAATTGATGTTAAAACGGTCGCGATCTTCTTCGATAAAGAACATCACATCAATGTCGATGGAACCGTGGCGGCGATTTCTGAGCAACTCCGAAAGGCCGTCAGATAAACGAGCGAGGCCCACCGGCCCTAAAGGCGATAAGCGCCCAGCCGAGGTGATCGGCGCCGCTATCATGGCCGCCAAGATCGCGACGGGCAAGATCGCGACTGGCGAGATAGAGGATACACTGGGCAAGTCGTCAAATCGCGCCAAGGGCGGGAAAATCGATGGCGCAAAGCGCGCGGACTCGCTCTCGGCGGAGCAGCGAAAAGCTATCGTGGCAAAGTGTTCTGCCTTGTAACACCTCATCGGCTGGAGTATAGGGCGGCGGCTCCGGTCATGATCGACGCACGGCGCGGTATTCCGGCGAAGGGTGGCGAAGCTAGCGCGTACATAAAAGGATTTGCCGATGAAACCTGATACTCACCCAGAATACCATTTGATCAAAGTGGTCATGACCGACGGCACCGAGTTCTTCACCCGCTCCACCTATGGGAAAGCGGGCGATACCTTGCATCTCGATATCGATCCGACCACTCATCCGGCCTGGACCGGAGGCTCGCAGCATTTGGTCGATCGCGGCGGCCGCTTGTCGCGCTTTAACTCCCGCTTCGGCGGCCTCGGCTTCGGCAAAAAATAGGCGCCTGGCCGCCGCGCGAGCCCCGCATGACAAGGCCCGATTTCCGCGTCGAGAGAAACCTGCTGAAGCGCGGGATTTGGCCGGTGGCGGGGATCGACGAGGCAGGCCGCGGCCCCCTCGCCGGGCCAGTTGCGGCTGCGGCCGTCATCCTTGATCCCGGCAAGCTGCCGCGCGGACTGAACGATTCGAAGCTGCTTACCCCTGACGAGCGCGAACGCCTCTACGACGTGATCCTGTTGAATGCGACAGCGGTGGCGATCGCCTTCGCGAGCGCGGCGGAAATCGATCGCATCAACATCCGCCAAGCGACGTTTTCCGCCATGCGCCAGGCGCTCTTCGCGCTCGCCGTCGCACCCCGCCATGTTCTGATCGACGGCAATGATCTGCCGCCGGGTCTTGGCCTCCCCGCCGGGACAATCGTCAAGGGCGATGCCATCTGCTCGTCGATCGCCGCCGCCTCGATCGTCGCCAAAGTGACCCGCGACCGCCTTATGCGCCGCCTGTGCCGTCTTTATCCGGCCTATCGTTTCAGCGAGCATTTTGGCTATGGTACGCCCGCCCATCTAGCGGCGATCGCCCTGCATGGACCGTGCCCGTTTCACCGGCTGAGTTTCAAGCCTTTCGCGGCGGGCTAATCGGCGATCGCCGCGCCTGCCTGGACGCATTCCGCTTTCGCTGCGATCCGATCCCGGCGTGCGAAAACGGGACAGTCCGGATTTGCCTTCTAAACGCGGCCTTTACCCTACGTGACGCAGGATTAGTTTGGGCTTCCAAACATGCCCCATGGGCCGCCTCGCGCGGCGCAGACAATCGAGTCGCGCACCGGTTCTAGTTCATGCGTCAACAAAGTGCCGGAACGCCCGGTCCAAAATCCCAGATCAAGGTGATGCGTACTGGGATTTCGCCGGCGCGCTCCGTCACGCCCCGCCCTGATCTCGCGCAGGGCGCGCTTCCCCTCGACGAAATCATCGAAGGCGATTGCCTGGAAGCGATGGACCGGCTGCCGCCGGAATGCGTCGATCTCGTCTTCGCCGACCCGCCTTATAATTTGCAGCTCGAATCTTCTCTCTCGCGGCCAGATCAAAGCCTGGTCGATGGCGTCGACGACGATTGGGACAAGTTCGCGAGCTTTTCCGATTACGACAATTTTGCGCGGAGCTGGCTCGCCGCGGTGCGCCGGGTCATGAAAAACGACGCGACGATTTTCGTGATCGGCTCCTACCACAATATTTTCCGGGCCGGTTCGATTCTGCAAGATCTGGGCTTTTGGATCCTGAACGATATTATCTGGCGCAAAGCCAATCCGATGCCGAATTTTCGCGGCCGCCGCTTCACCAATGCGCATGAGACTTTGATCTGGGCGGCCAAAAGCGCGCAGGCCAAGAATTATTGCTTCAACTACGAATTGCTGAAAGCCGGCAACGAGGATTGCCAGGTCCGCTCCGATTGGTTTTTGCCGATTTGCACCGGCACTGAGCGCCTGAAAGATGCCTCTGGCCGCAAACTCCACCCGACGCAAAAACCCGAGGCGCTACTCTCGCGCATTCTGCTCGCCGCTTCGAACAAGGGCGGCGTGGTGCTCGATCCATTTTTTGGGTCCGGCACCACCGGCGCAATTGCCAAAAGGCTCGGGCGGTCCTTTATCGGTATCGAACGCGACGCAAGCTACGTAAGCGCCGCCAGGAAAAGGATCGCGGGCGTAAAACCGCTCCCGCACGCGGCCATCGCGGCAGTTGCGGACAAGCGGTCCGAGCCGCGCATTCCATTTGCCGCGATCGTCGAGGCGGGGCTGATCCGGCCTGGCGAAATTCTCGTCGATGAAAGAAAGCGGCACGCCGCGACGGTGCGTGCTGATGGCACGCTCTCAATCGGCGCCATCGCCGGTTCGATCCACAAGATCGGCGCGCTGGTGCAAGGCTTACCCGCCTGCAATGGCTGGACGTTCTGGCATTTTTTCCGCGAGGGAAAATATCAGCCAATCGACGCTCTGCGGTCATTAGCGAGGGC
>DATBQJ010000251.1:0-6028 GCA_036560885.1 Methylocella sp.
CGCAATTTTGTAGGGCAGCATTTCTGGGCGCGAGGATATTTCGTCTCGACCGTGGGGAGAGACGAAGCTGCGATCCGGGAATACATCAAGAGCCAGGAAAAGGAAGATCAGAGGCTGGAGCAACTGAACCTCTGGCGCTGATGGGCCACCCTCAGGTGGCCCAATGAACCGGGGACGCGTGAGCGTCCCCTCCCAGCCGCTTTGAGCGGCTCACATCAATAAAGCCCCCGGCTCTGCCGGGGGATAGTTACTTTATGCGTTCAAGTCCGCATTGGGTCACTTCCGGTAATTGAGGGGAGCCGGGATGTCCGCTTCCCACCCCTACTAGCCGTCTATGGCGCCGAGCCGGATGTCCGCTTCGGAGCACCGGTGCCATTGGACCGAACGGCTTGGATGGGCGCGAAAAAGAAGCAGCGGGCCGAAAGGGGAACGACAGCTTTGGACGAGCGGGGCACCGACGCGGCCATTCGCGTCCGCACGGCCATCGGCACTCGACCCGTCGCCGCCATGTTGCATTCCAGATGGCCGATGCCTTAATTCTACGAAACCTGTTCGCGGCCTCTCATCGCCGAATTGCGGCTGCCCCTGGCAGCATCGACAGCGTAAGACGATTCCATGTCATGCGTTCGTTAACCCCCCAGGAGACATGCGCCTTGTTGTTCGGCGCCCGACAAGGAGTCCAGGCGCTGCGAAGCGCATCCGTAACCCGCTACGATATTTCCCTCTTGCAAAAGGCCGCCAACGGTAAGAAGCTCAGCCTCACTGAAGCTTTGCGTCAAGGGAATCTCGGTTGCACTAGCTTCGAGTTCCGACACGGGTTCGATCATGCGGTCCCTCTCAGAAGATTTATTTCTGGACCGTTTGGAACCGCTTGATTTTGTCGAGAGCGTTCGCGGCCACGAAATTCGTCTTTTGGCCGGGCTCGATGCCGATCAGCTGTGTGACCGAGTCGCCGGCGGCAGAATAAAGCGGCCAATGCTATACTTCGACCTCGCCGGCGGCGCCTCCGTTGAAGCCTTCATCGAACGAGCTATCGCCGGCCTAGCGCACACTGTCAGCCAACTTTGGCCCTTCCTGTGGGACGGTGAAGATTTTTCCGAGCTGCGCACCGACGCCCTGGGCGCCCTCTACCTCCCGCTTAGACTGCACGCGCTGACCTGCAAGGCGCCCCGACTTTCGCCGCTCTGGGCGCGAGCCGCGGTTTCCGAACTCCTCGAGGGCCGCTTGCCGCGCGTCCGGAACGCCAGCCGGGAAATTGAGTTCGCGCAGCTTTGCGACGCCATTTCTCCGGCCGGGCTGGTGCTCGTCACGTCCCTCGACGTCTCAGCGTCGCCGGAAGCCTTTGTCCGGGCCGTCGAATGGATGGCGGCGACCGCCAACGTAGCGCTGATTGTGCTGACGGGCGAACTCCCGCCGACCGCGCCGCCCTACGAGCGGATTCTATTCGGGGCGAGAGCCCTTGCAAAGACGCCAGGCCCCGCGCCGCGAGACCCCGGCGCCATCTCGGCCATCGAGGCGCCCCGGGTGCTGGCAAAACCCGAAGTCGTCGGCAGACCGCACCCGCTCAGTGCCATCGAGCAGCGGATCGCGACGCTTCTTCAGTCGGACGAAGAATTGCGAACCGTGTTCGATTACAACCAGTTTGTGTCGGAAATCGCCGGGCCTAAAACGCAGGTCGATCTTCTGTGGAGCAAAGGCCGCGTTGTTGTGGAATTCGACGGCGACGAGCACTGGCGCGAAAAATATCGCGCTGACCGTCATCGGGATTACGAACTTCTCCGCGCCGGCTATCTTGTTCTGCGAATCACCAATAGCGAGGTCCTAGAAGACGCCGGCCGCGCGCTCGAGAAAATACGCGACGTGGTCAGGCTGCGGCGCGGAGCCCAAGGAGTTTTTCGGTGAACGAAACGCAATTGACGCCGAAGCAGCAGCTTCTGCTCTGGGAACTCCTTGCGCGTGGCGGGAGCGCCTTTCAAAAAGATATCAAGCCGGCGGTGGACGCGAAGGACAGGAGCGCGCTCGAAAAGCTGGGCTATGTGCGCACCATCAAAAAGCAACGGTCAAACTTCATGGAGATGACGGATCGCGGCTGGCGCGATCTGGGCGAAATCGAGCCCCGACTTTTCCAGGAAGGAGAGTCGCGAATCTCCGCTGATCGCCGAATGTTGCAACTCGTTCTGGCCAGCCTCAGCGGCTTTGCACGAAAGAGAGGTTTTGCGCTGCATGAGGTCTTCGCGCCGGCTAAACCCGAGCCGCGCGCGGGCGATCCGGCTGGCGAACCATCGGGGGCGTCAGTCGAGCAACAGATCCGCGAGGCCTTTTTCGCGATCGCGGGGCGCCCTGCCCGGGACAATGTGCGCCTCAGCGCCCTGCGCGCAAGACTGAAGCATATCGACCGGAAAGACCTCGACGCGGCCCTCATCGCCATGCGCGAGAAGCGCACAGCGCAGTTGATGAATCTCGACAATCCCCGCGATATCGACGCCGAAGGCGACGCCGCGCTGAAGAGCGGGATCAATGTTTTTCATCTCTTGTGGATAGATAAATGACCCCGCCGGAGAAAGCCTTTCTCGAAGCGGACTTCAACTGGGTCAGCACGCTGCAAAGCATATGGAGGGATCAGCCGTCACAGCTCGATGGCGCGCCCGATCCCGCGGCCGACCGCATCATGCGCGAATTCGCCGCGTTGCGGCGTTCCGAAACTCCCAAAGTCATTGGGCAAGTGATCAGCGGCCCGGCCGGATCGGGCAAGACGCATCTCATTGGGACATTGCGTAGGCGCGTCTGGCAGGAGGCGGGCTGGTTCGTCTTCATCGACATTGTCGGCGTCACAGACTTTTGGCGGACCGCCGTTTTTGGCTTCGTTCGCTCTTTGCGTCAGACGATGGCGAGCGGAGAATCACAATTTACGGCCGTCTTTTTCGCGGCGTTGAAGCAGATGCCGGAAGCTACGAAAAGAAAGGTCATGCAAGGAGCCGAGGGAAGCGGCGCAATCCGAACGGTCAATGCCTTCGTGCTCGCCCTGCAACGGACGTTTCCCGAGGCCATGGAGCACAGCAATGTGATCCGCGCGCTCCTGCTGCAGAATGATCCCGATGTGGCCGAGATTGCCTACAGCTGGCTTCAAGGTCTTGACATCGACCCCGACGACCGCAGGAAACTGGGGCTGACGGGGAGTACGCCGCCGCCGTCTCAGCTCGTCAGGGGCATTTGTTGGCTAATGAGCCTCAGCGGCCCGGTCATGATCGCCATCGACCAGATCGATTCGATCGTGACGGCCGGAAACATTCTTGCCGAAAATTCGGCCGACTTAGACGGGGAGACGGAGGCCCGCGCCCGCGCCATCATTGAGATTCTCGCCGGTGGGCTGATGGACCTGCATGAGCAAACGCCGCGCGCAATGACGGTCGTCGCCTGCCTTGGCGAAACCTGGTCCATCCTGTCTCAGAAGGCACTGAAACCAGCGCAAGACCGGTTCGTCCAGGGCCCCCGGCTCGATTCGGCCCAGTGGAACGAGGTGGCGATCGCAGAGCTGATAAGTCGTCGCCTCGCGCCAGCCTTCGCCCGGCATGGCGTGCAGCCCGCTTACCCAAGCTGGCCCTTCAGTCAACGCGTCATTGCCGAAATCAGTAGCTCGTTGCCACGTAGCGTCCTGATGCGCTGCGAGGACTATCGGCAAAGATTTCTCGACGCAGGCCACGTGCCCGAATGCGCGACATTTGTGGACGAGCAGCCGACATCGATCGAGCCGACGGATCTTTTAGAATTATTCGAGGAGTATCGCAAACGTGCCATCATCACCGAGCTTGGCGCCGACGCCGCCGATGGCGCGTCTCTTGCCCGCTGTCTGCGCGAAACGCTAGAGATCTACGCTAGGCATCTAACGCTACCGGATACCACCGACGTGGTCATCGCCGCGCTCGCGAACGAAAGAAGGCCAGCGCTGCATGCGCGTTTGACATTCATTTTTCATGATCATAACGAACTCGAAAAACATTACTGCTTTCGCGTCATCGGCCATCCCACGGCGCAGGCCGTTCTGCCGCGCCTGCGCGCCGCGATGACCGATTCCGGCATCGACAAGAAATTGTCGTTTCGCCATCTCTTTATCATCCGCAATACGCCGATGCCCAGCGGCAGGGTCACCACAGAGCTGGCCGGAAAGCTCCTTGCAGACGGTGGCCGGATCGTCGCCCTCGGCGACAATGATCTGCGCACCTTTGTTGCGCTTCGGGACATGCAGACTGCGAAAATTTATGGTTTCGAGACCTGGCTGCGGGAGCGCAAGCCGCTCTGCGATACGGAATTTTTCAAGGCGGCCGGTCTCAGTCCGCCCCCTCTCTCTCCCTCGACACCTCCTGGTCGAAGATCGGACTCCGCCACCCCGATAGCGGGCGTCGGCCCCGATACGCCAGTTGCGCCCCTGCCCGCAGCCGGCTCCAGCGCGAGTGACGTCATTCCGCTCGGTCTGCGCCTCGAAGTCACCGGCGAGGGACCGCAAGCTGAGCTTCCTGCGCAGCTTATGACGCGCCACATAGCGATCTTTGCTGGAACAGGCTCCGGCAAGACAGTGCTGCTTCGCCGGATCCTCGAGGAAGCGGCTCTGCTCGGTGTTCCGGCGATCGTACTCGACACCAACAACGATCTCGCCCGTCTCGGTCAGCCCTGGCCGAACCGTCCCTCGGCTTTCAGCGACGGAGACGCGCGCAAGGCGGAGCGCTATCACAGGAGCGTCGAAGTCGTCGTCTGGACGCCTGGCCTTGCGGGAGGCCGCGCCCTGACGCTCGCCGTCCTTCCGGATTTTTCCGCGCTCGTTGAGGGCGCGGAGCGCGACCAGGCGGTGGACATGGCCTGGGCGACTCTTGCGCCGCTTGTCGGCGCGACCGGAACCGCAAAGGTCCGGAAAGAAGGCGTGCTTAAAGAGTCGCTCGCCGCTTTCGCGCGCGGCGGCGGCGGCGGCATTGATAATTTCGTCGGATTTCTCTCCGATCTGCCCTCCGGCGTCAGCGAGCAACGCAAGGCGGAGGCGCTAGCCGCCGACATGGCCGATCAATTGCGCGGCAAGATTGCCGTCAATCCGCTTTTGAACGCAAAAGGTCAGGCGCTCGACCCGGCCGTGCTTTTTACCGCCAGTCGGCCGGGCGTCACGCGCGTTTCAGTCATCAATTTTTCCGGCCTTCATGCCGATGAAAGCCGACAGGATTTCGTCAACCAGCTTCACATGGCGCTTTTTACGTTCATCCGCAAATATCCGAGCGAAACGCCGCGCCTCTATGCGCTCGACGAAGCGCAGAACTTCGCGCCGTCACAAGCCATGACTGCAAGCAAGGCGAGCGCCATGGCGCTGGCCGCGCAGGCGCGGAAATTTGGCCTCGGGATGATCTTTGCGACGCAGGCGCCAAAAGGCATCGAAACCAAGATTGTTTCGAACTGCACAACCCACTTTTATGGGCGCATGAGCTCGCCCGCCCTGATCGAAGCCACAGAGGAGATGATGGCGGCGCGAGGGAAAGCGGCCGGTGACCTGGGGCGGCTTTCAGCAGGCATTTTCTATTACTCGACCGAAGGCATGAGCGCGCCGGTCAAGATCCGCGCGCCGCTCTGTCTCAGCAACCATCCGCAAAATCCGGCCTCGCCGGACGACGTTCTCGACCTCACAAAATAAACCAGCTCAAATCCGCCTAACGCAGCAGTGCCGTCTTCCTGGCACAGAACTTTTCTTCCGTAGCGGTGTCGCGAATGCCTGTTTGGGCCGATTCCAGTCGGTCCGCTTTTTGGGAAAGCAATTTGGCAGCGGACGTTCGAAGCGGCGTCGTGCGGACACACGACAAGTGACCGCAGTACTTCACAATCGCTATGACTCTGACGAACGGCCAAGTTTTTGCCCGCCCGCTCGGCGCGCTTGGACCGGGGGACAGATGCCGTCGCCTATGCCGGCAGGAGGATCACCTTCGTCTTGACCGGCGTGCGTGAATAGAGGTCGAGCATGTCCTGAGTGAGGAGGCCGGTGCAGCCGCTCGTAACGCCG
>DATBQJ010000252.1:0-10619 GCA_036560885.1 Methylocella sp.
TATGGCCCGCCGCGTCCGGCCGAAGAAAGCGCCGAACACTCTGGGCAAAACATCCGACATGGTTGCGCGTCTCAACATGCCGGTCACTCCAAAAGCGAGGCTGGCGCCCCGGATGACGGGCCGAGGGTCACGGCGCACTTCGAGAAGCTCGATCCGCCGGCGGCGAATATGAGCGTATCAGCAATGAGGCGCGTACATTGACCGGTGTGCGTCGTCCCCCCGTTGACCGCGTAAGTCACCACCGAATGCGGCGCGTAGATCGTGCCGATGAGATTAGTTATTGGGCTTAGGGTAAATGCTAGACCGAGGCCGGGCACTATGCCGAGCAACGCGGGGCGGTCGTCATAAACGACCAGATCGGCATATGGCCCCGATGACGGCGCGGTCAAATTCACGGTACCAAGGAGGCTCAGCCCCGGCAAATTGACGAGTGCGTCGCTTGACGTCAGCACGATCGTGACCCCTGTGCCAGTCAGGGTGCCGCCAAGGACAACCTCGATCCCGTTGCCGACGAGCCCGTGACCTCCGTCCATGTAATAGGTGCCTGGACTAAGCGTGACGTTGCCGGTCCCGCTTACGGCCAGGCCGCCGCAGTAGCGGCCTGGAGACAAGGTAACCGTGCCGGTTATAGTGTGGGTTGTAGCGAGGGTCGGATAAAAGGGATAAAAGCTATGCGGGTCGCAGGGCATACCGGAAATATCGGGAATGGTCGTACCGTCAAAAGGGTCGGGTGTTTTTGCGGCATTGACAGGCGCGGGGGTGACCGTCCCAAGGAGACCGAGAAAGCCCCCGACCACTTTGACCTTTTGCGCCGTAATTGAGGAAAAGAGGGCCACGGTCAGCGCCAACAGTCCCGGGGAGTTGTCGGCAACGGTGCATTGATCGGCCAAAACGTTAGCAAAGGCTGCGGCGGCGATGCCGGTCACAAGCGAGACAAGGGGGGTTTGGCTCAGAGCAAGAACGCAAGTTACCTCGGCTTTGGGGCCGGCGACGGCGCGTCCTTGGACAACCACGGGGGACTTGAGAAAAAGGCCCGAGAACAAAGGTGTTTGGGGTTGTTTGATGATGACTTCGACCGCTCCTGGGGTTGCAACATTAGGACCCGTGAGAGGCGGTTTATTCACGCTAATGGTCGTGCCGTTCGAGCCGGCAACATAGCCATAGGTCGCCGCTGTCGCATCGGCCTGGAGCGCATAATTCGTATTGCCGGCGTTCAAGCCGACCGCGGCGCTGATCGCGCTGGAATCGGCCGCGCCCTGCATCTTTTCCTGGGTCGAGTACCAGAGGCCGGTTTCGCTGCCGAGAGCGAGGGCGCCAATGAAAATCGGCGCTAGGAGTCCAAACATAACCGCGTAGGAACCAGACTGATCGCGCATGAAGCGCGCGGAGATGGCAATCGCCGTCCATCGGCGGTATCCGGTCACGATTGACCGGAGCACCGCTGCAACAGCACGCCGGCGAGGAAAACCGCGCGCCCATGATAGTAAACACTGGCGATTTTCATAAAGTAACGAGAACATGGCCGTCCCAATTAATAAATGTATCTCGTAACATTCTAGAAGCGTTTTAGTAACGATGTGAATATTATGAATGTTATAATAATTCCTTAAGGTAATATTTCAAATTTAGCAGAATGTTTACGTATTCCCTTTCCTCGTTTGTTGTTGCCCGCACGCCGACCGGTAGTTCCGGGAGCGAGAGGCCGGGCACCAGGGGCCTTGGGCCAATCCCCTATCCACCGTCGGGTTTATTGCGGACCTGGTAAATGGAGAGCAAAGGCTTTACTTTCGGACGCGGGCTTTCGATTCGCGCCGCCGTCGCGGCGCAACCGTCGTTTCCCTTGGGAGGAGCTTGTCATGGCCGACATCGACGCAACCGTTTCCAACATCCTCGAAAAAATCTCCAAGATACTCGAGAAACCCTACAATGCGCTGGCGCTGGGCGGCGGTCTGACGTTCCTGCTTCTCCTCCTCTATCATGTCACGAGTCTGGGAGACGGCTATTTCGGGGCGTTTTTCACGTTCCTGCATGTGGTCTCGGGCATCACGTGGATCGGTCTTCTGTATTATTTCAACTTGGTGCAAATCCCCATCATGCCGAATATCCCGCCGGAACTGAAACCCGGTATTGGCAAGTATATCGCACCCGAAGCCCTATTTTGGTTCCGGTGGTCGGCGCTCGCCACGGTGGTGACCGGTCTCATCGTGTTTTCGACGAGCAGCGCTGTCCACAACCTAACCATTATCACCGGAGGTATCCTCGGCCTCGTCATGGCCTTCAATGTTTGGTTTGTGATCTGGCCAAACCAGAAGAAAGTGCTTGGCCTCGTACCCGCCGACGACGAGGCCAAGGCGCAGGCTGCGCGGCTTGCGATGCTTACGTCGCGCGCCAATTTCGTCCTGTCGCTGCCGATGCTTTATTGCATGGTGACGGCACGGCTTGTCGGGTGAGTTTCGATTCGATAGCGACCGCGGTTGCGTTGCGCTTGTCTTTGGCAAGCGCAGTGCGGCCTATTCCACCGTGACGCTTTTGGCGAGATTGCGCGGCTGGTCGGCGTCCTTCCCCATTGCGACGGCGGTATGATAGGCGATCAATTGGACCGGGACCGCATAGACCATCGCCGCGAACTCCGGCGCGACATCCTGCATCACGATGGCGGCGGCTGCCTCGGAGCCAAAATCGCGGGCGAGACGGGCATCGCCGATCAGGATCAGCCTGCCGCCGCGAGCGGCGGCTTCCTGCATATTCGAGAGGGTTTTTTCGAGCACCGGGTCGTTGGGAGCGATGACGATCACCGGCATGTCCTGATCGACGAGCGCGATCGGCCCATGTTTCAGCTCCCCCGCCGCATAGCCCTCGGCATGAATATAGGATATTTCCTTGAGTTTCAGCGCCCCTTCGAGCGCCAAGGGATAGGACGTGCCGCGGCCGAGATAAAGGACATCGCGGACTTTGGCGATTTCCCGCGCCAGGGTCTCGACGGCGTTTTCGCACTTGAGCGCTTGCGTGATGAGCCCCGGAACCGCCATGAGTTCGGCAACGAGCCGCGCCTCCTCCTTCTCGTCAATGGTGTTGCGCGCCCTTCCGAACGCCAGGGCGAGGCAGGCGAGCACCGCGAGCTGGCAGGTGAAGGCTTTCGTCGACGCAACGCCGATTTCGGGGCCGGCCAGGGTCGGCGCGACAACGTCGCTCGCGCGCGCCATCGTCGAGGCCGCCTCGTTGACGACCGAAACGACCGTCTGTCCCTTCGCCCTGGCGGCGCGAAGACACGCCAAAGTATCGGCCGTCTCCCCTGATTGCGAGACAAGGATGGTCAACCCTCCCGGCGGGAGCGGCGGGTCGCGATAGCGAAACTCGGAGGCAATTTCGACATCGACGGGAAGCCGGGCAAATCGCTCGAACCAATATTTGGCAGTGAGCCCCGCGAAATAGGCCGTGCCGCAACCGCAAATCGTCAGGCGCTGGAGCGCAACGATATCGACGGGAAGCGCGAAGGGCAGCGCCACGCGACCCGCCGGCATGTCGAGGTAATGCCCAAGCGTGCGGGCGACGACCTCCGGTTGTTCGTGGATTTCCTTCGCCATGAAATGGCGGTAATTGCCCTTGCCGATCAGCGAGGCGGAAGCTGCCGACTTGACCCTTCGCCGCTCGGCCAATTTGCCTTCGGCATCGTAAAACCGCGCGGACGCACGCGTCAGGACGACGGCGTCGCCGTCCTCCAGATAGGCGATCGTGCCGGTGAAGGGGACGAGGGCGAGCGCATCGGAGCCAAGAAACATTTCGCCAGCGTGGTCGCCTTCGCCAAATCCTACCGCAAGCGGCGCGCCGTTGCTGGCACCGATCAAAAGATCCTCCTCGCCATCGAAGATCAGGGCGAGCGCGAATGCCCCCCTTAGGCGCGGCAGACTCGAAGCCACGGCCTCGGCCGGTGCCAAGCCGCCTTGCATGGCCTCGCTCACGAGATGGGCGATGACCTCGGAATCTGTCTCGGTCGAAAATTCGTGGCCTTTTGCTTGCAGTTCGCCGCGCAACTCCCGAAAATTCTCGATAATGCCATTATGCACGACGCCGACATTGCCGCTGACATGTGGATGCGCGTTATTTTCGCTTGGCCTTCCATGGGTTGCCCAGCGGGTGTGACCGATGCCGATCCTGCCCGAAAGAGGTTCGGCGGCGAGACGAAGCTCCAGATTATTGAGCTTGCCGCTCGCACGGGTCCGGGTCAGCCGGCCCGCTTCCAACGTCGCGATGCCGGCGGAATCATAGCCGCGGTATTCGAGGCGCTTCAGCGCATCGAGAAGGGAGCCAGCGACGGGGCCTCGGCCGAGCATCGCAACGATTCCGCACATTAAAATCCGTCTTTCGTCTTGCCGTTGGATCGCATGTTCGCCGTCATCGGCTCATCCCGGACCGGCATCGGAAGTGGCGGACGCCAGCCAGCCAAGCGCCTGGGATGACAGAACCGCCCTCATTTCCGGTGCTTCTCTCGGAAAGCCTTGGCCCAGCCAGGTTTTTCGACCTGACGTCCGCGCGCCAGCGCCAGCGCATCTTGCGCGACGTCTTGGGTGACTACAGACCCCGATCCGACATAGGCGCCATCGCCGATCTTGACCGGCGCCACCAAGGCGCTATTCGACCCGATGAATACATGCGCGCCAACCTCCGTGCGATATTTGCCAAAGCCGTCATAATTGCAGGTAATCGTCCCCGCGCCGATATTCGTCTTGGCGCCGATGCTCGCATCTCCAATGTAGCTCAAATGGTTAATCTTGGCACCCGCGCCGACGTCCGACGCTTTCACCTCGACGAAATTGCCGATATGTGCGTCCTGGGCGAGCCTAGTGCCGGGGCGCAGCCTGGCGAAGGGGCCGATCGTTGCATTCTGCCCGGTCGTCGCGCCCTCCAAATAGGAAAACGAGCGGATGCGGCTGCCTTCGCCGACATTGACGCCTGGACCGAAGACCACATGAGGCTCGATGACGGCGTCGCGACCAATCCGCGTGTCGAAGGCTAGGGTCACGCTCGAAGGCTCGATCAAGGTCGCTCCCTCCCGCATCGCCTTCGCGCGAAGCCGCGCTTGTAAGGCGGCCTCGGCGGCGGCGAGCTGCGCCCGGTCATTGACGCCCAGCACCTCATCCTCGCTGGCGATCACGGCTGCGACCGCAAAACCGCGCGATCTGGCGATGGCGACGATATCGGTCAGGTAATATTCCTTCTGGCTGTTGGCATTGCCGATGGCCTCGAGCAGCGGCAAGGCGTGGCGCCCGTCGAGCGCCATCAGGCCAGCGTTGCAAAGTTTGATTTCGCGCTCAGCTGCGCTCGTGTCGCGGTCCTCGCGAATGCCTTTAAGGGTGCCGTCCTCCAAAAGGAACCTTCCGTAGCCCGCAGGATGTCTTGCCTCGAATCCCAAGGCGGCGATTGCGTTTTGGCCGCTCGCAAGTGCCTTGCGCATGGCCGCGTAGGTCTCCGGACGAACCAGCGGCGTATCCGCGAAGACGACGAGAAGATCGTCATAGCCCGTAGCGATCGCCTCGCGGGCGGCAAGCACCGCATGCGCGGTTCCAAGCCGGTCTTTTTGGATCGCGAGTCGGGCATCGGGTATGATCGTCTTCGCTTCCGCCATGACCGCGTCGTGGTTCGGACCAGCCACGACGACGGTCTTCTGAGCGCCGGCTTCGACGAGCGAGTTCAAGACATGGGCGAGCATGGAGCGGCCGGCGAGCTCATGCAGCACCTTGGGCCGCGCCGAGCACATCCGCGAGCTCTCGCCGGCGGCAAGAACGATTGCCAAACACGTGCGGCCTGGAACAGGAATGGGGTCCATGAAACCTACTTCTCTAGAGCGAAGGAGTTTCGCGCGAATCCCGCTTGGGAAACATGTAAAGCCACAAAATCGAAAGTTCGCGCACGCGCAACCTTTCCAGACCGCTCCGGGGTTAAAACAAGCCTTGCCATTATTCGCATTCAGGACGTGCAGGTCGCATCGAAACTAGAAAGGCGGTGGCTTAAAAACACCCAAAATGGAACTTACGTTCGCCCGGTTATCGTCTATAGAGATAAAACTAAAGCGTTTTCTGAGAGTGCGGCGCGATCGGGCGCCGGCCAAGCCGGATTCATGGTCGATCGCCGGGAGGTATTAAAGCTCGCCCTTCGCGGGATGGCAGGCGGGATCGCCGCCCGCGGTGGCGCCGCCGCGCGGTCTGACGTCGCGCCACCCTCCGCCGCGCAAGAAGCTCCCCGCGGGTTCGCCTTGGGCGAACCATCGCCGTTCAATTCAAATACGGTCACCGACGCCGCCAGACTCTTATCGAAACAGCCCTTCAGCCCGCTTGCTGCCGACCTCCCGGATGTGTTTCGCGACCTGGGCTCCGAACAATATGCGGTCATCCGGCAGCGCCGCCCGGAGATAGCGATTTGGGCGCCGGACAATACCGGCTTCGCGATCGAGCCGCTGCATCGCGGGTTCATCTTTTCGTCCCCGATGGAAATCAATCTTGTGGTGGAAGGGCAAGCTCGACGGGTCATCTATGATCCGGCGTTGTTTGATTTTGGCAATCTTGCCATTCCCAAAAACCTCGGCGACATAGGATTTTCCGGTTTCCGTGTCCTCGCGCAAGGCCAAGGCGATCTTTCCACGCTCGCCATTTTTCAGGGCGCAAGTTTTTTTCGCGCCATCGCGCCGGGCCAAACCCTAGGTACCATGGCAAGGGCCCTGTCGATCAAAACCGCCGATCCGCGCGGCGAGGAATTTCCAGCGTTCCGCACGGTTTGGATCGAACGTCCGACGCTCGCCGCGGGCGCGCTCGTTATACACGCGCTGATCGGTTCAGAAAGTGTGACCGGTGCTTATCGCTTCACCCTGCGGCCCGGCGATGCCACGATCATCGACACGGAATGTACTCTTTTCGCCAGAGCGGCGGTCGATAATTTGGGCCTTGCCACGATGAGCGCGACTCATCTCTTTGGCCCTATTGACGAGCGCCGCAATGATGATCTGCGTCCGAGTGTGAGCGAGGTAGGCGGTCTCCAAATGTTGACCGGCAAGGGGGAGTGGCTGTGGCGGCCGGTCGCGAATCGCGACACGCTGCAAATATCGACCTTCGTCGATGAAAATCCGCGCGGGTTCGGTTTTCTGCAACGCGACCGCAATTTCGATCATTACCAGGACGACGACGAGCACTTCGAGACCCGCCCGTCGCTCTGGATCGAACCGATCGGCGATTGGTCGGCGGGCGGCGTCCAACTTGTCGAAATTCCGTCCGATTCCGAAGCCAACGATAATATTATCGGCTATTGGAAACCCAAACAGCCGCTTGCCGCCGGAAGCGAAACCTTTTTTGCTTACCGGCAATTCTGGTGCTGGAATCCGCCGGAGCCGCCGCCGCTGGCCATCGCCACGCAGTCGCGTTCGGGTCGAGGTTCGTCGCCGAAACGCCGCCGTTTTATGGTTGAATTCGCCGGTGAAAGCTTGCGCCTTCCGCAAAATGCCGAAGCCATGAAGCCGAATTTAAACGCTTCGCCGGGATCGCTAAGTGGGGTTCGAACATTTCCCTCAGCGGACAAAAAAGCCTGCCGGATCTTGTTCGAGCTTGATCCTGGGAGCGAAGTCTTTTCGGAATTGCGCCTTGTGTTGGAGGCGGACGGCAAACCCATAAGCGAAACTTGGCTTTATCGATGGACGCGCTAACCAATGAACAGGTAACAGAGCCAGTGGTGACGCCGCTCCGCCCCGGAGAGACGATGCTTGCGCCCGACACTTTCGCCTGCCTGCCGCCCGAGGCGCCGCTCGCGATGCCGGCGCAAAAGCTTAACGAGTTCAGCCGGGCCGAGCGGCATGGTTACGCCGCCATCCATCCGGATTTCGGCTGCTGGGTTGCGCGCCTCCTTGTGTTCGGCGGCGGCCTCTGCTTGACTGTCTACGGCGCCATCGAAATGTACAAGGTGGTCGAAGTCGGCGGTGTGACACCCCTCGAATGGGCGCTCCTTTTTCTCTTCGTTGCGAATTTTTCCTGGATCGCGCTCGCCTGCATGAGTGCGCTCGCGGGCTTTATCTTTCTCTTGTTGTTTGCGCCAAAACCACCCTTACGGCCGGTCAGTTTGCGGTACCGCACGGCGGTCGTCATGCCCATCTATAATGAGACGCCGGCACGCGTCTTTGGCGCGGTCGCGGCGATGATCGAGGAGGTCGAGGCAAGCGGTCTCGGCCGCGCATTCGAATGGTTTTTCCTTTCCGATACGACGGATCCGGAAATTTTTGTTGCGGAGGAACAAGCTTTCCTTGCGATGCGGAAGAAGCTTAGTCCAGGCTGCCGCCTCTTTTACCGGCACCGGCCCAGGAACCTCAATCGAAAGTCCGGCAATATCGAGGATTTTGTTACCCGCTGGGGAGGCCACTACGAGCAAATGGTGGTGCTCGACGCCGACAGTTTGATGGCCGGCAATACTATTATCGCGCTCGCCGCGGCGATGGAAGCAGACCCCGGCGCGGGCATTATCCAAACACTCCCGCTCATCGTCAATCGCAACACATTATTCGCTCGCCTCCAGCAATTCGCGGCGCGCGTCTATGGTCCAGTGATCGGCGCCGGCGTCGCGGTCTCGATGGGACGCGACGGCAATTACTGGGGCCATAATGCGATCATTCGCACAGCCGCGTTCGCCGCGCATTGCGGCTTGCCGGTTTTGCGCGGGCGTCCGCCGTTCGGCGGCCATATCCTCAGCCATGATTTTGTCGAGGCAGCACTGATCAGGCGCGCCGGTTATGCCGTCTATATGCTGCCAAATCTTGGCGGCAGCTACGAAGAGTGTCCCCCCACGCTCATCGATGTCGCGACGCGCGACCGGCGCTGGTGTCAGGGCAATCTCCAGCATTTGCGGGTGCTGCCGGCAAAAGGCCTGCATCCGATGTCGCGGCAACATTTTGTGACCGGCATCATGGCCTATGTCGCGTCGCCGCTGTGGATGGCGCAGCTCGTCGTCGGTATCGTGCTCGTCCTCCAGGCAAGCTACATAAGGCCGGAATATTTCACGAGCGAGTTCACCTTGTTCCCAACTTGGCCGAGGTTCGATCCGCAAAGATCGCTTGAACTTTTCGAACTTACCATGACGGTTCTTCTGTTGCCCAAATTGTTCGGTTTGACGCTTGCCTTGATCCAAGGCGCGACCCGGCGTGGCGCGGGCGGCGCGTTCAAGCTCGTTTTGTCGGCGGCCTTCGAAATCATCATGTCGGCGCTGCTCGCTCCGATCATGATGCTGATCCAGTCCGGTCACGTCATGCATTTCGTATTTGGCTTCGACACCGGCTGGGTTCCGCAACGGCGTGACGATGGCTCGATACCGTTCGCCGCCATTGTTGCGCGCCACCGCTCGCATGTCGCGATGGGCATTTTGTCCCTCGTTGCCGGCCTCTCGATCTCGCCTTCACTCGTTGCCTGGATGTCGCCGACGATTCTCGGCCTCATCCTCGCGATCTTCTTGTCGTGGGGCACCGGGCAGCTCCGCGCTGGCGTTGCCCTGCGCCGCGCCGGCCTTTTGATGACTCCCGAAGAAAAGATTACTCCGCCTGTCGTCGCGCGTGCCAATGTCTTGGCAAATGAGCCCGCCGGGGTAGACGGTAAAATCCTGAATGGGCTGCACGCACTTTATGCCGATCTGCAGTTCCGCGCGTTCCATGTGGCCTGCCTGCCGCGCCGTGCAAAACGCCGGAACGGCGATATTCCGGCGGAATGGGCGATTGCCGATGCGAAGCTCTCGGACGCCGCAACCATCGATGAAGCGATTTCCTGGCTCAAGCCGAAGGAACGCATGGCGATTTTGCAGGATCAGGCGCTCATCGCCCGTTTGGCACTATTGCCCAAGGAGCCGCCGGACGAGGAAACGATCGCTGCGGCACGGTAATTTCTGCCAACCGCCAGTCTTGCGCTCAGTGCTTTGAGATAAGGCGCATATCATGGAAGGATAAATAATCGACAACGTGCTCCCGCACATTTCCCAGGTCGCGAACGTCCTCCGCGCAGAAGCGATCGATTTCGGCGAAATCGACCGAAGCACAAAGTCTGAAAGTCAACACCCAGTCTCGGAATTCGATCCATTTGTACGCCGCAATGATGAAGAAGTGGCATTCGGAGCGAAAAGCCTGGATTGCTTGGCGGCGCTGCGCGGGCATACCGGTACTGCCAAGTGGGGACAGACGTGCTCGCGCTTCCGACACGCGAGCCGATTGCGTGACGACGGCCTGTGTCCACTGGACCAAGCCTTCGAAGGCCATGAATCGCTCCTCGTCGGATGTCATAATCGGTTTTAGGCTCTTCGTCGCTTTTGTCATGGGCTTCACTGCTTTCGATTAATGTTGATCTCTCAAAAGGTGCACGGTTTAAGCCGAAAAACGAAACGCCCAAATCTCTTGAATTCCGCACATTTCCAGTGGCGCCTTGTCTGGCGTCGCTAGACCCGCAGCTGCGTGGTAGCCAGCGTCGTCGAGAGTGTGGATGGCATGTGCCCCGCTTGCAATCCCAAATCAGCGAAACTCTGACTGACTGCCGTCGGCCAAAGGAGGCGGCGATGGAATCCCCTCCAAAAATTTGGCCGGTTGGTATATCTGATTTGCTGAGCGCGCGCTT
>DATBQJ010000253.1:0-36531 GCA_036560885.1 Methylocella sp.
ATTGCGGCCGATGATCATCGGCTCGAGTTCTGGATGGTTGATGTTGGCGGGGATGATCGCGCGGCCCTTCGCGATTTCGTCGCGGACGAATTCCGGCGTTACGAAGGAAGGGATTGCGGCGCCAAAACTCTCGCCATCGGCCAGTCGCGTCCCGGCGCCTTCGCACATCTGGTCCCGGCCGAGATTTTCCCGCGCGGCGGCAAAAATCATTTCCTTTGTGACGATGTCCGCGCGGGCAAATTCATATTGGGTGACGAGCGCCCCATCGCGGCCCTTGCGCGGCGGCCTATTTGCGGGGCAAGGCGGCACGAGATGGTCCGGTGCGGCACCGCCGTTATCCTCCGGAAGGACGCTGCGCCCGACATCGGCTTCCAGCCCTTGCCGGGCGGCAAGCCAGGGTTCACGAATTGGGGCAAGCCCCTTCGAGAGATCGATTGAAACCCCGTCTTGCGTATAGGGCCCGGAGGGGTCGTAAACCCTGACCGGCGGCTCGTTCGCTGAAGGATCGAGCGCGATTTCGCGAAACGGAACTGCGATGTCCGCGTGGCCTCGTGGGTGATGATAAATTTTTGTCGAGCCTGGCAATGGCCCACATGTCACGTGCCGCGGAACGAGCTTTTGCGGCTTGTCCAAAATATTCATCGCGATCCTCCACTTAGGGCGCTTTCCAGCGAGGCGGGAGGCGGATGCGAAGCGGACCGCGTGGGGCTCGTCCTCGCTTTACCTTATCCCTTCGCTGGCATTACCCAGATTCAGGTTCTACGGGTGTGATCTCAGCCGCCGTTTCCGGCAGCACCCCACGGCAAGGCAGGAAATATAGGCCGCGCGGACACATCGGGCAAGCCGATTGGAAGCTCGGCGCAGGGCCGGGAGCGCGGATTAACGGCGTAATAGGCAATTCACGGACTCCATTAGCGTGGTTTGCGGGACGATAGAGGCCCACGGCGTCTGATTCCGGCCTGCTCCAAGGCCGGCAAGGCCCGAGCCATGAGCGGAACCGGCTGCCCGCCCGGCACGCATCGCAAAAGCAGCGATCACTCCGGTCCCCGGCCACGCGTCCACTGACGCAAGCTTTCCGCGGTTACGTAGAGCAGCGGAATAATAAAAATCCCGAATACGGATGCGGCGATCATGCCGCCGAACACAGGCGTGCCCACTGCTTGGCGGGTGATGGCCCCGGCGCCCCGCGCGATAACCAGGGGCAATAGTCCAAGGATGAACGCAAAACTAGTCATCATCACCGGGCGAAACCTCAGGCCCGCCGCTTCGATGGCGCTCGCAGCAATGTCCTTGCCGAGCTGCCGCTGCTCCACTGCAAACGCCACGATCAGAATGCCGTTCTTTGCGGCGAGCGCGATCAGCACGACGAGTCCAATTTGGGCGTAGACGTCGAAGCTCCGTCCAGCCAGCATTACCGCGAGGATGGCGCCAAGTACCCCGACGCTGACCGACAGTAATGCGGGAACCGGAATGTTCCAGCTCTCGTAAAGCGCGACGAGAAAGAGGTAAGCGAAAAGAACGGCGAATCCGAGCACGATGGCCGTGCGTCCGCTTGCCGCCTTTTCTTGGAGCGCGGTCCCGGTCCACTCGAAGCTGTAGCCCGCAGGCAGGGTTGCGGCGGAAATGCGCTCCATGGCGGCGAGCGCTTGGCCAGAGCTGTAGCCGGGCTTCGCCGCGCCATTCACAATAGCGCCGCTAAATCCGTTGTAACGCACCACCGTTTGCGGCCCTTGCACGAGTTTCGCCTCGGCCAGCGCTCGGATCGGGACCATCGCCCCCCGAGCGTTGCGCACATATACCCGGTAGATGTCGTCCACTCTTTCGCGAAATGGCATCTCGGCCTGGACGTTGACCTGCCACGTCCTGCCGAACACATTGAAATCGTTGATGTAGTAGCTGCCCAGCGTGGACTGCAAAGCATTGAAGATATCGGTGATCTTGACCCCGAGGATCTGTGCCTTATCGCGGTCGATATCGAGATAGATTTGGGGCGTATCGGCAGCATAGGTGCTGAATACGCCGGCGAGCTCGGGCTGCCCATTGGCCGCCACGAGCAGACCCCGCAGCGTCGCCGCGATGTCGGACGGCGACTGGCCCTGCAGCGCCTGCAGCGCGTATTGGAAGCCACCGGTGCTGCCCAGGCCGAGGATGGGCGGAAGGTTAAACGGAAAGGCGATGGCGCCCTTGATGGCCGCCATCTGTGGTCGCAGACGCGTAATGATCGCGCCGGCGCTCTGCGCCGGATCGGTGCGCACCTCGTAGGGCTTGAGCCGGATGACGAAGAAAGCCTGGTTCGACGATGCGACGTAGTCGATGAAGTTCAAACCTACCACCGACAGGACGCCTTCGACGCCTGAGATCGGCGTGACGATGTCCTCGACCTCTTTGACCACTGCCGCAGTGCGGTTGATCGAGGCGCCTTCCGGAAGCCGCAGAGCAGCGAAGATCGCGCCCTGGTCCTCTTCCGGCAAAAAACTCTGCGGCGTCTTGCTGAACAGCCATGCCGACGCCATCAGGACGCCAGCCACGATTGCGACGCCCACTATCGCCACGCGCACCAACCGGCGCACCACCGCCACATAGCCGTTGCGGACCCTGTCGATCGTACCCAGGACATAGCGCATTGGGCCGCGGCTGGTCTGGCCGCGCTTCAAGAGCACCGAACAAAGCGCCGGACTCAAGGTCAGGGCATTGAGCGCCGAGATCAGCATTGATACCGACACAGCCACCGCGAATTGGCGGAAAAGCTGGCCGCTGATGCCCGGGATGAAAGCCACCGGAACGAACACTGACAACAAGACGAGGGTGATGGCGAGGATCGGGCCGGTAATCTCGGCCATGGCTTTCTTGCAGGCGTCCGGCACGGACAGGTCAGGTTCTTCGTCGATCACTCGCTCAACGTTCTCGACGACGACGATCGCGTCATCAACCACGATGCCGATTGCGAGCACGAGCGCCAGTAAGGAGACAGTGTTGGCCGAATATCCGATCGCTAGCATCACTGCAAATGTGCCGATGATCGACACCGGCACGGCAACCAGAGGAATCAGCGTCGTCCGCAACTTGCCGAGAAACAAAAACACCACCAGAGCCACGAGGACAATTGCCTCGGCCAGAGTGCGAATGACCTCATCGATCGTCGCGGTGACGAAGACCGTGGTGTCGAAGAACACGGTGTAGGCGAGATCATTTGGAAATCGCGTTGCCAAGGTGGTCATGGTTTCGCGAACGCGACGGGTCACGTCGACCGCGTTGGACCCCGGCGTCTGGTAGATACCGATCGAGGCGGTGGGAGCGCCATTGAAACGGCTGTAGCGGTCCTGCGATTTCGCGCCCATCTCGACGCGGGCGACGTCTTTCACCCGGACAACCGAACCATCGGGATTCGTGCGCAGGACGATAGCGGCGAATTCCTCTGGGCGCGTAAGCCGGCCCTTGGTCTTGATGTTGATCTGGACCTGCTGTTCGTTGGAGATGGGCGCCGCGCCCACCCGGCCGAGGGCCGCCTGAATGTTCTGGCCCTGCACCGCCGAGATCACGTCGTTCGGCGTCAGACTGAGCTCGGACAGCCGGTCGGGGTCAAGCCAGATCCGCAACGAATAGTCGAGCGGTCCGAAGAGAGTTGCCTGGCCGACGCCATTGATCCGCGCCAGCGGGTCAATGACATTGATGGTCGCATAGTTGCTCAGATAAATCGCATCGTAGGTGCCTTTCGGCGAGTAGATATTTATGACCTGCAGCAGGGCGGCGGATTTCTTGCGGATGCTCAGGCCATTGCGCGTCACCTCCTGGGGCAGCTGCGGCGTGGCAAGACTGGAATAGTTCTGCACATTGACGGTATTTATGTCCGGATTGCTACCCAGCGCAAAGGTCACGTTAAGGGTGTAGCTGCCGTCGGACGCGCTGGCGGACTGATAATAGAGCGCTTTGTCGACGCCGTTGACTTGCTCCTCAATTGGTTGCGCCACCGTGGTCTCGACCGTTTCGGCATCAGCGCCAGGGTAGGTCGCGGTCAACGTGACCTGCGGCGGCACAATATCCGGGAACTGTGCGATCGGGATCGCCGACATGGCAATGATGCCGGCCAGCGTGATGACGATGGCGACGACGAAGGCGAGCCGCGGCCGGTCGATGAAGATGCCGGAAAACATTACTCAGTTTCCCGGCACGGTGCTCGCCGTCACGACTTGACCGGGGCGCACCTTTTGTATCCCCTCGACAATCACCAGTTCTCCTTCCTTGAGACCGTCCGTCACAACAATTTCTCTACCTTGCTCGACTCCGGTCGTCACGCGACGCAACTCGACCTTATTCGCTGCGTCGACCACCAGGACATAGTGGCCAGCTTGATCGAGCTGGACGGCGGATTGCGGAACCATCAGCGCCGGTCGCGGCTTGCCCCGTTCTGTGATGACGCCGACGACCCCACCGGGGACCAGAACACCATCCGGGTTAGGCACTTGCGCCCGCACCGCCAAGGTGTCCGTGGTGGTATCGACCTGGACGTCGAGCAAATTGGTGAAGCCGGGATGCGGATAGACGCTGCCATCGGGCAGCCTGATGTGAATGGTCACGTGCTGCGGGAGCTTGTCGCCCGGTTCGACGAACCTGCGCCTGTAGTTGAGCACATCACGCTCGCTTGGCTGAAAGATGACATAGATGGGGTCCTCGCGGACAATCGTCGCAAGTGTCCCGGACGACGGGCCGACCAGATTGCCCACGGTAAAATAGGCAATCCCGATCCGTCCATCGATCGGCGAACGAATTTCCGTGTAACCCAAATTAATTTCCGCCTGGTCGAGCAGCGCCTGCGCCGCCAGCACATTGGCCTGCGCCACCCCCTCGTCAGCCGCGCGCTGGTCAACCGTGGCTTGTGCGATACTCTGTTTGCCGACAAGCTCCTTGCCGCGCGCCAGTTGCAACGCCGCGTTGACCTCCGTTGCCTTTGCATTGGCTAGATTGGCGCGCTGCTGCTCGACTGCTGCCTTGTAGGTGACTTGTTCGATGCGGAACAGGAGGTCGCCGGTCTTGACCTGCTGCCCTTCGGTGAAATAACGCTCCTCGAGGAACCCGGTGACCCGGGCGACAATGTCGACCTTGTCGATCGCCGTCACACGGCCGATGAAATCGCCTGTCTCCTGCACCTGACGGCTCACCACCGGGGTTACCGAAACTGCCGGCGGTGGAGACGCCGCCCCTTGGGCCGTGGCAGCGCCGCAGCGAGCCATGAAGATCAGTGCGGCAAAGGCGAGCCGCCAGCCGGGAGAGCTATTGCGACAACGCATCAAGGCCGCTCCTGACTTCGAGGTTGATTTGCGGCGGTTGCAGCGAAACGTAAATTCTTCGGGATGGCCGGCACGCCGTTGGTGGCCGGGCGATCCTGTAAGTGGTCCTAGCAACCAATGCTTGAACGAGGAGTCCGCGCGGTGGATGCGAGGCAACCCATACTACATGCCGGGGGTGGTGGCGCAAAGGGACTACCCGCTTAAGTGAAAGCCGTGGTTTTGGCGAGCCGGACAATGGGCTGCAGCCGTCGTCCGCACCGGCGGCATCGCCTGCCTGCTTCGTGCTATCCTTGGTCATGACGCAATCTTTGCGCCATCTTCGAATTCCATCCGCGTCCGCCCCGAGAGTACGCAGGGTACACGGCGCGGCCGTGAGGCTATGGCACGAGGCTCGATGTTCTCGAAAATCCTGATCGCCAATCGCGGCGAGATCGCATGCAGAATCATCCGGACCGCGCGACGCCTTGGCATTGCGAGCGCCGCCGTTTATTCGGACGCCGATCGCGCGGCGATGCATGTCACGCTTGCAGGCGAGGCTTTCCGGATCGGTCCGGCGGCGGCCCGCGAAAGCTATCTCGACGGTGCCAAAATCATTGAAGCGGCTCAAAAATCCGGCGCGGCGGCAATTCACCCAGGCTACGGATTCTTGTCCGAAAACGCGGATTTCGCGGAAAGCTGCGCCACCGCGGGCCTCGTTTTCATCGGTCCGCCTTCCGCGGCAATCCGCGCCATGGGAGACAAAGCGCAAGCCAAGACCCTCATGGAGAAAGCGGGCGTCCCTGTGGTGCCTGGCTATCACGGGTGCGAACAGGACCCCGCCTTTCTTTCGCGAAATGCCTTGGCGCTCGGCTATCCCGTCTTGATCAAACCTGCTGCGGGCGGTGGCGGCAAGGGCATGAAAATCGTGGCGCGCGAGGCCGAATTTGCGGCCGCGCTCGCAAGCGCCAAACGCGAGGCGCTTTCTGCGTTCGGCGACGATCGCGTGCTCATCGAAAAATATCTGCCTCGCACGCGCCACGTCGAGGTCCAGATTTTTGCAGACAGTCAGCAAAGTTACGTGCATCTCTTCGACCGCGATTGCTCGATCCAGCGGCGGCATCAAAAAATCATCGAGGAAGCACCGGCTCCCGGCGTCTCGGACGAGCTGAGCCAAGCGATGCGGAAGGCGGCCTTATCCGCCACACGCGCTGTCGGCTACGTAGGCGCGGGCACGGTGGAGTTCTTGCTGTCGCCCGATGATGGCGCCTTCTATTTTCTCGAAATGAATACGCGGCTCCAGGTCGAACATCCGGTGACCGAGATGATCACCGGTATCGATCTCGTCGAATGGCAGCTGCTAGTTGCCGCAGGCGGTGCGTTGCCTCTGCGCCAGGAGGAAATCCGCGGCTTCGGCCATGCGATCGAGGCACGGCTCTACGCGGAGGACCCGGCGCGCGACTTTCTGCCGCAGTCTGGCCGGATTGCGCGCCTGGATTTTCCCGCATGGGGGCCAGATGTGCGCATTGATACCGGCGTGCGCGCGGGGGATGCGATCCCCGCCGATTACGATCCGATGATCGCCAAGGTCATCGTTTGCGATAAAGACCGGCGGAGCGCACTTCTCCGCCTGCGCACCGCGCTCGGCAGTACCCTCGTCGCGGGGATTGCAACCAATCTCGGCTTGCTACGCGAAATCGCTGCGCACGAAACTTTCGCCGGAGGTACGCCAGATACGGGATTTATCGCGCGCCATGCCGACGATCTTTTGCCCATGCCTCGGCCTGCCGGAAACGATGTTCTTGCCCTGGTGGTCATCGGGCTCCTTTGCGAGCGAACGGCGTCCGCGCACGAAAAAGCCCAGCGTTCGAGCGATCCTTGGAGCCCGTGGAGCAGCCTAAATGGCTGGCGCCTGAACGAGGAGGCGCGCGAAACGGTGCACCTGCGCGAGATCGTGCCCGGAGGGGACGCCAATTGCGCCGTCGAGGTCCGCTATCCGCGCATCGGCTGGCGCCTCGGTTTGCCGGACGGCATTTTTTTTGGCGCCAGCGGCACGCTCGCCCCGGACGGAACTCTTGCCGTCGTTCTTGACGATCACCGCGTCACGGCGGTCTGGGTCCGCTCCGGCGAAGAGATCCTTGTGTTTGCGGGGGCCAAGGCCGCGCATCGCTTTCGGCTGGCCGGCCCGGTTGCCGGAATGGAGAGGCGGGATGTACCGCCGGGGAGGCTCGCCGCGCCGATGCCCGGCCGCATCAGTGCATTGCTCGTCGCGCCGGGTGCTCGGGTTGAGGCAAACCAGCCGGTTCTCGTCCTTGAAGCCATGAAGATGGAGCATATGTTGCGCGCCCCCAACGATGGTATCCTCAAGGAATTCAAGTTCCAGCTAGGCGATCACGTCACTGAGGGCGCCGAACTCGCTACCATCGAAACCGGGCCAACGTCAGGCGGCGCCTCCTGAATTTTGGCCAGGGACTACTTAAATGAGGAGCGGCGTGGCCGGAACTTGCCCCGGAAAGGTCTTTCTTCTCTTTTTCAATCATCGCGCTGTGCCAGGAAATGTTCTAAGCAGATACCCCTTGGACCGGGTGCCTTCCGGTCAAGCCAAATCCGTTTGGCTCCATGAATGGAATTCGAAAAAGCATGCGTAAAATCGTCGGCGGCAAGCTCCATGGCATCCGCGTCACGGAGGCGAATCTCGATTACCACGGCTCGATCACGCTCGATCCGGATCATTGCGAAGCCGCCGGAATCTTGCCGCTCGAATTCGTCGAGATCTGGAACAAGAATTCCGGAGCGCGTATCTCCACCTATGTGATTCTCGGCGACCGCGGTTCGCGATGCTGCATTGTCAATGGAGCGGCGGCGCGGACCTGTCAACGCGGCGACGAACTTATCGTCTGCAGCTCGATCTATCTGCCGGGCGAAAGCATCGCTGGTCTAAGTCCTGCCGTTGTGACCTTGGACGAGGATAATAATATCGTTGAAACTTTGCGCTATTGCGTCAGCCGGGACGGCGCGGGGCGCTATCAATTCGCGATTCTCGACGCTGCGGGAACTCAGCTCAAGACTCCGTTGCTCTCCAGTTCCAAGAGCCGCAAATTTTAATCTAGGTACCCTAATGTTCTCGCGCGGTTTGCGAATCATCATCATCAAATGACTTGAGCTTGGTCACACCCGGCTGGCCAGCGCGGCAGCGCGATCTTGACTCTTTTTTTCACGCCCTCGCATATAACGGACACTATGTTCGCCATATCGAACAATCGGCAGAGCTGTGCAATTCGTTCCGGCAAGTAAAACGGCGGGTCTTCGCGAGGTCGATGCGCCGCAAAGCCTCGTTGCGCATTTTGGCGCCGAGACGCCGCTTAAGATGGATGCCGGCGTCTCGCTCGGCCCCCTGACGATCGCCTATCAAACCTATGGCGAGCTCAATTCCGCCAAGTCGAACGCCATTTTGGTCTGCCATGCCCTGACCGGCGACCAGCATGTTGCCAATCAACATCCCATCACCGGCAAACCCGGCTGGTGGCATACTATGGTCGGCCCAAACCGGCCAATCGATACCAACCGCTATTTTGTCATTGCCTCGAATGTCATCGGCGGCTGCATGGGCACCACCGGGCCCGCCTCGCTCAATCCGATGACCGGGCGGCCGTATGGCCTCGATCTTCCAATTGTCACGATCAAGGACATGGTTTTCGCGCAGGCCATGCTGATCGACCGTCTCGGCATCGACACGCTATTTTGCGTCGCCGGCGGTTCGATGGGCGGGATGCAGGTTTTGCAATGGGTGGCGAGTTTCCCGGAACGAGTCTTCGCCGCGATGCCGATCGCGACCGCCGCGCGGCATTCCTCGCAAAATATTGCCTTTCATGAGGTGGGGCGGCAAGCGGTGATGGCCGACCCGGATTGGCGACAAGGCCGCTATCTCGAAGAAGGCGTCATCCCGACGAAAGGGCTCGCCGTTGCCAGAATGGCGGCCCATATCACCTATTTGTCGGACGAAGCCTTGCAGAGCAAGTTTGGCCGTAAGCTCCAGGACCGCACCACGCCGACCTTCTCTTTCGATGCCGATTTCCAAATTGAGAATTATCTGCGCTATCAAGGTACAAGTTTTGTCGACCGCTTCGATGCCAATTCGTACCTCTATGTGACGAGGGCTTGCGATTATTTCGATCTCGCCGCCGATTACGGCGGCTCTCTGGCGTTCGCCTTCAAGGGTGCCAAAACCCGGTTCTGCGTGGTGTCCTTTAAATCGGACTGGCTCTATCCGACGCAAGCTTCGCGCGCGATCGTGCATGCCTTGAACGCGGGCGGCGCCTCGGTTTCCTTTGTCGATATCGAGACGGATCGCGGCCATGATGCGTTCTTGTTGGACACCCCTGAGTTCATTGCAACCTCGCGCGGCTTTTTGAATGCCGCAGCGCGGGCGCGGGGCATAGCGCCGGCCAAAGATGCGGTGATTTGAACGTGGCCGCCAAGACGGAAGTCACCAAAGCCGAGCGAGCCCGCGTGATACCGGCGCGCGTGGATCTGCTTCTTGTCGCGGATATGGTTGAGGCAAAGTCCCGCGTTCTCGACGTCGGATGTGGCGATGGCACGCTGTTGCGGCTGCTGGCCGAGGAAAAAGGGGTGGACGCACGGGGGATAGAACTTTCCCAGCGCGGGGTCAACGACTGCGTCGCCAAGGGGCTCTCGGTCATTCAGGGCGATGCCGACACCGATCTTGCCGACTATCCCGACAATGCCTTCGATTATGTCATTCTATCGCAGACGCTGCAGGCGACTCGCCAGCCGCGGACGGTGCTTGAACATATGTTGCGGATCGGCCGTCACGCGATCGTGTCGTTTCCGAATTTCGGCCATTGGCGGATCCGGCTCCAGGTCGCGTTCGGCGGACGCATGCCGATGACGCGCAACCTTTCCTGCTGCTGGTACGACACACCAAACATCCATTTTTGCACGATCCAGGATTTTGTCGCGCTGGTGCGGGACATCGGTGCAAGGATCGAGCGCGGTGTTGCGCTCGATCGTTTTGGCGCGCCCTTGGCCTACGGCGAGCCGTGGATCTGGAACTTGTTCGGCGAACAAGGCGTATTCCGGTTGACCCGCAAGCGGTGAGGGCGGAAGTCGAGCGGACCGGCTAGAGCCAACAATTGGCGGCCTCATCCGGGAGCCCAGCAATGACCGCCCATACGAAAACTGGCGCCGCTCTGCACATCGAAATCCTGGCCGGTGGCCAGAACGCCGCTAGGGCCGCCGGCCGCACTCTTACCGGGTGCTTGATCAATCGCGGTATTTTTTTTTTGACGTAACCCGTCTCAGGGGCGACAAACTCCGCGGGGAAGCACATAATATTGAGGATGCAGTGAGCGGTTCCGTGCGGAAAGCTGCTTCGTGCAAAGCCTCGGCGTGACCGCTTGGCGCTCGGTTCGGGAGGAACGCCAATGCCGAAATTCCATGTGATCTCCGGTGCGGATTCGACCCCGGCTTATCCGGTGGTGCGTAAAATCGGCCCGGCAGACCTCAAATTCGCTCTATCCAAAGGTATCGACGATTTCATGGCGATGCCGTCAGCCCTCTTTTTCCTGGGCCTGATATACCCGATCGCCGGCTTGTGCCTCGCGGGCTATACTCTGCCCCTGCTTTTCCCTCTCATGTCGGGCTTCGCTCTGATCGGCCCCCTCGCCGCAATTGGCCTGTATGAGATAAGCCGGCGGCGGGAGCTCGGCCTTGAGACCCATTGGTCGAATGCTTTCGACGTGAGGCACTCGCCATCGGTTCCCGCGCTCCTGGCGCTTGGCCTCCTGCTGCTGATTATTTTTCGCCTCTGGCTGGCCGCGGCCGAGTCCCTTTACGGTAGGCTCTACGGCCCCGGCGAACCGGAGTCCTATGTTAAGTTTCTCATCGATGTTGTCACTACGTCGCGGGGTTGGAGCCTTATCGCTTTTGGCAACACCATCGGCGCTGCCTTTGCCGTGGTGGTCCTGAGCATCAGCGTCGTCTCCTTTCCTTTGCTCCTCGACCGCGATGTGGGCTTGGTTGTGGCAGTTCAGACATCGGTCAGGGCGGTCCTGGAGAACCCTATCACGATGGCACTCTGGGGCTTGATCGTCGTGGCATTACTCGCGATCGGATTCATGCTTGTATTCGTCGGGCTCGCGGTCACGGTGCCGATCCTGGCCCATGCGACCTGGCATCTCTACCGAAGAGCCGTGGAACCGGCTTCGCCTCAGTCTGATGCGAAGCCGCGGAGTCATACCTAGTAAACGCCGTCGTCTCAGCCCGACGGCGGTGGAATCCGCAGCACTTGGCCGGGCGAGAGTTTGCCGGGACGGGACAGCAATGCCTTGTTGGCTTCAAAGATCAGATGATACTTACTGCCTTGGCCGTGGCCATATTCGGATTTGGCAATCTTCCACAGCGTATCGCCGGGCTTGAGGGTATAAAACTTCGATTCAGGAGCTTTGTCGGCATCCGCGCCGCCGGTTTGGACCGCAGAAACGCTCGCCATATTGCCGCTCGCCGGCACGGTCTTCCCGGCTTCCCCGGTCGCGGCGGCGGCGCGTCGCGAGACCGCGACGTTGCGCCCCTCGGACAGGCCGCTGGGTTTCGCGACATTGAGATCGTTTTTCTCGGCCTCTTTGGTCGATTTATCAGACGGGGTGGAGGCGTTTTTGGTCTCAGTCCCTGGTTTTGCGGACGCGAGATGTTCGGTCTGCGTGCTAACGCCACCCGTTCCGAAGAATGCGACCCGAGTTAAGTTGGTGTAATTCGACTCGAACGCCATAATTGTCACAAACAGCAACACGGCCCCCGGCGGGGCCAGAATGGCATACGCCAGAGCCATCCGCTCCCAGGCCATGTGCATGAATATAGCGACGATCAAACCTGCCTTCACAATCATGAACAGCAGGATCAGAAACCATCTGAGAAATCCCTGCATGCCAAAATAGTCGACGAGGTAAGAGCAAATGCTCAGCACAAACAGCCATCCCCAGATAATCAGATAAATCTTGATCGGGTGCTGTTGTCCCTCTTTGTGTGCGATTTCCTGTGCCATGCTTTTCCTCTTACCAAAGGTAAAAAAGGGCGAAAATGAAGACCCAGACTAGATCGACGAAGTGCCAGTAGAGACCCATGGTTTCGACGATCTCATAGCGTCCCTTCCTGCTGGTGAAAAACCCTCGTTTTTCGGTTTCGAAATCGCCGCGCCAAACTTTTCGCGCGATGATGAGTAGGAAAATTACGCCGATCGACACGTGGGTGCCGTGGAAACCCGTGATCAAGAAAAAGCACGCGCCAAACTGATCCGCGCCCCACGGATTGCCCCAAGGCCGCACCCCTTCCAGGATCAGCGTGGTCCATTCGAAAGCCTGCGTTCCGACGAAGGCGGCGCCGAATGCCGCGGTCACCCACATCAAGACCGCGGTCTTGACGCGATCGTGGCGGTAGCCGAAGTTGACGGCCATGGCCATCGTCCCACTGCTACTAATCAAGATCATGGTCATGATGGCGATCAGCAACAGGGGGTATTTGGTGCCGCCGATCGTCAAAATGAAGACCTCGGCAGGGTCCGGCCAAGGCACCGTCGTGGACATCCGCACGGTCATGTACGAAAGCAGAAAACAACTGAAAATAAAAGTGTCGCTCAGGAGGAAGATCCATATCATGGCCTTGCCCCAGGTCGCACTCTTGAACGCCCGCTGGTCCGAAGACCAATCGGCCGCGAAGCCTTGCCAACCCCCAGGGCGCGCGGGGGCCTCTAACGTGGTTGCCGTAACCGATTCCGTCATTTGTTCTCCTGAAGTCCTTTGTGGAGCATTTTCAGTCGCCGCGGACACGGGCACGCCGTCAGAAAATGCGATAGAGTAGAGCAAACAGCCCGCTGTCCGATTGAATTGGATCGGTCAGCCGTAACAGACCGAACAAGACCAGCCAGACAAAAAGCAGGAAGTGCCAGTACGTCGCGCAGAGTTCGACACTCAAGCGCATCTCGCGCGCCGGGACAACTTGCCATGCCCTATCCATGGTTCTGCCCAAGGCAACCAGGCCCCCCAACATGTGCAGACCATGCGCGCCGGTAATCAGGTAGAAGAAGGCGGCGCATGGGTTGGTCGACAAGTAATAGCCCGCAGCGTCAAGCTGCCGCCACGCGACAAGTTGACCGGCCAAAAATGCAAGCGCGAAAACGCCCCCCGCCAGCAGGCCTGCTCTTACCCGCTCCATCCTTCCCCGGCGCGCGGCAACCTGAGCCCATTGCAACGCGCCGCTGCTCAAGATCAACACGCCGGTATTGAGCCAGAGCACCTCCGGCAATGGCGCGGGCTTCCATTCCCCCATTTCCATTCGCATGGTGTAGGCGCTGAGCAAGAGAGCGAAGAGGCATCCGGCAACAGCGAGAAACACTCCCAATCCAATCTTCGCGGTGGGCATCGACGATGCGCCCGTGGCGCCGATCGCGCCCGCCTCCAACCAGGGCTTGGCTGTCAGCCTTTGCTGCGCCAACCACCACAGGACGATCGCGGCGATCACAGCCAAGAATAGGAATAGGATATTCATGACGGAATAGCCTAACGCGCGGGGATGGCCGGGGGCTGGTTTTGTGGCAGGAAATCTTGGCTGGCGCCCGGCACGCTGTAATCGTAAGCCCAACGGTAAACCACCGGCAACTCCTTGCCCCAATTGCCATGACCGGGCGGAGTTTCCGGCGTCTGCCACTCGAGAGTCGTGGCCCTCCAGGGATTGCCGCCGGCAAGTTTACCCTTGGACAAGCTCCATATCACATTGAAAAAGAACACCACCTGGGCGGCGCCCACGATCAATGCCGCAGCAGTAATAAAAACATTCAGCGACGCTGCCGACGCCGGGACAAACGCCGTCTCGCCCAATTCGTAGTAGCGGCGCGGCACGCCGATAAAACCCAAATAGTGCATCGGGAAGTAAATCAGATAGGCCCCAAGGAAGGTGATCCAGAAGTGAATTTGGCCGAGCCTCTCGTTCAGCATCCGCCCCGTGATCTTGGGATACCAATGATAGATTCCCCCAAAAACAACCAGAATGGGCGCGATTCCCATAACCATATGAAAATGCGCAACGACGAACATCGTGGCGGAAAGCGGAACATCGACGATCACATTGCCGAGGAACAGTCCGGTGATCCCGCCATTCACAAAGGTGACGATAAACCCCAGCGCGAACAGCATCGGGACCGTGAGGTGGATGTCACCTTGCCACAGGGTTAGCACCCAATTGTAGACCTTGATGGCGGTTGGAACGGCGATGATGAGCGTGGAGGTGGCGAAAAAGAATCCGAACGGCGGGTTCATACCACTAATGTACATGTGGTGTCCCCATACTATGAAGCTGAGGACCGCGATGATCACCAGCGCCCACACCATCATGCGATAGCCGAAGATATTTTTCCGCGCATGGGTGCTGATCAGGTCGGAGACGATGCCGAACGCGGGAAGCGCGACGATATAGACCTCTGGATGGCCAAAAAACCAGAAAAGGTGCTGAAACAAAATCGGGCTGCCGCCGCCGTATTTCAAAAGCTCCCCGGCCTGGACGATGGACGGCATGAAAAAGCTCGTCCCGAGCACCCTGTCAAACAGCATCATGACGCAGGCGACGAACAACGCGGGGAAAGCCAGCAGTGCGAGGATGGTGGCCGTAAAAATGCCCCACACCGTCAAGGGCAGGCGCATCATCGTCATCCCGCGCGTGCGTCCCTGCAGAATCGTGACGACGTAGTTCAGGCCGCCCATGGTGAAACCGATGATGAACAGAACCAGGGAAGCCAGCATCAAAATGATGCCCCAATCCTGCCCACCAGGGGTGCCTGCGAGGATGGCCTGGGGCGGATATAAGGTCCAGCCGGCTCCGGTGGGCCCGCCTGGCGCGAAGAAACTCGCCACCAGGACCAGCACGGCGAGAAAATAGACCCAGAAACTCAGCATGTTCACATAGGGAAACACCATGTCCCTTGCGCCCACCATCAGCGGGATGAGATAATTGCCGAAGCCTCCCAAAAATAGCGCGGTGAGCAGGTAGATCACCATGATCATCCCGTGCATCGTAATAAATTGGTAGTAGTTGCTCGGGGTGATAATCGAGAAGCTGCCAGGATATGCCAGTTGCAGCCGGATCAACCACGACAACACCAGTGCCACTATTCCGATGCTGATCGCCGTGATCGAATATTGGATGGCGATGACTTTGGCATCCTGGCAAAAGACGTATTTCGTCACCCAGCTATGTGGATGGTAAAGCTCTACGTCTTCGACTTCGGCAGGCGGAATCCCTTCGGCTACGCCAATATCGACCATCACAATTTCTCCTCGTTCCTTCCTGATGACGCTCGCTTCGAAAGAGCCGCATCCGCCTTGTCTTCTTGGCAGTTATTGGGTCAGACTTGCTTTTTTATTGCGAGTCGACAACTCGGCGAAGGTATGCTGCTTCTGCAGCCATGCCCGGTAGTCGCTCTCGTTGTCGACCACGAAAGTCCCCCGCATCGCGTCGTGACCAACTCCACAGAACCCTGCGCAGAGTATTTCAAATGTCCCGGTCCTGGTTGGGGTAAACCAAAAATATGTGACCAGACCTGGCATCAAATCCATCTTGGCCCGGAACTCAGGCACATAAAAATCGTGCACGACGTCGAGCGAGCGAAGCAAAACCTTAATCGGCTTCCCGACCGGGACGTGAAAGTCGCCGCCGTCGATCACGAAATCGTCTTGCCCGTTGGGATCGGCTGGATTTAAACCCAAGGGATTGTCCGAACTGACGTAACGCGGATCAGACGTGCCGAGCAGGCCGTCTTTGCCCGGAAGGCGGAAGGCCCAACTCCATTGTTGACCCACGACCTCGATCTCGGTCGCCTCTTTCGGGACGTTGACGAATTTGTACCATACGAACAAACCCGGCCCTAACAGAGCCGCGACAGCCACCGTGGTCCCGATGCCGAGCGTCCATTCCAGCCGATTGTTCTCCGGCTGGTACTGCGCCCGCCGCCCTTCCTGGTGACGAAACTGGAACACACAATAGGCCATGAACAACATGATGGCGATGTAACCGATCCCGGTAATCCAAAAGGTGAGACTGATTGTGCCGTCGATATTATTCCAGTTCGAGGCAATTGGGGTCAGCCACCATGGGCTCAGCAAGTGAAACGCCACCGAGCCGATCACGACCAAAACCAGGACAAGCGCTAGAACTATAGCCATCCCTTAATCATCCTTAACGTTAAAAAGTGCCGACATGAAGTGCAGCGTCGAACCAGCTTTCGTTGGATTTTGGCTCGGTCGGCGGCTTCGGCTTGACGCGATTTCCCGCCTCATCCCCAAACTGCCGCTAACTGTCGCACCCTGGACCATCTCCGGCAATTGGGCAAAATGTCGCCGTCCGGCGGCCTTTTATTGCTCCGTCGCGTCCGCAAAGTTGGTCGGGTCCGTGGGGATAACGCTATTTTTGCCTATATATTCAGCACGGCACATCACGAGAGTCAAACGGCGGCCACATGGCGAATTGCTCTTTGGCGGCAGCGCGCCCTCGATGGCCCAGGAGGACGACACTGGGCACCGAGATCTTATTTTTGCTCCTGTAAATTTGTCGGACCAGCCTTCCTCCATGGTCCGCGAAAGGCGGGGAGGAATCCTGGCGCCGTAATCGTCAATTGCAATTTCCGCATTGAGATGGTTATGCCAACGCTTGCCAGTGATCCGGACATTTCGCGCTACCTGCTCTTCGCCATTGCGCTGGCCTTGAAGCTTGATCATTTTTCAAAGATTGATAATTCTTGACTTCGAAACTGGGAAAAAGCCGAACCGATCGGGAGAGAACATGAACGTCGAAAGCAAGTGTCCAATGGCGGGCGGGGCTCGCGCGCGCTCGATTCGTGACTGGTGGCCGAATCAGCTGGACCTTAAAGGTCTCCACCGGAACTCGCCCGAGGCCAATCCAATGGGCGGTGCGTTCGACTATGCCAAGGAATTCAAGAGCCTCGACCTGAGTGCTGTGATTAGGGACCTTCATGCGTTGATGACGGATTCGCAGGATTGGTGGCCGGCCGACTATGGCCATTACGGTGGGCTGTTCATCCGGATGGCGTGGCACAGCGCCGGCACGTACCGCATCGCTGACGGTCGCGGCGGGGCCGGAGATGGCCAGCAGCGCTTTGCGCCCATCAACAGCTGGCCGGACAACGCGAGCCTCGACAAGGCGCGCCGCCTCCTATGGCCGATCAAGCAGAAATACGGCCGCAAAATCTCCTGGGCCGACCTTATGATTCTCGCCGGCAATGTCGCCCTCGAGTCAATGGGCTTCAAGACGTTCGGTTTCGGCGGCGGGCGCGCGGATACCTGGGAGCCGGACGATTCGATCTACTGGGGTCCTGAAGGCGAGTGGCTCGCGGACGAGCGCTACTTCGGTGACCGCGAGCTCGAAAATCCTCTCGGCGCGGTGCAGATGGGACTAATCTACGTGAATCCGGAAGGGCCGAACGGCAAGCCGGATCCGGTTGCTGCGGCCAAGGATATTCGCGAGACATTCAAGCGAATGGCGATGGACGACGAAGAGACCGTCGCGTTGATTGCGGGCGGCCATACCTTCGGCAAGACCCATGGCGCTGGCGATGCAAAGCAATATGTCGGCCCCGTACCCGAAGGCGCGACCATCGAGGAGCAGGGCCTCGGCTGGAAGAACACATTTGGCACGGGCAAGGGCGGTGACGCGATCACCAGTGGCATCGAAGTTATCTGGACCACGACGCCGACCAAGTGGAGCAACAATTACTTCTGGAACCTGTTCGGCTACGAATGGGAACTGACCAAGAGCCCGGCCGGCGCGCATCAGTGGAAGCCTAAGGGTGGCGCAGGCGCCGGTACGGTGCCGGACCCGTTCGACAAGACGAAGCGTCACGCGCCCTCCATGCTCACCACGGACCTCGCCCTGCGGTTCGACCCAGCTTACGAAAAGATCTCGAGGCGCTTCCACGAGAATCCGGATCAGTTCGCGGACACGTTCGCGCGGGCCTGGTTCAAGCTGACGCACCGCGACATGGGCCCAATCGTGCGTTATCTCGGTCCGCTCGTTCCGAAGGAGACGCTGATTTGGCAGGACCCGATCCCCGCTGTGGACCATCCGCTGATCGGCGAGCAGGACGTCGCCGGTCTGAAAGCAAAAATCCTCGCCTCGGGCCTCTCTGTTTCCGAGCTTGTCTCGACGGCCTGGGCGTCGGCGTCGACGTTCCGTGGTGGTGACAAGCGCGGCGGAGCAAACGGCGCGCGCATTCGCCTCACGCCACAGAAGGACTGGGACATCAATCAGCCGGCTCAGCTGGCGAAGGTACTGCAGACGCTCGAGGCGATAAAGAAGGAGTTCAACGCTTCACAGTCTGGCGGGAAAAAGGTCTCTACTGCCGACCTGATCGTTCTCGGTGGCGGCGCCGCGATCGAGAAGGCGGCGAAGGACGCCGGGCAGGACGTGAAAGTTCCATTCACGCCGGGCCGCATGGACGCCTCGCAGGACGAGACAGACATCGAATCCTTCGAACCGCTCGAGCCGACTTTCGACGGGTTCCGCAACTATCTCCGCGGCAAGCAGCGCTTGTCGGCCGAGGAGCTCCTGGTCGACCGGGCGCAATTGCTCACGCTGACCGCGCCTGAGATGACGGTTCTCGTCGGCGGCCTACGGGTCCTGGGCGCGAATGCCGGAAAGTCCACCCACGGCGTCTTCACCAAGCGGCCAGGGACACTAACGAACGACTTTTTCGTCAACCTGCTCGACATGAGCACGCAATGGCAGCCGTCTGCTGGCTCTGAAGGCGTGTACGAAGGGCGCGACCGGAAGACGAACGAGGTCAAATGGACCGGCACGCGTGTCGACTTGATCTTCGGTTCGCACTCGCAGCTGCGGGCGCTGGCAGAAGTCTATGCGTGCGCGGACTCGCAGGAGAAGTTTGTGAAAGACTTCGCGGCAGCGTGGAACAAGGTGATGAACCTCGATCGCTTCGACCTCGCCTAATCCCAGCGGAAAGGTTTTCCTTCGGAGGCTTCTGTAGCGCTCTCGCAAACCGATCATCGGGGCAACGAACCACATCGAGGCTGCGCAAAACTTACAAGGGTGTGGTCAAAGTCATGGACAAGATATCAGGGCAGCGATTCAAAACTACTTGAACGCTGCCCTGACGCCAAGCCCTTCGTAGTCGGCTGGCTTAGGTAGGGGGCTTGTTGGATACATCCTATGACGCTCGAACACGTCCTATGACGCTCGAACACGTTGCGCCGAATAGCTATGCAGCCGATCGCGCAATTGCGCGCGCAAGATTCCAAATCTTGACATGCCGAGCAAGGCGGGGACAACGAGTAACCCCGCCAAGGCGGGGTTCCGCTGCCGCGCGGCGCTGGCGGCCCGCCACCCGGTGCCTGTACAAACTGAATAATTACCGGCTGGCGCCGGTAGGTTCGTGAAATCCGGGAACATATTGAGTCGCATGAATCGTTTGTGATTCAATCAAGTAGAAGTTTCGGTTTTCTTTCGCCTTCGTTTTTTGTTGGGGACTTTAGTCATTAATGCGGACCCGGCAAGCGTGAATTCATAACCGAAAGCCGGAAAATTAATATAGCGAACTTGCTCGCGAACCGCTCGCGATCATTTCGATTACTATAGAGATCGGCCCGCAACAGACCATCAACGCCTTCCTCCTTAAACCGTTCCTGCCAGCGCCAAACGCAGGTCTTGGAGTTACCAGTTTGGCGCACGATCTCGCTCGTCCCAATACCTTGCGCCGTCAGCAGCACGATTTCTGCCAGCCAGACGTGTTTTTGTGGCGCGTTGCGGTCCGCCAAAATCGCCTTCAGCCGCTTGATGTCCGAAGGCTGCATTTTAATGGATATCACTTGTTGCACGCTCCAGACTCGCACGTTTGCCGCAATTTAGGAATCCATCGTGGGACTCAAATGTTAGGTTCTATCCACTAGCCCGACCCGGACCAGGGTGAAGGCGAAGGAAGATATTTCTCACTGTTCGAAAGCTTGAGGCGTTTTATCATGCAAAGTTACGCCAGGGACCACGATTGTGTCGATATTGTTGAGCATAGTCCCGTCGTTGGAGCCATCGTAATGCAAACAGAAAAAGAAAACTATACGGGCATACAAGCCTTGCGATTTCTCGCAGCAATACTGGTAGTGATGTTCCATGCAACGTTGTATACGAGGGATCGTCTGGATCCGACATTCAACAGTTGGATTCCAGGGGGGGCGGGGTCGACGTTTTCTTCGTGATCAGCGGTTTCGTCATGGTGGTTTCCTCGCGCAAGCTGGCGACCAAAACCGGCGGGTGGCTGCTCTTCGCCAAGCGGCGCTTAATTCGTATCATTCCTCTGTACTGGCTTTCCACGACGCTCAAAATTGCAGCGATTCTGGCCGTTCCATCATTGGTTCTGCACACCAACTTGTCATTCTATCAGGTCGCAACGTCGTATCTGTTTTTTCCGGCCCGGAATGCGGAAGGCGATCTCCACCCTCTTCTGATTGTTGGGTGGACGCTAAACTACGAGATGTTCTTCTATATGGTATTCACACTCGCTCTGCTTCTTCGCTGGGATATCTACTGGTTCATCGGGACGGCGCTCGGCATCTGCGCCTTCGGATCGCTGCTTCCGAATATCGAAAGCGACGCGCTAAGGTTTTATTTCAATCCAATTGTCCTTGAATTCTTTGGCGGCATGCTGCTCGCGCGCGCTGCCCTCACCTGGCGGTTTTCCTGGTGGGCGTGCCTTGCGGCGTTCGCGGCGGGGCTCGCTCTGCTGCTGACCCAGTTCGGCGGACCGCTTCCGCGTTCCATCGCAAGCGGCCTGCCGGCCCTGCTCGTCGTGTCCGGCGCTGTGTTCGGAGAAAGATGGCTTGCCGGCCGGATCCCCAACTTCCTGCTCAATCTTGGCGCAGCTTCCTATGCGCTCTATCTCTTTCATCCCATCTTTTCCCCGGCGGTTCCGTCGGTTATGAAGCGTATGGGTCTCCATGAGGGGCGAATTTCGATCGTTGCATTTGTTATGTTTTCAATCATAATTTCCGTGATCGCCTTCGTCGTTGTTGAACGGCCTATGACACGCTACTTGAATCGGCGCTTGGTCTGATGGCAGGGAGATCGAAAATGCGTGTGTTGCCTTCCGGTGGACCTTGTGTCGAGGGCGATGACGCATGGTGGGCGGTATAGACCGAATGCAAGTCATCACGCGTATTGTGACAAAGCGGGACCGATTTAACGCATCATCTCGCGCTCGCTCAACAGACAAATCATCTCACGCCTCCTTCAATGGAGACTTTGAATCACCCTTCAGTTAATAGGTCCAGAACCTAGACTTCTTCTGGCGTCTGCCAAACGAATTTGGGCGCAACAATATGCCAATAAATTTCATGATAGCTGTCATTTCTGTGTTTCTAAGCAAGTATTTGTGCAAGACATTGCTAGCGTAGTTAAGTATCCTAAAGAAATGTTACACTTGACCAATGAAAAAATTTATGCACTGGATATAATTAATCCAAGCATAAAGGTCTGATCACATAGGAATTGGTGAATTATAACTTAAAATAGACAGGAAGATAATGGCGAGCGCGGCGTAGTTTTTCGGATCGCGCAGGTGGTGGTGTAGGCGCAAGGACAGATCAACCATTTCAGGGCATTTTGAAACGATCTTGGTGCGGCGGCGGAACCGCGCCAGATAATGGCGGATGTTGCTATTGTCCTGCTCGATGGGGAAGGTCAGGTCTTTGCCGGTGAAGAGTTGATCTTGGGGAATGAGGCGATGAAAACCCTCCCAATCATCCGTTATGAACATGCGGCCTTCGAGCCCGATTTTGGCGAGGTGAAAATTCATCGTCAAAGGTCAATCAGCTAGCCCGGTCCCTTGTAGTGCGCGAGTCCCTGCGCGAAAAGCGCTTCCCCTTCGGCGCTGTAGAATTCGTTACCCTGCAGCATGTGCTGCAGTGGGTAGCGTGCAACAATCGTCGGCCGATACTTCTCGATTAGCGCCCAGCGCCGCGGTTCCTCATCTAATTTCAATGGCCAATGATCATCCCTATGCAGCATCAGGCCGAAAGTCTTTCCGGCGGCGCGCGTGATACGCGCGTACTCGGCCACGAACTGATCCAGGTTCGCAGCGACCGGCGGGAACGTCTCGCAGACGATCGCATTAACTTCCGGGTGTCCCGCCAATTTCGTGAGATCAACTCCGCGCTGCCGGCCCCACGCGCCCCACCTATGCATCTGCGGCACCGCAAAGTTCGGGTTTTGCACCTGCTCGTAGGGCAGGCTCCAGTTGAAAATTCCGAAATACAGCGTGCCATTCCAGCCCGGCTCGCCGCGGTTAACTTCATTCGCCGCAGCGGCAAGCCGCCCGATCCAGTTCTTCAAGAAGAGATCGCAGGTGAACTCATACCAGTGGTGCCACACGCCCGTCGCGCGAGGCAAGTCCACAAAACGCTGGCCCGGTTCGATCTCAGCCGGCACGTTCCATCCCGGTATAAATTGCGAACGTCCGCCTCCTTTGGCCACCATCGTTTGGTCATGAACTGGAAACTTATCCACCAGTTCACCGTCCTGCGTAACCTCGTGCTGGCGGCAATACTCCCGCCACAAATCCAGAATGCGCGGACTGAATGTCGCGTTGCGCCAATAATCGAAACGAATCGCGTTCTGCGCCTTGGCGAAATAGGTTATGCAATCCTCATTGAAAAACAATCCCGCAAGCAAACCCTTCATGCGCTCCAAATACTTCGCTTTGAATTCGCCGACGAACCAGTCCATCGCCTCTGGATTGAGGACGTCGAAGAGTGGTCCGGCTACCTCCGGGGCCAGGGCAGGCCCAATCCGGCCATCGGCTTCCATCACGTGGGCCTGGAATTCCGGGCGGATCGGCCCAAAGGACCGAACGCGCTCCAGCATTCGAAAGGTGCTGGCCCAAAGATCCACGCTCTGCGATGTCGCTTCCCGCGCCACCGCCTGGTGCGCACGAAGGTCACTGTCGCCATAAAAGAGGCTGCCGAACTCAACCGCATCGACCCGTCCGGCAATTTGTCCAAATAGCGCGCGCGCTTCTTCGGCCGTGCTGATTGCGCCGAATTTGCTTTGGTTATAGGTAGCCACATCTTGGACCAGCAAGTAGCCGCGCGGCAGAGGCGGCCGTGGAGCCGCCGCCCACAAGGCGCTCACTTGCAGGAAAGGCGACAGGACTGCGTCAATTCCCAAGCTCTTCAGAAAAAACCTGCGATTGACTGGATACCCCAGCAATTTGCTCATATCGGCATAATATTCGATTGACAAGATTCGAGCAAGTTTACGTTAGGGCAGAAGCAAATCCGATCGTGGGATTGTCAAGGTCGCATAAGCCCCGTTCTGTTAAATCGAGCAAAAGGGCCGCGCCGGCGCCGCCTAATTTGCGAACAGGCTTGGTTCGCAATAGCGGCTTAATGCCGTGCGCTCGGCGGTCGTCGTGCAGGGCCGCGAATAGCGCAAGCTGACTTCATTCTGTGGTTGCGGTGGCAGGCGCCTCGTCCTCCGCCTGTTCGTTAGCTGGTCAGCGTGATTTCGAGACACGTGTCCAGCGCGCTTACCGCAGCCGAGGCAGAAAATCGCAGTTGTCCCAGATCAATGCCGCGAGTTGCCTCGCTGGCGCCGTCGCCAAACTTGAAGTTTGGTAAAATTCGTCGCACAGGCTGCGCGCAGCCAATTGTCGCGAGCTTCCTCAGGGCTCGTTTAGGATACGTGCGGATCGGACAGAAAATGGCATTGACAGTTGAGATCGAACACCTCTTCGGAAACCTCGAGCCGTTTGTCCATGAGTATGGCGCCGCCGCTGTCATGGTTATTCTGACATTCGAGTCGCTCGGAGCGCCCCTTCCTGGCGAGTCTTTGCTCATTTTTGCGTCAGTTCTCGCTGGGCGCGGTGAACTGCAGCTTGCGCCTCTGATGCTCTGGGCATGGACGGGTGCCGTGCTCGGCGACAATATCGGCTACCTGATCGGACGCAGGCTCGGCCGCGCCATTGTCTTGCGCTACGGCGCAAAGATCGGAATAAACGGCGATCGCCTTAGCCGGGTTGAAGCGTTTTTTAAGCGATATGGCCCTGTGACCGTCGCCTTCGCAAGGTTCCTCAATATACTGCGTCAATTGAATGGCGTTGTGGCTGGCATGTTGAAAATGGAGTGGAAGCGCTTCTTACTCTTCAACGCGCTCGGCGGTGCTCTATGGGTTTCGCTATGGACACTGGCGGGGTTTTATCTTGGCGAGCATGTCTCCGACATCAAAGTGATCGCCCATGATTTGGAACACGCCGGAATGATTTTAGGTGTCGGCGTGTTGATCGCCGCGCTTTTGTACATGTTTTGGCGCCTGCGCCACGCCGGCTGATGGCGCCTCGGGCGGTTACTTCTTGAGGTAGACGAGCATGTACCTTGAGATTGGGACAGCGGGAGCGCATGCCCGCGGTTGGCCAGATACGTCTCGACGATCGTCCCATCGGCAAGTTGGTCTCGCGCCAATGTGATGCTGAGATCGACCGCGCTAGGTGTCGCGCTGGCCGCGAGCGATCCCGCCTGGCATTCGGCGGCGGCTATTCGTAGGTAACAACCAATACGCCATTTAGCACGTATAGAGCGGGGTTGCTCTCTCAGGGCGCACCATTTGGAACGCTAGGAATCGTTACTGGGCCAGCCTAGCCAATAAATACGGCCCCGGGTGAGTCGAGACCCGGGTGGGCACGGCAAATTCTTTCGCGGAAGACCTTCCCTTTTGCCATTCATTTTGTTCTGCGGGAAATCGAGAAGATACACTAACAGACGCTTAAGGCGCTTTCTGGCGCGAGGCCGCCGGCGACGGCGTCAAAGAAGCGACCGGCGGAACCGGCCTGGCGTAACCCCGGTGACGCGGCGGAAAATCGCCGTGAAATGGCTTTGGCTCGAGAAGCCCGCTGCGTAGGCAATATCGCGGATTGGCCGGTCCGCGTCCCCAAGGAGATCGCGCGCCCGCTCGATCCGTCTTTCCATCACGTAACGGTGGGGCGACTTTCCCGTTGAAATTCTGAATGCCTCGCCGAAGTAGTGCGGGCTCAGCTCGGCAATCGCAGCCAGCTCGACGAGCCCGAGCTCATTGGTCAGATGCGCCTCGATGTATTCGAGTACGCGCCGAATTTGCCTTGGTGCGAGCCCACCCTTTTGCGGGATTAACGCTCGCCGCGACAATCCCGAGCTGCGCAGCAGATGGACCGCCATGGTCGCGGCCAGTCCCTCGACGTAAAGCCGTCCACCTACGCCGCCCTCGTTTAGTTCGAGCCGGCCGATCACCGGGTCCTCGACACCGATCGAAGTTCCGATAAAGCAGTTATCGGTGCCGTCGAAGGCATCCCGCCAGATTTCCGCGACGAAAGATTCCTCGATCGCAAACGCGAAGAAGGACGTCGACGCGTTGCTGCGAACCCACAAGGGAAGACGCCCATCTCCGACGTGAACGCGGCCATTTGAAACCGTGCTCGATCGCAGACGGTCGCTTTCGACCCCGCGCCAGTCCATATTGAACGTCGCGCCGTCATGGACAGCGATCGTTATTTGGGCCGCGCTCAATTGTCTCCCCTCGATCGGATCGGAGGAGCAATGCGAGAGCGTAACCGCGCCTACGCTCAGCCGCTCGTTGAACTCAAGTCCGCGCGATCGTTGGCTAGACGCGAAATCGATGAGTTCACGGCCACCGGACCGGCCCCTATCCCATCCCATGGCATGTTTTCCTGCGCGCTTAGCGAGAATACGGTTGCAATCATGACTTCCGTGTGAATGTGCCGGACCAATACATCACCGGGCACGGCGTACGGCTGCAGGCGCCGGCGGGCTGATTACCGGTAGTTTCTTATATTCACCGGGCGTTTCCGAAAGACTTGCGATTACCGCGAGCGTATCTTTGTCAAATGCCGCCAGTGATGCAATGCGGTGGCGCGTGTTCGCCATTTGCCGGAGCCGAAGAAATTTGGGAATTGCCTGCGCAAGGATCAGAGTCATGACGGCCAAACGCCTCGGTTGCTTCGCGACCGCTCCGCAGGTGGCCAGTTCGTCTCGTATACAAAAATATACGGAACGATTTCCGCCAGACCGGCTGTCGCCCGCGACTGCCTTTAAGACCCATAAACGGTGCTGAAGCGAGATCGTTCATTCGCGCCTGGCCGCCGGTCAAAAATGACGTAATTATGGAAGGTGAGGAGGCTGCTATGAAACCCTTCGGTGTGGTGCTGAGATCGGCCGCGCTAGGTGCGGCGCTGGCCGCGAGTGGTCCCGCCTTGGCGTTCGGCGGCGGCCATATGGGCGGTGGGTTTGGCGGCGGCGGATTCCACGGCGGAGGTTTCGGCGGTTGTGGATTCCACGGAAGTGGTTTTGCTGGCGGACATTTTGGCGGCTTTGCCGGCAGGAGCATGGCCATGGGCGGCGTCAATCACGACTTCAATCGTGGCATGTTTACAGGCCGCAGCGTGGCGATGAATCGCAGCTTAGGCATTAATCGCGGCTTCGATCACCGCTTTGCCCGCTTCGATCATTTCCACCATTTCCGTAACCGCTTTGTCTTCTTCAATACATTCGATAACTTCGGGCTCTTCGGTGTACCACTCGCATACGACTACGCCGCGTACGAGAATGGTTGTTGGCGCCAAGTTTGGAGTTCATACGGCTGGCAGTTGATTAACATTTGCTATGATTACGGCGGCTACAACTACGGATACTAGCAGCTATTCATAGGAAACAACCAATACGCCATTTAGCACGTATATTATTTCGCGCAGAAACGAAATTAGGCATCATAGTATTGGAGTGGCCAAAATTTCCGAAGTTGACCTGCAACTAAAGCAACGACTCTGGTGTTTATCCGAGCCGTTGCGGCAAAACAACGCCGCCGCAACGGCAAGGCTGTCACTCAAAGAAGCCTAATCTGTACATTGACTCCTGCGATTTCACAATTGGAGGAAAACTAACATGACAGATGAACAGTCCACCAGCCGGCGTAGCTTTTTGCGTACCGGCACAATCGCGAGCACAGCGTTGGTTACCGGCGCGTCGGGCGCAATCGCGCAGCAAATCGCCGCGAGCGACGCCTCAAATCTCCCGGCCACCGCAGGTGATATCGCTATCTTGAGATTTTTGGCCGCCGCTGAAATCCTAGAGACGGATCTTTGGCAGCAATATAACGAACTTGGAGGAATCCAGGATAGCGAGGTGCCCGGTGGCTCCGGGAGCCCAGCCTACAAGGAGGCGCTGGCGGTCCTCGACGAGGACATGGACCAGTATATCCATGACAATACCGAGGATGAGTTCACGCACCAGGATTTCATCAACGCCTGGCTGGTTTCGAAGGGCGCGCCGCCCGTCAATCTGGAGCCGTTTCGCACTTTGCCAGGCAGTCAGGCGACGGGGGCCGTGAAAACAAAAAAACGCCTCACCAATCTCATGCAGCTCAAAGTCGATACCAGTTGGTGGACGCGGTATCGTAGCCGCGCCAATAGCCCTGATCTTGACCCGACTTTCGTGTTTCCGCAAGCGATCCCAACTTTGTTCGCAGGGCATTTTCCGGCAATTCCCCGGACCGATGCCGACCTCACTCCCAAGGACCACATCCAGGCCATTGCCAACACGGCGGCGTTCCATTTCGCCATGATCGAGCAAGGCGGCACCAGTCTCTACCCGACACTGGCCCAAAAGGTCACCAACTCGGAGGTTTTGCTCATCCTGCTCAGTATCGGCCCGACCGAGGCCATGCACTTCCAGACCTGGCAGGACAAGGCCGGAAACGCGCCTGCTCTGACCGATGGCAGTCTCGTGTTTCCGGACCTCAATTCACCTCCTTTTGGTGGCGAGGACTTCCAGACCAATCTGATCATGCCCGAGCCATGCCCGTTCTTGAGCCGGAAATTCCCAGTATGCTCGATCATACGCCCGGCCATTAATTTCGGCGCAATGAAGGCAATTACCGGCCTCACCCAAAGCGGGCTATTCATCGGCCAGTCACCGGGATTCTTCATGACGGTACAAGGTCTGGCAGCTGCCGCGGATGCAGCTATTCGCGGGGGCTGATGTTGGAATAGCGGGCGCAAAAGAAGGTGGCCGTGCCCGTTACGGCCACCTTGTATCGCAACCGCAAAGCCCTGGCACGCCGCGACAAACGTTCGCGCGCGCGTTGCGGTGCGCGATGACAAACTCGCGCTAAACCTCTTTCCGCAATCTGTCTGGTTGCTATAGTCGCCTATTGGAATTGAATTAATTAAGTCCGGACCCGAGCCTTCAACGCGCCGCGCCCCGCATAATGGGCTTGCTTGCCAAGCTCCTCTTCGATCCTGATCAGCTGATTATACTTCGCGAGCCGGTCCGAGCGGGCAAGCGAGCCCGTTTTGATCTGGCCGCAATTGGTCGCAACGGCCAGATCGCTGATCGTCGAATCCTCCGTCTCGCCGGAGCGGTGCGACATCACCGCGGTGTAGCCCGCCCGCTGCGCCATATCGACGGCGGCGAGCGTTTCCGTCAGTGTGCCGATTTGGTTGACCTTGACCAGGATCGAATTGGCGATGCCCTCCCTGATCCCGCGCGACAGACGCGTGACATTGGTGACGAAAAGATCATCGCCGACGAGCTGGCATTTCTTGCCGAGGAGATCCGTGAGGATCTTCCAGCCATCCCAATCGTCCTCCGACATCGCGTCCTCGATCGAGACGATTGGATAGTCGGCGAGGAGTTTTGCCAAATAATTTGCCTGTTCCTGCGGCGTGCGCGTCTTGCCCTCCCCCGCATAGACATAGTTGCCGCTGCGGAAAAATTCGGTCGCGGCGGGATCGAGAGCCAAGGCGATATCGCCGCCAGGTTTGAAGCCCGCCTCCTCGATCGCCTTGCAGCAGAAATCGAGCGCGGCCTCGGCGGAAGGCAGATTGGGCGCGAAGCCGCCTTCGTCGCCGACATTGGTGTTGTGGCCAGCTTTTTTCAGAGCGCTTTTCAGCACATGGAAAACCTCCGCGCCCCAACGCACCGCATCCTTCAGCGAAGGCGCGCCGAGCGGAACAATCATGAATTCCTGAAAGTCGATCGGATTGTCAGCATGCACGCCGCCATTGACGATGTTCATCATCGGCACCGGCAGCACATGCGCCTGGACGCCGCCCACATAGCGGTAAAGCGGCAAGCCGCAGACATCGGCGGCCGCCTTGGCAACGGCAAGCGAAACCCCCAAAATCGCGTTGGCGCCAAGCCTCGCCTTGTTTGGCGTGCCATCGAGCGCGATCATCGTTGCGTCGATCTTGCCTTGATCTTCCGCGTCGAAACCGCTTAGGGCGTCGAAAATATCGCGATTGACACTTTCAACTGCCTTGAGAACGCCCTTGCCGGAAAAGCGCGCCTTATCGCCGTCGCGCAATTCGACCGCCTCATGCGCGCCAGTGGACGCCCCCGACGGCACCGCCGCGCGCCCGCTCGACCCATCTTCCAAGGTGACATCGACCTCGATGGTGGGATTGCCGCGACTGTCCAAGATTTCCCGCGCGGCGATGTCGACGATTGCGGTCATTGAAGCTCCTGTTACGATGGGGGACCGGAACGGCTCGGCTTTTACGCCTGCGCGGGGCGGGAAGGAAGCCTCGCGCGCGAGCATTTTTGGAGAACCGGGATTGGACCTTCCGGCAAGGAAGCGGTAAGCCATTGCCGGAGGTGAAGACGGTTTTAAGCTTTCTGCAGCTAACGTGCCACAGCGATCGTTGCAAACTTTGGGAAATGGGCGGGATGCTCTTCCATAAGGCCGCTTCCATTATTTTATGCGCGGGTTTCGTCTCGCAGGCGGGCTCGCCTTCGGGCGATCCGCCCTTGCCTGTTGCAAGACCGGCGCCGCCGGCCGGTTCCGTGCAAGGGACGACACAAACCAAAACGCGGCTTCCTGCCTCGGAGCAAGCCTTGGACACTAAGGAGCCAGTTGCGAGCAAGACCCGCGCGCTCATAAGGACGGAAGCCGAAAAGAACGGCTTGCCGCCTGACATCGCCGACGCCGTCGCGGCGATTGAGAGCGGCTATGATCCAGGCGCGATTGGCGCCGTTGGCGAGATCGGGCTGATGCAGGTCCGGCCCGAAACAGCCGCGATGCTAGGGTTCAAGGGCGATTTGGCCGAACTCGCAAGACCCGACGTCAACATTCATTACGGCGTGACTTACCTTAGCGAGGCTTGGCGTCTCGCCAATGGCGATCTTTGCCGCGCGCTGATGAAATACCGCGCCGGACATGGCGAAGAGATCATGTCGGCGCTCTCCATGAATTATTGCGGCCGCGCGCGGGCCCATCTGGCGGCGGCCGGTTCGCCCTTCGCCGCGGCAATTTCCGTGCCGTTCGTTTTCGATCCGGCCGTGCCGGTTGCCCCAGCGGCGAAGCGCGGGCCAAGGATCCGCACGGCGGCGGTGAGCCGGGCCTTTTGGGCCGCCGAAGAGGCAAGGGTGAAGGTGATCACCCATCGCATCGAGGCCAAATGGCGGCGCATGGCGTCGCGGTAGGGAAAAGGCGCGGCGTTCGTGTCATTTAGGGTAAAGCGATTGTCTTGGATGGCACGCAACACCACCAAATCGTAAGGCGCGCATTGCATTGCAATAAGACTTATCCATTCGCGAGTGTGGGTATTAGAGACACGGCCCCTTTTTGGCCGAAAAATCAAAGGCGACCGTGGCCACGCGCGAGGAGCCATATCATGCAACACGATCCTACAGACAAAGCAAAAGTCACCGCCCTGCCACCATTGATCCTGGCCGGGTTTCTCGCCTTGGGCTTTGTTCTCGATCGGATGAGGCCGGTAACATTCCTGCCGCGCACCTTGGCCTTGGTCATAGGCATCCTTGTCACCCTCTGCGGAATCAGCCTTGGTCTTTTGGCGGTTCGGGACATGGTGCGTGCGAAAACAGCACTTGATCCCCGCAAACCAACCACGGAAATCGTGACCTCCGGTGTCTTCCAGTTCAGCCGCAATCCAATCTATTTCGGCATGGTCCTGCTCTGCCTCGGCGCCGGCTTTCTTCTCGATTCGCTCTGGTTTCTGGCTCTTTGCGTGCCGCTCGCAGTCGTTTTGCAAAAAGGCGTGATCGAGCCGGAAGAGGCTTATCTCGAACGAAAATTTGGCGGCAAATATTTGCGCTACAAAACCAAGGTCCGGCGCTGGTTATAGATAAATCCGACTAGGGCGCCGCCAAGGCATAGCAAAAGACCGCGTAAGCCAAAATGGACACGTAGAATTAGCCTGTGCTAGATTTCTGGGGCACACGACAAAGCGGGGGCCAACGCGAGGAGCCGCCGGCCATGCAAAATGCAACCGCGGATCGGGCGAATGTCGTTGCTTCGCCGACGTTAATCTTCGCTGGAATTTTGGTGCTGGGGTTTGGCCTCGACATGATGTGGCCCGTCGCATTCCTGCCGGCGGGCTGGGGCTTGCCGCTAGGACTTATTGTCATTTTCATCGCCGTCAACATCAAGCTCTTCGCGGTGCGGGAAATGGTCCGGGTCAAAACCCATCTCGACATCCGCAAGCCGGCAACCGATATTGCGACCTCCGGAATCTACGGCGTGAGCCGCAATCCGTTATATATCGGCATGATCTTGCTTAATATCGGCATCGGCTGCATCGTCAATTCCGTGTGGATTTTTCTTCTCTCCGCCGGGCTTGCGGCGGCATTACAAAAAGGCGTCGTCGAACCGGAGGAATCCTATCTCGAACAAAAATTCGGCGACAAATATTTGCGCTACAAAGCGAAGGTCCGCCGCTGGATCTAGAATCACATCCCGCCTCGCCGCGTTCACCGTGACCCACATCGAGCATTCCCGGAACCCGCAGGATTTTTGATGCCGCGCGGAAATATCAGCCGCCGTCACTTTCTCGGGCATACGCTGGCCAGCGTTTTGGCGCTGCCCGCGCGGGCGGAGCTGCCCGCCCAGCAGGATGGTTTCCGTGTCCTTGAAGCGCGTGAGGGCAAGCTGCAACTTCTGCCAGAACCTGCCTCTCCAACCGCCGTCTGGGGGTACAATGGAGGGGTGCCCGGACCGATCCTGCGCTTCAAGAAGGGCGAGGAGGTCAAGGTGCGGCTCGTCAATAAGCTCGCCCAGCCAACGAGCTTGAATTGGCACGGCGTGCGGATCGTCAATGCAATGGATGGCGTTGCAGGCCTGACGCAAGAGCCAGTCCCGCCGGGCGGCACCTTCGATTATCGTTTTACCCCGCCCGACAGCGGGCTTTACTGGTATCATCCGCACGCTTCGCCGTTTATCGGCGAGCAGCAGGGACGCGGGCTTTATGGCGTCATGATCGTCGATGAGCCGGAACCGCCTACGGCCGACCGAGACATGCTCGTCGTTCTCGCCGATTGGAAGCTCGATGGCAATGGCCAGATCGCCGGTTTCGACGCCGCCACGGACGCCGCGGGCGCGGGCCGCATCGGGCCGCGCGTCACCCTCAACGCGCGCGCGATTCCGGTCGAGGAGACCCTGCCGCCTTCATCGCGTTTGCGGCTGCGCGTCCTGAGCGCGGCCAATTCCCGGCTGATGTTGATCGCCTTCAACGGGGCGAGGCCGTTGATCCTCGCGGTCGATGGTCAGCCGTGCGAAGCCTTTGAGCCGGCGCGGCAAAAGATTCCGCTCGGGCCCGGCGCGCGCTTCGACGTCATGCTCGATCTTCCCGGCGACGCTGGATCAGAAGCGAATGTGACAATCGTTGGAGACAATGAGCCAGACCGTGTTCTTCTCACCTTCAAGACCGCAGGCGAAAAGCGTTCTCCCATGCCGCCAATCGCCTCGCTGCCGCAAAATCCGCTGCTCCCCAGCGAGATCAAGCTACAGGCCTCGCGTAAAGTCGATATTTTGATCGAGGCCATCGCCAGCTCGGGAACTGGGCCGACTCCGGCGGCAGCGCAAGAGCGCCTCTTATATTGGAAGCTAAACGGGAAGGCCGTGCCAGGATTCGCTCGGGAGCCGTTGTTTTCGGTCAAGCGCGGGACCCCGGTGACGCTCGGTTTTGTCAATCACACGGCCTTCGTGCAGCAAATGCATGTGCACGGACATACGATGCGGCTCCTGCACGATCTCGACGATGGCTGGGAGCCCTATTGGCGCGATGCCGTCCTTGTTCCCGAAGGCAAAACCAAGCACGTCGCCTTCCTCGCCGATAATCCTGGCAAATGGGCGATCGAATGTCTGATGGCGAAGCGCCAGGCCAGCGGGATGGCAACTTGGTTCGAAGTGACCTGAGCAAAACCGGATTAATTATGGGCGGGCCGCACGCGCTTGATAAAAAGACTGACGATCAAAGCATGCGCGACGTGTTCCGCCATGCATTGGTAGCCGAGATCGTTAAGATGGAAATTATCGCCCGCCATCAACTGCAAATTGGCCCTATGCTGGGCAATGAACCGCATCGCATCGTAGCGGTGGACGTAGAGAATATTTTCCTCGGCCGCGATTTTTTGGAGGCTATCACGGATTGCGACGTAATTCGCGTCCCGGGCGAGGCGCACGGTATATTGCACCCCGACGAGCACGACGTCGATCCGGTTCTCCTTCAGCCAGCGGATCGTCGAACGCACGGTGTTCTCGAAATCCTGCGGCGGGACCCGGGCAAGCGCGTCGTTGGTTCCTAATTGCCAAAGAACGAGGTCCGGATTCTTAAGCGCGACCTCGCTGCGGATTCGCTCGGCCGTATCCTCCGCCATTTCTCCCGAGACGCCCCGATTGAGGATCACGACATCGACACCCTTGAGGGCATGTTCCAGGATCGATTCGAGCTGGGAGGGATAGCTCATGTCCTTCGACGAGGCGCCGTAGCCGAGTGTCGAAGATGAGCCGATTGCGAGAATTCGCACTTTCTCGCCCTTTTGCAGCGCCGCGGTCACGTTTGGTAGCGTCGCTGGGGTGGCGATATCCGCCGCTGGCACGTCGCAGGGTGGACTCATCGGCGGGGCGGCGGGAGGCGCGCCGTCTTCCGCGCGGCAAGCCGGCACGACCGGCGTTAAGAGGCAGGCAAGCGCTAGAGCGATTGCGGCTTGTTTGCCAAGGCCGCCCGCAATCTTTCGCGCCATTCCGCCGTCCATGCGATGATACCCATAAGGAGAATACCCAAAATAACGATGAATGCGTCGGATGCAACATGTCCGCCATAGATGAAGCGGAAGATTTGCCCGCTCAGGCTGAGCAAGGACAGGGCGCAAAACACGCTGAGCGAATTGCGTCCGAGCAGGCATAAGTAGCCCGGAAGACGCGGAATCCAGCGGACGATGATTTTAAATGTGCCGGCGAAAATCGCGGTCAAGGCCAGACTATGAATGAGCCGGGCCGGCGATAAAAACGTCTTATCGAACGTGAAAAAGAGCTTCGGCTCGGGGAGATCGGCCGGATCGGGGGAGAAGCCGGTCATCCCCGCGACAACGCCAAGCACCACTACCGGCAGCGCGAGCCAGCGCAAAATGGCAAGGTGACGCCGCGCGAATCCGCCAATCCCGTCTGCGCCCGCGAGCAGGAAACCGAGAACATAGATGAGTTGCCATGAGAGTGGATTGAGGAACCAGGTGCCCTCGACCGGCCAGTCCGGAAAATTCACGCCGGACACCATTGCTCCGGCATAGACCGCGAGCGAAGCGAGCAGCAAAAGCGCCGGAGCATGACGGTAGAGAAGCGCGACCGCCGGAGCGATGAAAATTAAAACAACATAGAGGGGAAGAATGTTGAAATAGCCGAGCTGATGGGTGAGCAAAACGAGACCGATATGGGCCCTGACGGGATCGTTGAAGACGGCGGACGCATTGTGCCAGTCGAGGAGGAAGGGCGCATCGAGAGTGATCGCGGCCGCCGCGAGTAGCGCGATCGCCAGTTCCGTGACGACCATCTGCGCGACATAGACTTGGAAAGCGCGGGTTTCTAGCCGCAAAACGAGCCATTTTGCCGGCAAAGCCTGTGCAGAACCTTCGACGAGTTTGCGCATCGCCCAGCCAGCGAGAAACACAAACAGCTCGGCCGAATCCGACAGCGACACGTTGCGAAAGGTGAACCGCTCGAAATAGATGCCCGGTATGTGGTTGACGAAAATCGTAACGAGGGCAAAGCCGCGCCAGAAATCGATCTCGTTGGGGGCGCGCATGGGCGATGCAAAAACCTTCTCGCGTCCGGCCCCTGCCCGGCGAGTCACAAGGGTGACTTGCCGCCGCCGCGTGTCTCCGGATGACGCCCCTGTCGAGGCTGTATTTGCCGCGTTCGACGGATTTTGGCAAGGCCGAACCCTTACTGCGATGCGCCTCCAAGACGCGAGCGCGGCACCCTGCAGAACCGTCACATAACCGAAAGCGGGCGACAAAGCCGTTGGCGCGTGCGATCATGGGGAGCGGCCGGGGGAGTCGCGCGGCCTGTAGGAGATTTACGGAATGACGAATATTTGGGTGCGGAAGCCAATAGCGGTACTTCAGGCCGAGGTAAAAGAAGGCGAATTCGGATCGGGCTCCGGCGCGGCGCAATTGCACCGGACGCTCTCGCTGTGGAGCCTTGTCGCGCTCGGCATCGGCTGCATCATTGGCGCCGGCATCTTTGTCCTGACCGGCCATGCCGCCGCCGCCAATGCCGGGCCGGCAATCAGTCTTTCTTTCGTGCTCGCGGGAGTCGTCTGCGCCTTCGCGGGCCTTTGCTATGCCGAAATGGCGTCCACCGTGCCGGTTGCGGGCAGCGCCTATACCTATGCATATGCGACGATGGGGGAATTCATCGCCTGGGTCACTGGCTGGACCCTGATCCTCGAATATGCTTTTGGCGCGACAACTGTCGCGATTGGCTGGTCCGGCTATGTCACAAGCTTCTTGCGCGATCTTGGCGTGGCGATCCCCGTGGACATTGCCTCGGCGCCGCTCGCCTATGATCCAGCGAGCAGAAGCTGGTCTTCGACCGGCGCGCTGATCAATCTTCCTGCGATCGTCATCGTCCTGGTGCTCACCGTCTTGCTTGTCATCGGGATCAAGGAATCCGCCACGTTCAACAATATCATTGTCTCCATCAAGCTGGCGATCGTCGTCCTTTTCATCGTTGCCGGAGTGTGGTTCGTCAAGACCTCGAATTGGGTGACCACGAGCAATCCCATGGGCTCCTTCATTCCGCCTAATATTGGACCTGGCCAATTTGGTTGGAGCGGGATTATTCGCGGCGCGGGGGTGGTTTTCTTTGCCTATATCGGCTTTGACGCCGTATCGACCGCCGCGCAGGAAGC
>DATBQJ010000254.1:0-32203 GCA_036560885.1 Methylocella sp.
TGATGTAATTTTTGACTCCGGCCGGAAGCGCTGGGATTTCGTCCTCGAAATCCGCTTCCGTCTCGGTCTCCTTAGTAAAAGCTTTGCTCATGGCGGCCGTTGCAAATATGGGGCGCCACAGGGCAGGGGCTAAGCCGCCAAACCGGTTAACGATCTGCTTGGGCGATCGTCGAGACACCGCCGCGCAGGAGTGCAGCCACTTTGGCGGCGGCTGCGGCGGGCGACGCGGCTGCCTGCGGCTTGACTGGGGCAGAGGCGGCGACGGAATGTTGCGGCTTGCTATTTGCGTCGCGCGGCTTGGTAGCGCCCGTCGAGGCGTCATGACGCCTTGGCGGCAAGGGAGCCTCGGCTGGCTGCGGCACCGCAGTTTCGGGTGAGGGGGGGGTAGGTGTTTCGACTTTCGCGTCAGCCGACTTTTCGCCCCACAGCCGGGCGAATAAGGAAGAGTCTAGCTGCTTCGCGGGTTCAGGGGCAGCGATGGCCGCTGTTACAAGTTCATCTGACTTGGGGTTGACGTCTTGAACAGAATTGGCGGCCGTCCTGACCGCGCCCGGCTTGGCTGCGGCCAACTTCTTGGCTTTCTTTGACTTGCCTTCGTCGAGGGCAATATCGACGGGGCCTTTCGCCAGCGCCTCCGGGCGGCTCGCATAGCTTGCCAAGGAGGCAAAATCCGGATGCTGGCCGCCATCTACATAGACGGTGCGAATGGGGCGCACGCCTTGAGCGGCGAGTTCAGCGATTTTTGCGTCGTCGCGCTTTTGCTTCGCGGCGACTTCGGCTTGCGTTCCGGCGTCGCGTTTCAGGGGCGGGCAGGCGGCCGTTGCATCGAAATGCGACCCGTCGGCGGGAGCGGCATTGAAAACATAATGCCTGTTGCAAACGCCAACCGCCACATCCTGCTTTGTCACTTCAAAATTGTCAAAACCTTCCTTCAATTGGTTCCAGAAGGCAATATTTTTATCGAGCCTATATTTGGCAAGATTTTCGGCGGTCATGTGGAACGGATAGGACTGCATTTGGATAGCGCGCTGGCCGCCTGCGAAAGCTTCCCGGGCGATCGCATAGATCTCGGCGATCTGAGCGTCGGTCATCGAAAAGCAGCCGGCCGAGGAACAAATGCCGTGCACCATGATCGAGCCGCCGGTGTGCCCCATCGCGCGATCATAGGCATTGGGATAGCCGACGTCGAAAGAAAGATAATAGGCGGAATTCGGATTCATCCGCGCCGGCGTGATCGAATAGAATCCTTCCGGCACCTGCCGGTCGCCCTCCCGCACTTTGGGTCCGAGCTGCCCCGACCAGCGGCACATCGGGAATGATTTCAAATAGGCGTAGTGTCCATCCGCTTTCATCTTCCAGATTTCGAGCTCCGCCTCTTTTTTGTAGGTGCGAATGAGGACAGGCGCTTCTTTCGAAGATCCAATGGCCTCCATCCCGGCAACGGTCTTAGACGGGAGCGGCGCTAACGAACGGGACGAGGTTGCGGGCGAGAGCGCAGATTCCTCGCAACCGGCCAATAACGCGCCTGCCGAGGCAATCAGGGAGACGGCAAAAAGCCGCTTTGCGAATGACTTGCACACCATTGATAATTGCCTCCCGCACCAAATGGTCTTGCCGGTAGAGGTGACGAGCTTACCGCCGGTATCCTTGTGCAAAAGTTACCGGATCCTTGAGCCAACCCGGAAGATTCTAAAGCTCGGTTAATGGCCAAAAAAAGTTTTAAAGTCGGCAAACGCAAGGTTTGGCGCTGCATTTCCCACCGCCACGCACGGCTTATGCCAATTCTCGATGATTGCGACCAATAAGCCACTATCCTGGCAACAGGCGGCGCGGCCGCCCGCGGCGCGCCGGAGCCATTCTTCCGGTACGGAGAGCTCGTCGATGCGTGGGGATCCGGCCGTCGGAGAACCATTCGTCGTGTTGCCGTCGATGTCGTTGTCGCCATAGCTATCCATGATGCTCCCGCCGGACGTATTCACTCAAGTGACAGTGTCCGGAAACCCAAGTCCGTCCATTCGGTGCTGCGGCCGAGGCGGCGGAAAGGCCGCAGGAAAGAAGCGCCCGGCGATGGTTAGCAACGATGTGATTTTGGTCATGGAAAGTCCTCCAAGCAACAGGATAGCGTTGCCGGAGCAGCATACAGAGCAAAGATCGCAAGAGGGCAATTTGAGCCGGCCAACTGTCGATCTCATCAAAAACTATCGACGGCGAGCGCGACTGGCTACCCTTTCGGGGAATCGATCCCTTTAAGTGAAACGTTCAAAAACCTGGTATTATATCTTGCGCCCGATATTCAGGAATTTCGCGATTCGGGACGCCTTGAGTTCAGTTGGCGACATGCCCGAAAATTCATCCAAAGCGGCGGCAATGGCATCGCCTGCGGCATGGATCGCCGCGCCAGGATCGCGATGGGCGCCGCCCATCGGCTCTTCGACGATTGAGTCGATGATTCCGAACTTGAGCAGATCTTGCGCGGTGATTTTCATATTTACGGCGGCGTCCTCGGCGCGCGAGGAATCGCGCCAAAGGATCGAAGCCGAGGCTTCCGGAGAGGCGACGGTGTAGATCGCATGTTCGAGCATCAAGACGCGGTTGCAGGCCGCGATCGCGATGGCGCCGCCGGAGCCGCCTTCGCCGAGAACGACGGCGATATTTGGCACGCCCAGCAAAAGCGAAGCATCGGTCGCCCGCGCGATGGCTTCGGCCTGACCGCGTTCTTCCGCGTCCACGCCGGGAAACGCTCCGGTGGTATCGACCAGCGAAACGAGCGGTAAGCCGAATCGGTCGGCAAGCTGCATGAGACGCACCGCCTTGCGATAGCCTTCCGGCCGCGCCATGCCAAAATTATGTTTGATTCGGGCTTCGGTGCCGGATCCTTTTTCTTGGCCAAGGACGCAGATGGAACGGCCGCGAAACCAGCCGAAACCGCCGACGATCGCTGCGTCCTCGCCAAAATGCCGGTCGCCCGACAAGGGCGTAAAGTCGCGCACGAGGGCCGTGACAAAATCGCTAAAATGCGGCCGCTGCGGATGCCGTGCGACTTGCGTCTTCTGCCAGGGCGTCAGATTGGCATAAAGATCGGCAAGCGCCTTTTCGGCCTTCGCTTCGAGCCGGGTCAGTTCCTCGCCAATGGCAACGGCGTCGCCTTTTTCCGCGAGCTGGCGGAGTTCCAGAACCTTGGCTTCGAGTTCTGCAACCGGTTTTTCAAAATCGAGATAGCTTCGCATTGCCGCCGGAAAGTTTATGCCAAGGACTTCCTGCCTTGGGGGCGCCCCCCACATTTCCGGCGTGGCGCCAAAAGGACCGGAAATTCACGAACCGTAACCAACACCAATGCATTGCTGCCCTTGGCGCTGCAGGCGCGTGGAAACTCGCCATTTTGTGCCGCGAAGTCAAGATACCGCGCCGGACGGCGCGCCCGGTTTGGACCAAAACCCGCGCTATGCCGCGTGAGAGGTGGTTTCGCCGGTCAACACCGCGTAAAGCGCGCTGACGTCGCGTGCGGCGCGAAGTTTCGCCGTAATTCTTGGGTCGCGCAGCAGGCGCGCCATCCGCGCCAGCGCTTTCAAATGGTCGGCACCAGCTGCCTCCGGTGCGATTAAAACACAGATGAGATCGACCGGCGCACCGTCGAGGGCCTCGAAATCGATCGGGCGGGCAAGCCTCGCGAAAATCCCGAACATCGATTTTGCCCCAGCGAGTTTGCCGTGTGGAATGGCGATCCCTTCGCCGATTCCAGTCGAGCCGAGACGCTCGCGCTGAAGCAAAACGTCGAAGATTTCCCGCGGCGCAAGGCCACAAATCAAGCCCACCCGTTCGCTCAGTTCTTGAAGCGCGTGCTTCTTTGAATTCACCTTGAGGGATGGGATAACCGCCTCGGGGGTGATCAATTCGGTCAGCAGCATGGTTTGAAATAATCCGGTCCGCGTCCGCTGATGGGACATAAAAGGGGATGATCTAAGTCCGGGGCGGGGCACGCCCGGTGCCTCGCGCGAGGCACCGGTCTTTTCACTCCCGCCCTGGATCGATCCAGCCGATATTTCCATCAGGCCGGCGATATACGACATTGGTCCGCCCATCGGAAGCCCGGCGAAAGATAACGACTTGGGCGTTGGTCGAATCGAGCTCCATCGCCGCCCCCGAAACGGTCATCTCCCTTATCGTCGATGATGGCTCGGCGATGACCGCCGGATGGAGATCGAGAGCTTCGTCTTGCTCCGCTCGTGGCGCGTTGGGTTGAGCGCCGGAAGCTTCGTCGCGGGAGGGTTGCTCTAATTTGGTCTTGCCGTCTGCCACCGCGCCGGCGTGATGATCCCAGAGCCGCTCCCGATGGCGGCGGATCTGATTTTCGATGAGGTCCGCGGCGCGATTGAAGCAGGCATAGGGCTCATGCGCATTTGCGTCTGCCTGCAGCGTGGCGCCGGATGTCAGGTGCAAGGTGCAATCAGCTCGGAAACCGTGCCCTTCCGGTTCAATCGTTACGTGCCCCGCGGCCGGTCCCGCCCGGTATTTCGCCAGTGTGGAATCGATGCGCGCCTCGATGTGCACGCGAAAAGCCTCGCCAATGTCCAAGTTCTTGCCCGAGACGCGCAAAGTCATCGTCCATTCTCCGTTACCGGCGCCGCCCACCATTCCAGCCGCCGCAATTTTTTCCGCCCGGCCTGAAAAATGACCGCCGGTTCCCAACCTCAATTTAACGCTCTTGGTTCTGATATAGATAAAGATTGGCGAAATTCACCATGCCCGAAGGCAGCCCCTGGTTCGCCCAAGCGAAGCTTGGCGGAATGGCCAATGCGGAGCGCTGTTGCACGGCCCATGGGCGTAACAAATCCCTTCAAAGCGTTAGGAGTCTCGCCAAATGGAGTCAATGGTTCGATGAAAGCACCCCAGTGCAATGCGCCGGCATCTCGAACAAAACCGCGTCCCGCCTTCGCTAGGCTGTCTGGCGTGTACAGGCCTTCGTGCACCGCATCAACTCCTCGCCTTTTCGCGCCGACGTTCCACCGAGGAAGGGATTTTGAGAATTTCGCGATATTTGGCGACCGTGCGCCGGGCGATATCGATATTGGCCTCCTTCAACTTGTCGACGATGGCGTCGTCGGACAGAATTTGCGATGGATTTTCCTGGCTGATCATCTGCCTGATTAGGAACCGCACCGATTCGGCCGAATGCGCGGCGCCGCCGTCATGCGCTGCGATCGAGGCCGTGAAAAAATATTTGAGTTCGAAGAGACCGCGCGGGGTCGCCATATATTTGTTGGAGGTCACCCGGGAGACAGTCGATTCATGCACGCCAACCGCCTCCGCGATCGTCTTGAGATCGAGGGGGCGCAAACATTCTACGCCGTGGGTCAAAAATCTATCTTGCTGGCGCACGATCTCGCTGGAAACTTTCAGAATCGTGCGCGCCCTTTGTTCGAGACTTTTTGTCAGCCAATTGGCCGATTGACGGCAAGCCGAGATAAAATTCCGGTCGGCCTCTTTCCCCTTGCCAACCCGAGCCGAATAACTGTGATTGACCAGAAGGCGCGGAAGAACCTCTGAGTTGAGTTCGACGTGCCACGCGCCGCCGGGCAGGGGCCGTGCAATGACATCGGGCAGGACGGGCGCAATCGGACCGCCGCCGAAGGCACGCCCGGGCTTGGGATCGAGCCGCCTTATCTCGCCCAGCATATCGAGAATGTCCTCTTCGTCGACTTTGCAAATCTTGCGCAGTGCCGAGAAATCGCGTTTCGCGAGCAGATCCAGATGGCCGACGAGCACTTGCATGGCTGGGTCGAACCGGTCGCGCTCGCGCAATTGGATGGCGAGGCATTCGGCGAGATTGCGGGCGCCGACGCCGGAGGGTTCGAATCCTTGGATGAGGTGGAGGATGCGTTCGGCCTGTTCCAGCGGCGTACCGAGACGTGCGGCGATTTCTTCGAGCGAACCGGTGAAATAGCCGTTCTCGTCGATCAAGTCGATCAATACCTGTCCGGTCAGCCGGTCGGCCGGCCCGGCCGCTGTGAGCCCCAATTGAATTTCCAGATGGTCCTTGAGATTGGCTGGTGCCGCGATATAGGCTTCGAGGTTTGCCGCCGTGCCGTCAGCGGCCCTTCCTGGCGGCCCGGACCACGATGATACCGCCGGGAGATCCGAGCCGCCCGCCGTCAAATCATCTCCGCCCGGCGCCGCCGTCCAGCCACTGCCGAAATTGTCCGGTAATCCGGTGCCAAGGCTTTCCGCGATGGCGTCGCGGTTCTCGGTCAAGAGCGCCGGGCTCCAGCCGTCCTCGCTTTCCTCATTTAGATCTTCGCGCGGTGAAATCCCGCCGCGATCGATCTCCCCATCGAGGCCGGGCAGCCCGGGGCCATCCTCGGCTCGTTCGAGCAAAGGATTGCGCTCGAGCTCCTCCTCGATATAAGCGGTCAAGTCGAGATTGGAAAATTGCAAAAGCTTAATGGCTTGTAATAGCTGGGGCGTCATCACGAGCGATTGGCTCTGACGCACGACGAGCTTGGCAGTAAGAGCCATGTCCTAGTGAAACCCTACAAACTACCGCCGTGAGACTGCCAAAGGCGCGTTGGCCCCGACGCAGGCACGTTTCTTGCTTACATTTAGTTAGCATAGCACAAAATATTCCTGTGTACACAACCATTGCCTTTCGCCGTTTCTCGCCTTTAAAGTCGGCCGACACCGGCGCATGTCCTCTTTTTCGTTATATTCCAACGCTATCGCGTCGCACATATAGCTTGAACTATGCAACAAAATCGCAGCCGACTTGGCAAATTCCCGTGTTTGCCGTCGTGAATCAGATCGCGGCCGATTCGGCACTCCCTCAACGAGTCAGGCCTATGGGGACTTCGTATCAGGGGTTCAGGCCGGAAGGCGGGCGTGACGAAATCCAATTAAATGCACGGCGTCCGATTGCCAAAGCGGCCGGCAGAACTCCAACATCAGTATTGGCAACGTCCCCTCGCGCGGGTTGGGAGAAATCAACGGCGTTGGCCGGCAGCAGCGGCGGCGAGTCGCCTCGCGGCGAAGGTTCGGCGAGACCGTTCCGCGAGCTTCCGGCAATGGTTCGGTCTGGGGGAGGCGGCAGCGCCATTGCGGGCCTGGGCGGCGCGGATCCGAACTGCTCTTGAAGCCAGCTCTCAACCGCTAATAGAAGTGAATTCTCGATGCCCTGGACGCCACTGCCGATGCGCCAAACCGCTTGCCGGCGCGCGAGCCCATTGAGCAGGCCTTTGAGATTCATCGCGACTTCAGCCGGCAACGCGTCAACATCGGCGTCATTGATCTCGCTGACCTCGTCGCGCCCGGGCTTGGCGAGACGCAAGAGTGCCTTTCTCGCCCTGATTCCGTTTGGATCCGCCTTATTGTCCGCCAGATCGACCGGCGCGCCGATCGTGATTCTGTCCCGCGGCCGCCAGCGATATTTATAGAAATCGGCTAGGAACTTATAGATTACAATGAGCATGTCCTGTGCCACCGCGACCGCCAAAGCCTTGTTGGCGGCCGGCGTCCTGAACAATTCTTCCGTGGCGAGGTCAAAGCGATTGCGTTCGAGTGACCGCGCAAGAACAAATTCATTCGCCTGATCGTAGAACTCCTGCAATTGTCCGCCGGGGGCGCCTGTGGTGCCCGCCAAGGCGATGCAACCATCAAGGATTTTCTTCGCCTCCGTCAGCGCCAAGGGAGGCTGCAATTCCTTACGGCGTACCCGCTCCGCGATACTTTCCAATTGATCGCGAAGCTTGCCTGCGAGGGCACATTGGGCGTCGAACGTCTTGCGGGCGCCGGCGTAGGTATCACGGCGGTCGAGCAGGTCCTGCAAGCCGGAAGACTGCGGAGCGCATTGGACGTTCTCGGGCACGTCGCTCGCGAGCTTCATTTCCCGTATGGCCGGCAGCAATACGTCGCATGAGGCCTTGATGCGATTGATTGTGCTCCAAGACGGGTCTCTTTCGAAACCGCGCCGGGCTACGTCCAGGCCCTGCAAAGCCGAGCCAAGGTCGAAAGCAACTGGCGCGGCCATCGCGTTTTTCTGCCTGCTTTGGCCGGAAACATCGGCCGCCTGCTCGCGCAGTTCCGCAAGCGTCTTTTGTAAAACCTCGATTTCAGCGATATTCCTGGCAAGTTCATCGTGTTTCGGTTTCAATTCCTTTTGGATATCGGCGATCTTCTTCCGGCGCTCGGCAGCGTTTTTCTGCGCCGGCTTACAGACTTCATTGCCGCAGCCCCTCACGCCGGTTCTGTCGAGCCCGCGGCCAGCAAAACTCGCCTCGGCCTCGAATTTCGCCGCCTCCGCGTCGAGCATCGCAATTTGCTCGTCCCATGGCCGAATTTGCTCCTTCAGCGCCTGCAATTGGATCGCGCGTTCCGCGAGCCTCGGCTCGATTGCTTCAATCCGCAGTTTCGCATCTTGTGCCTCCTTGAGCTTTTTAGCTTCCTCCGCCGACGCCTGCCGTTCCGCATCGCTTCGCTTCTTCTGTTCATCTCGCCATCTCTCGGCAAGCGCTTCGTTATCCTTTCGCGCGGTTCGAATGAGCGCGTCGATGCCCTTCATCCAGGCGAGCGTATCCTCTCGCGCCAATATTTTCTTGCTTTGATCTTCATTGGCTTGCCGAACCGCCGCACTCACCCCGGGCAGCACGCCCACCGCCAATTCCATCGGTAGCGTCTCTCCGGCGAGCTTCTTGGCTGAAAGATTGAATAGGTTAGCGTGATAATAAGTGTAAGAAAAAAATGCCGACATGCCGAAAAAAAACAGAAAGGCCGGAAGAATGATAAAAAGCCCGGCAATTCTGCCCCTGGCCGCCCGGCGTTTGCCAGCGACCGCGGCTGCCAGCTCGGAGCCGAGCAGCCAGGAGCTCAGCGACATCAAACTAAGGATCGCCGCCGACCCAGTCACTGCGCCGATGAGTCCGAAATTGTCGTCCGGCCCCTTCCTCATGATGTCCACGAGTCCACTAAACGTCGTGTAAAATACCCAAAACATGACGGGAATAATCACGACAAACCCGATCCGCCCGAGATCGAGCTCAAAACTCGCATTGCCATGCTGCTTCGAAGAGACGTCGCGCATCAGTTACTCCCGATGGGGCTCGGGTATGTAAGAACGAAATTTAACAGTTATCAATAATTAATTTGTGGCGTAACCAAGGGAATTTTGGCGAATTGATTGTTCGCTGGAAATGGATTTTCCGGACGGCCTCAAACAGCGCCGTCAGAGCCGGAATTCCTCACCAAGATAGAACCGGCGCACATTGGGGTCTTCGACAATCTTGGCCGGGGTCCCCTCGACCAAGATCCGGCCGGCATGAACGATGTACGCGCGGTCGATCAACCCCAAGGTTTCGCGGACGTTGTGATCGGTGACGAGAACGCCGATGCCGCGCCGTTTCAGGTGCTGCACAAGGAGCTGAATGTCGGCCACGGCAATCGGATCGATCCCCGCGAACGGTTCGTCCAGAAGCATGAAGGATGGGCGGCCCGCTAAGGCCCGCGCGATTTCGCAGCGCCGCCGCTCACCGCCAGAGAGCGCGATCGATGGCGTCTTGCGCAGGGCCTTGAGGTCGAACTCATCGAGCAAGGCTTCGAGTTCGTTAGCGCGCTTATGCTTGTCGGGTTCGACGATTTCAAGCACCGCCCTGATATTGTCCTCGACGTCGAGACCACGGAAAATCGAGGCTTCCTGCGGCAAATAGCCTATACCGAGGCGCGCCCGCCGGTACATTGGCAGGCGCGTCACATCGTGCCCATCGAGCTCAATGAGGCCGCCGTCCGGGCGGATCATCCCGGTGATCATGTAAAAAAGCGTGGTCTTGCCGGCGCCGTTTGGGCCGAGAAGGCCGACCACCTCGCCCCGCCGCACCGTCATGCTCACATCCTCGACCACGCGGCGGGCCTTGTAGGATTTGCGCAAATGACGAACCGCCAATACACCTTGTGCCCTCGCTTCCGGCTCGGTTCCGCTCGTCACCTCCCGCGGCGTTTCGCCGTCGAGACCTTCGGGTCCGTGCCACATGTCCCGCCCGCCGGCGCAGGGCGCGGCATCCTGCGCCTCCATAAAAGCGCCGTCGCCCGCGCGACGCGGCGGCGCCGATTCGCGCCGGAACACGCCGCGCAGCCGTGCGAAGGCGGGGAAAGAAAAAAGGGCCGGTTGCGGGCGCAAATTAATAAAAACCCTTCGAAGTTCCAACCTGCATGAGCCTCGCTGCGTTGCCATCGAAGCATAATTTCCGGCTAAACAAAATGGGGCACTGGCCACGCGACATGAGAGTGAGGCGAGTTAGGAGCGCCATCAATCTCCGTGACGAACGGAAACGTCGTCAAAGCCCTCCAGCCGGCGCCGGCAAACCGCGCTCGCCGGGATGTTCATCGCGAGGGTGACCAGCGAAAATTTCGCCGTGCTCAGCGAAACCTGCTTGTCACGGGGCCTGTGCCGCGCGATCGGGCTTCGGGGCGTCAACCGTTCCCGCTGGTCTTGGCTCCTTTGCGTCTTCGGTGCCGCCGTTCGGCAAAAACTTGCTCCTAACCCGGCCGGTCACCACCGCCTGCTTGGTAGTCAAATCATAGGTCAATTTGTCGCCTTTGGTTATATTTGGCCCCTGCGTTAATGTCACGTTGCCGATGAGATAGACTTTGTTTTCCGATTTTTCATAAATGCCGCTGTCGCCGGTCCCGATCTGGTCTTTGGACACGATTGTCACCGGTCCCGCCGCTTCAGCGTGACGAATCTGGCTCGACGATGACGGAGCTCCGGCCTGTGCCGTGGGATCTTTCGGCGTTAGGAAAATAACTAGCTTGGGCGCATGGAGCTTACTCTCCCCTTGCGTCGCAACAACATTGCCGGTGTAGACAAGTTTTTGTTCTTTGTCGAAATAATCTAGTTTGGCGGCGGCAATATTGACGGGTTCCTTGGAATTGCCGCCGGGCAGAATTGCGCCGGAGCCTGCCTTTTCCGCATAGGAAGGAAAAACCGCGCAAGCGGCAAGCAGCAAAACGAAAACGGCCGGGCCCAAGCGCCTGGTCATTTTCCGCTTTCCGTCGAGGCGGCGGCAGCTTCAGGCCCGCTCGCATTGGCGTCGATTTTCGAGGCCACGTCGCCCGCGAATGAGACTTTGTGGCCGTTGTCGCTGACATCTATCTGTTGCGCCGCGATCGTCGCACCGTCGAGAATGACATTGACCGGCTCCTCAGACACGAGGCCGCCCGTGTTGAAATCAATCCGCGCGGTTCTCAACCGGAGGTCGTAACCCGTGCTACTTTTGATTCGAACGTCGCCTTCCAATGTCATCTTGCTGTGCAGACTGTCATAGATGCCTCGCATGGCGCGCACCCAAGTTGTCGAGGCATCCGCTCCTCCAATCTTGGATTCGATGCCGAGGAGTTCGATGACATTCGGCACCGTGGTGTCCTGGGTTCCGGACCGCGCCTTGATTTCAAACGGGAGGCCACCCTTCTGGACTCCGGAGATTGTCGGTGAATTCACGGTGATTTTCGTGCCGTCAAGTGTGGCTCGTCCGGCGGAAATATCACCCGGAAGGTACCTTAAAGGGTTGAAGAGTGCCACCGCAGGAATAAGCGTGATCGCGAGAAGCGAAGCAGCAATCGCGGCGCGGCGAAATAAGCGCACCCGCGCCGAATGACGGCGTGCCGCCTTGAAACCGCCGCCCCAAAGCGCCGGTGTCATGTCGAAACGCACCGCTTGGGATTCGGCCTGGATACCATCCGCCCTGCCGCTACCGGTCTTTGCCGTATGCGTTCGGAGGAGCTTGGCGTGCTCCAGCCTGTCCATGCCGGCGAAGCTGCCAGCGCCACTCGCGGCGCTCGCTGGCACACCGGGCCGGCCTGATGATTGCTTCATTCGCAGAGCTGCGTTCTGAGACAAAGGGATCCAAGCTCCGGGCGGTACAAAATTCTTTAGACCACGATCAAACGTGGCCGCGGCTATGGAACCTCTAAACCTCTTAATATTCTGGTAGGGTATTACCTTGGCCTGGCTTTGGCCTGGCCGGCAAACGCTGCCAGGGCGGGCGCAACTGCGCCCAGACTGCTTAAACAGCAAGCAAGAAAGGCGAAGTCATGGCGGGCACAAGCTAGGGCCGGCCTATTGATGGGAGAATATATCCACATCAGCCCAGCCCATCAGATCGAGGCGCGCCCTTGCCGGTACAAAATCGAAACAGGCAGCGGCGATCTCGAAGCGGTTCTCGCGCTTGAGCATCGCGTCGAGACGGATGCGCAAGGCGTGCAAATAGAGGACGTCGGATGCCGCGTAAGAAAGCTGCGCCTCCGAGAGCGTCGCGTTGCCCCAATCGGTGGACTGCTGCTGTTTCGATAATTCAACACCGAGGAGCTCGCGCGCAAGATCCTTCAAGCCATGCCGGTCGGTATAGGTCCGGGCGAGTTTGGAAGCGATCTTGGTGCAGTAGATGGGCGCCGCCAAGACGTCGAAGGTCTTGAGCAGGATGGCGACATCGAAACGGGCGAAATGAAACAGCTTTGTAATTTTTGGATCGGCGAGGAGCCGTGCGATGTTATTCGCCCGCACCTGGCCAGGGCCGATTTGGACGACATCGGCGGATCCGTCGCCGCGCGACAATTGTACGACGCAGAGCCGGTCTCGGTGGGGAACCAACCCCAAGGTCTCGGTGTCGATTGCGACGCAATCGCCAAAATCGGCATCGTCCGGCAGATCGCCCTTGTGGAAGCGGATGCTCATCGCCTCGAGTCCGCGCGGGACGAAACTTCCGGATAGCAGGGGACTCGCGGACAATCCATCGTGCGCGCCTATCATTGCCGGCGGAACTTAGCAAGCGCGATGGGGCCCCCGCGCGCGTTGGGCTACGTGGATCTGCCCAGTAGTACAGAAGCCGTTATCGGGACGCGCGCCGGGTACTTTTTGCTTCGCCGCTAGTGAAAAAGCGCCGTCATTCGGCTGTAGTCGTGTCATCCAAAGTTCGGTTGGCGATAGTGCAAAAATTTGTGCAGTGTCACTATTTCGCCTCACTACAATGTTGTGTGACATTAAAGATCAGCATCCAATAGGGTATAGGGCGATATGCTTAACTAACGTATCGTAACGAGGGAACGAGGGAACGAGGGAAGAACAATGAAAATACTTCTTGGTACAGCATTTGCATTTACGGGAATGGCGTTTGGAATTTGTAATTCCATTGCGGCAAGTCCAGGTATTACAAGTTCGTGCAATATTATTCAAAGAAATGGAACGGTAGCCAACTTCACCGGCGACAGTGTGTCCTATGTACAAATAATTCGTACGCCAACCGGAACAGGAACCCAAAAGAATGTAAACGCTTCTTGTGAATTGGCATTGCCTCCTGGTACGGCAGTATACTACAATTTCAAGAATACGGGAATTTCTTGCATCATCGATGGCATTGCGACCACCGACTGGCTCGAGACTGTGTACGCGAGTGGCGAAACTTACTTAGCCTGTCATATCGTGAAATAGGAGCCGTGGGCGTTGGCCATTGACGTCAGGGCTATGATCATGCCGCCTCACGCTGCGTTGGCCGTTCCGGCATGACGGCGGGACTCCGGAACCCGAAACCAAAGACAGCAGCTTGCTTAGCGCGGTGCCGCCCATTTCCGCAGCTGTGTTTTCCGCTAAAATAGACTTATATAGCTTCGCTAACGCTGCCCAGGCGTTTATCCAATCGACGCCGGCCTGAATCGGAATTTTACGTTTGGGAGCAAGGGAATTCCTGACCGCCTGGCGGGGATTGCGTAATCGCGCAAATCTAGCCGTTGATTCCAATTCAAAGGCAAGCTAACTGGGCCGCGCCTGACAACATAGACATATGCTCGTTCTTCGAGACGTTTGCTTCCCGAGCTGCCCAGAGCGTGGCTTTACGACGGCCAGGATCCAAAATGGAAAAATTCACATCTCTTACCGGTGTCGCAGCGCCGCTCGATATCACCAATGTCGACACCGACATGATCATCCCGAAACAATACCTTAAAACAATCAAGCGCACCGGCTTGGGCAGCGGACTTTTCGCCGAACTCCGCTACAAGGAGGACGGAACCGAAAATCCCGCGTTCGTCTTAAACAAGCCGGCCTATCGCAAGGCCAAAATTCTTGTCGCGGAAGATAATTTTGGTTGCGGCTCCTCACGCGAGCACGCTCCCTGGGCGCTCCTCGACTTTGGAATCCGCTGCGTCATCTCGACGAGTTTTGCCGATATTTTCTATAACAACTGCTTTAAGAACGGTATTCTTCCGATCATTGTTTCGCCGGAAAACCTCGCCAAACTTATGGACGACGCCAAGCGCGGTGCCAATGCGACGCTCTCGATTGATCTCGAAGCCCAGGAAATTCGCGGCCCCGATGGCGGCATCATCACCTTCGATATCGACCCTTTCCGCAAACATTGCCTCTTGAACGGTCTCGACGACGTAGGTCTGACCCTGCAGAAGGCCGCGCAAATCGAAGCTTTCGAGGCCAAGGCGGCGGCGGAACGCGGCTGGCTCTGACCTTTTGAAAAAAGACATGGCGCCGGGCGGCGGCTAATGCTAAATGAAGGGTTAGGATGGTCGCGACGACTGATCCGGGTAAGGCAACGTTTGCGCCGAGCCCAGCACATCGCAACACTGAGTTGGAGGCAGAGGCTAATATGACTTGGTCCACACCCGTTATCACCGAGATCTGCATCGGCATGGAAGTGACGAGCTACCTTTCCGCCGAGATCTGACGGCCTCGGCTCGCCACTTTTTTAAAATATTTTGATCGGCGCGCATCGTGCGCATTCTCGTATTGGGTTCGGCGGCCGGCGGCGGCTTTCCACAATGGAACTGCCTCTGCCCGGTCTGCCAGCTCGCCTGGAGCGGCGATAAGCGCGTCAAGTCACGCAGCCAGTCGAGTCTCGCCGTCAGCGCCGATGGCGAGCAGTGGCTGCTACTGAACGCGTCGCCGGATCTTCGCCAGCAAATCATCGCGTCGCCATACTTGCACCCCCGCGGCGCGAAGCGGCATTCGCCGATTGGCGCCGTTTTCGTCACCAATGCCGACGCCGATCATCTCGCCGGACTTTTGACGCTCCGCGAGCAACAGCCTTTCACGCTGCTTGGAAGCCAGGCCACATTGGCGCAGACGGGCGAGGGGATCTTTGCCGTTTTGAACAATGCCCTTGTCGACCGGCGTCCATGCGCACTCAATATCCCAGCGGACACCGGCCTCGGCATCTGGGTCACTCCATTCGCGGTGCCGGGAAAAGTTCCACTCTATCTCGAAGGCGAGACCGTCGCGGTCGGGGCCGAAAGCGATGCGACCGTCGGGGTCGAGCTGAGCGATGGCGCCAAGAGCTTTTTCTATGTGCCGGGCTGCGCCGAGATCAACGAAGGAGTCATAAGAAGGCTCGCCGGGGCCGCGCTTGTTTTCTTCGACGGCACCACTTTCACGGACGATGAGATGGTCAATCTGGGCCTGTCCAAGAAAACCGCCTGGCGCATGGGCCATGTCGCGATGAGCGGTGAGAAAGGCTCGCTCGCGCGGCTCGCGTCTTGCGCAATCGGCCGCAAGATTTATGTTCATATCAACAATACGAATCCGGTTCTGATCGAGGATTCGCCGCAACGCGCAGCTGTCGAGCGTGCCGGCTGGGACGTCGCCTATGATGGCATGGAGATCTGCCTATGAGCAGCGCCAAAACGGTTCTGACCAGCGCGGAACTCGAAGCCCGATTGCGCCAAACCGGGGCGGAGCGCTATCATAATTTGCACCGGTTTCACCACCGTCTGCACAACGGCCAATGCACTTATGAAGAAGTGCAGGCCTGGGCGCTCAACCGCTACTATTACCAGGCAATGATCCCGCTCAAGGATGCGACGATTCTGACCCGGATGCCGGACGTCAGGGACCGCCGGCAGTGGCGCAAGCGTATCGAGGATCATGATGGCCGCGCGGAAGGCGACGGCGGTATCGAGCGCTGGCTGAAGCTCACCGATAGCCTGGGCTTTTCGCGCGATTATGTGACTTCGACGCAAGGCATCTTGCCGGGCACGCGTTTCGCCGTCGATGCTTATGTCGAATTCTGCCGCGCGCGGAGTCTGGTCGAGGCGATCGCCTCGTCCCTCACGGAATTGTTTTCGCCCGCCATCATCGGCGAGCGGGTCGCGGGCATGCTTGCCCATTACGATTTCGTCAGCAAGGAAACGCTCGCATATTTTTCGCAGCGCCCGGTGCAAGCCAAGCGCGACAGCGATTTCGCCCTCGATTACGTGAAGCAAAACGTCTCCACTCGTGCCGAACAGGATGCCGTCCTCGCCGCCCTCGAGTTCAAATGCGCGGTGCTTTGGGCGCAACTCGATGCCCTCTGGGGCGCTTATGTCGATCGCGCCATCCCTCCCGGCGCCTGGGTGCCGGGATCTGGGGCGACCCATGGCCGCGCGGCATGACGGGAACGAGCTCCACGGACATCGTGTGGAAACCGCGCCTCCCGCGCGGCGTGAGGCTAAAATACGACGAGACGCGGGGCGAATGGCTGCTGCTCGCGCCCGAACGCGTGATCAAGGCCGATGCCATCGCGGTCGAGATTTTGAAGCGCTGCGATGGAACTGCCACCTTCGCGGCGATCGTCGATGATCTCGCGGCCCAATTTTCCGCCGGCCGCGCAAGGGTCGAGACGGATGTGCGAGCTTTGCTGGAAGAGCTGGCAGCCAAGCGAATGGTGGATTTATGACCACCTTGCCAGGGAAACTTGCCGCGCCTGTCGCGCTTCTCGCCGAGCTGACGCATCGCTGTCCTCTGGGGTGCCCCTATTGTTCCAATCCGCTCGCGCTCGACGCGCGGGCCGACGAACTCGACACCTCTGAATGGGCCCGCGTTTTCTCGCAAGCCGCAGTCCTTGGCGTTCTGCACGCGCATCTTTCCGGCGGCGAGCCGGCGGCCCGGCACGACCTCGCCGAACTTGTCGCGCATTGCGCGAAAGCGGGCCTTTACACCAATCTCATCACCTCCGGGATCGGCCTCACGCAGGATCGTATCGAGGAGCTCGCTAGAGCCGGGCTCGACCATGCGCAGCTTTCGATTCAGGATTCGGAAACGCCATCGGCCGACCGGATTGCGGGCTACAAGGGCGCCTTCGCTCGCAAACAGGCGGTCGCGGAATGGATCACGCGCGCGGGCCTACCGCTCACCGTGAACGCCGTCATTCACCGCGCCAATATCTTGCGGGCAGGGGACATGGTCAGGCTTGCCGTCGCACTCGGTGCCCGGCGCGTCGAGATTGCGCATACACAATATTACGGCTGGGCGCTCGCCAATCGAAGCGCGCTCATGCCTGCGCAGGCGCAGGCGGAAGCTGCGATCACCGAGGTCGAGGCGCTCAAAACAGCGCTCGCTGGAGTCATCGTCATCGACCATGTGATCCCCGATTATCACGCGCGTTATCCGAAGGCCTGCATGGGCGGGTGGGCCAAACGCGGGCTGAATATTACCCCTTCGGGCAAAGCACTACCTTGCCACGCGGCGGAAACTATTCCCGATCTCGAATTCTGGAATGTGCGCAATCATTCAATCGAGGACATCTGGACAAATTCGCCCGCTTTCAATGCGTTCCGGGGGGAGGATTGGATGCGCGAGCCGTGCCGCTCATGCGCGCGAAAAACGATCGATTATGGCGGCTGCCGGTGCCAGGCGCTTGCGCTTACCGGCGACGCGCGGGAGGCGGACCCGGTTTGTCACCTTTCGCCACGTCATGATAGGGTCTTAAAAGCCGCCGTGCTCGCGCTGCAAGGCGAAGATACGGGCGGCGCGGCCGCCTATAGCTACAGGCGGATGAAAGCGCCCGAACCGGCGTAAGTGCACTTTTTGCTTGCGCGATGAGACTGGATGAAGCCGTTCTCTAGTGGATAAGCCAGTCAAACCTTGGAAATCGGGCATCAACCGCTTATATTCACGCAGTTGCGGCGGCGGACGCCGCATCGCCGGGCGCACGCGTCGGGCAGGAGACGAAAGCGATGGCGGACGCGGTGAAAGGTCCGGTCGACCTCCCCCAAGACCTCCAATCTACTTCACTCGATGACAAATACGATCTAGCGAAGCGGCGAATCTTCGTCTCCGGCCCGCAGGCAATCGTCAGGCTCCTCCTCATGCAGAAGGAGCTCGACCGGCGCAATGGGCTTGCCACGGCCGGGTTTATCTCGGGCTATCGCGGCTCACCACTCGGCGGGCTCGACCTGAATTTCTTGCGCGCCAAGCATCCGCTCGATACCGCCGGCATCCTGTTTCAGCCGGGTCTCAACGAGGATCTTGCCGCGACCGCCATATGGGGGTCGCAGCAGGCCGAGATGCGCGGTGAGGGCAAACACGACGGCGTCTTCGCGCTTTGGTACGGCAAGGGTCCTGGTGTCGATCGCAGTGGCGATGTGCTGCGCCATGCCAATCTCGCGGGCACCTCGAAATACGGCGGCGTGCTTGCCCTTATGGGCGACGATCACACCGCTGAATCTTCGACGACCGCGCATCAATCCGAGTTCAACTTCGTCAATGTAATGATGCCGGTCCTGTCGCCGGCTGGCGTCCAGGAGATTGTCGATTACGGGCTCTACGGCTATGCGATGAGTCGTTTCACCGGCGCCTGGGTCGGCCTCAAATGTTTGAAGGATACAGTTGAATCGACCGGCTCGATCGACGTCTCGCTCGATCGCGTGAAGCCGATCGTTCCGGCCGGTTTCGTCATGCCGTCCGGCGGCCTCAATATTCGCGCAGACGACACTGTCCTCGATCAAGAGAAGCGCCTGCAGAATTTTAAGCGCGACGCCATGGTCGCCTGGCTCCGTGCTAATCGCTTGAACAAGATCATTACGTCCGGCGGTTCAAACCCGAAAATCGGCGTGATCACGGCGGGAAAATCCTATCTCGACGTGCGTCAGGCAATGGACGACCTCGGGATCGACGAGATCGCGGCGAACCGGCTCGGTTTGCGGCTCATGAAACTCGCTTGCACATGGCCGATCGAGCCCTCCGGCCTTCGTGAGTTCGCGCGCGGTCTCGAATTGATCATCGTCGTCGAGGAAAAACGATCGCTGATCGAAGTCCAGCTGCGCGAGGAGCTTTATGGCTCGCCGAGTCAACCGGTCTGCGTCGGCAAAAAGGATGAAGACGGAAACTGGCTGTTTCCAGTCACCGGCGCGCTCGACGCCAACGACATCGCAATCGCGATCGGCCGCCGCCTGTTGCGGTTCGCCCGTGGCGAAGATCTCGAACAGCGGGTGCGCAAGCTCGAACGCGCGCAGGCGGCGCTCGCCATGGCCGGGGAGGTTGCCACTCGCACCCCTTATTTCTGTTCCGGCTGCCCGCACAACACTTCGACAAAAGTGCCGGATGGCATGCGTGCCTATGCCGGGATCGGCTGCCACTACATGGTCCAATGGATGGATCGTGCCACCGAAGGTTTCGCCCAGATGGGGGGCGAAGGAGCGAACTGGATCGGCGAGGCGCCGTTCTCGAAACGGCCGCATGTGTTTCAGAACCTCGGCGACGGCACCTACGATCATTCCGGCATCCTTGCGCTCCGCTTCGCTGTCGCCTCTGGAGTCAACATCACATTCAAGATTCTTTTCAATGACGCCGTGGCGATGACCGGTGGCCAGCGCCTCGAGGGCGGGCTCACCGTGGACATGATCGCGCGTCAAGTTGCCGCCGAAAACGTCAAGCGCATCGCAGTCGTCACCGACGAGCCGAACAAATATCCGGCCGCTACGCGATGGCCGGAGGGACTGACCGTCAGGGACCGTCGCGAGCTCGACAGTGTGCAGCGCGAGCTTGCCGCGATTTCCGGCGTAACCGTGCTTATTTACGACCAGACTTGCGCGGCAGAAAAACGCCGCCGCCGTAAGAAGGGAGAGTTTCCGGATCCGGACCGCCGGGTATTTATCAACGAGCTTGTCTGCGAAGGCTGCGGTGATTGCGGGGTGAAATCCAATTGCGTTTCGGTCCAGCCGCTCGAAACCGAATTCGGCCGCAAGCGGGTGATCGACCAGTCGAGCTGCAACAAGGATTTTTCCTGCCTCGATGGCTTCTGCCCGGCTTTGGTTACGGTGCACGGCGCCCGCCCGAAAAAGGCCGAAATTAAGCAACAGCGAGATTTTCCCGCCCTGCCGCGCCCCACAGTCCGGGCAATCGGCGCCAAGCCCTGCGGGATTCTCGTGACGGGGGTGGGCGGCACCGGCGTCGTCACCATAGGCGCCATTTTGGGCATGGCGGCGCATCTGGAAGGCAAGGGGTGCGGCTCTATTGACATGGCAGGCCTCGCGCAAAAGGGTGGCGCCGTTTACAGCCATGTCAAGATTGGCGCCAGACCTGGGGATATTCACGCGATCCGGGTGGCCGCCGGCGAAGCCGATCTGGTGCTCGGCTGCGATCTCGTCGTCTCCGGTACGAAGAAAGTGCTCGCCGCCGTGCGCAAGGACGAGACAGGGGTTGTCGTCAACACCGCGGAAATATTTCCCGGCGATTTCACCCGTGATCCCGATTTTTCGCTTCACCCGGAAGCCATCAAACGATCGATACGCCAAGCCGCCGGGGAACACGTCAACTTTATCGACGCCACCGGCATCGCGACCGCGCTTCTCGGCAATTCAATCGCCGCGAATATGTTCATGCTTGGCTACGCCTGGCAAAAGGGCCTCGTGCCGCTCGACGATGCGTCGCTCCTGCATGCCATCGTCCTCAATGGGGAAGCCGTCGAGATGAATCAAGCGGCGTTTTTGTGGGGTCGCCGCGAAGCCGCCAATGCGGCCGCGGTAGAGGCCCTTGCCGCGCCTATGCGCCGAAGCGCCGCGACGCAACGGCAATCGCGATCCCTCGATGAGTTGATTGAGAAGCGGGTCTCCTTCCTTACGGCGTATCAAGATGAACCTTATGCGCAGCGTTATTTGACCTTTGTGAAGCATGTCGACAAAGTCGAGCGGGCGAGGGCTCCAGGCAGCCACGATCTCGCCGAGGCCACGGCGCGCTACTACTTTAAGCTGCTCGCGATCAAGGACGAATACGAGGTCGCAAGGCTCTATAGCGACGGATCGTTCGCACAGCAGGTCGGGGCGTCGTTCGAGGGCGATCTGCGCCTCGAATTTCATCTCGCCCCGCCATTTCTTGGCCGCAAGAACGCGCAGGGCGAGGCGATCAAATCCAGCTTCGGGTCGTGGATCATCCCGGCTTTCCGTTTGCTTGCCGCCCTGAAAAAGTTGCGCGGAACGCGGTTCGATGTGTTCGGCTATACGAAGGATCGTCGCATTGAGCGCAAGCTGGTTGCGGATTATGAAATTTTGATCGAGGAAATTTTGGCTAATCTTTCGCCGGACAACCATGCCATCGCGGTCGCGCTGGCCTCTATCCCTGAAAAAATCCGCGGCTTCGGCCATGTGAAAACAAAGCATTTGAAGGCCGCGAAAGCCGAAGAGCAGGAGCTGCTCGAGCAGTTCCGCACGGGACCCGCACCGGTAAAACTCGCGGCGGAATAAGCGAGGTCCACACCAGCGTTCCACCGGCGGTGTTCTGCTGGACTTGACGCGTGAAGTCGTGGCAAATAGGCCCGATAGGTAGCCGCAAAGGAGTCGCGCCGCAGTTGGGGTGCGAAGAACGCGCGGTTTCTGGGCGGGCGTGGCGGAACTGGTAGACGCGCTGGACTCAAAATCCAGTTCTGGCGACAGAGTGTCGGTTCGACTCCGACCGCCCGCACCAACGCTTTCTCAAAAGCGAGCTCGGCATCAACTTTCGCGAGGCCGCGCCGCGCGGTTATGCGCGGGGAGCCAATTTCGGCGACGCGACTTTCGGTGTCTCTGCCACATCATCGCGGCCAACTTCGAGACCGGTGACGCGCTGGCCGGTTTTTGTGATCGGATTCTTATGTCTCCGAGTCGGATCTCGAATTTGGCCGATTAGAGCGCGGTTTTAGCGCGGTCCTTGCCCGGTTTCCAATCGTTCGTCGCGGTTTCGCGCGCACCTGTTTTCGCAGTTTTCAGATGCTCGCGGAAATGTTTGGCGAAATCGATTTTGTGGCCGTCCGAAATTTCCCTTACCGGAATAAATTACTGGAAGATAAGGCTTTCGAGATGGTTGACTTGTCGGCTTCCGCCTTCTTGGCGTCCTTTCCGGGCAGAGCTAACATGCGGTTTCCAATCGTTCGTGTGGGTTTTTCGAAACGCTTTCGGAAAACCCTTAAGGTTAATTTGCACGTAAATCGAAAAATGCGGGCGGCGTGACTGGTATGGGAGTTGCTTGCACGACAGCGTCGAGGCGGGGATCCGCTTTGGATTGCGCAGGCAGTGAGAGGACGCTTAAATCCGATGAAGGCGACGCAATTAAAGCGTCGTTGCTTCGTTCTGGCGGACCTTCCCTGGTCAAGGCCCAGCGCTTTGCAGGACGGTTGCAATTCGCCCAAACCTTTTAAGTGTCGCTTGTTCTTGCTGCTGCTGATTTTATTTGGATTTGCTGTTGTTAAAACTTGATTTTCTGCCTTCGACGATGCGGTGAAAGTGCGGCGTTGGCAAGAATGCATATTGTCGGTCCAAATTTGATTAAAGCCTTTGCCAGACCGGCATTCGGGAGACGGCTGAGGCCGCCGCCTGCTGGAGCACAACGCGTCCGTGCTTGCATCCCAGGCCGCGGGCGGCCATGTTAGCCGCCATGGCAATTCCCTTGGATCAATTGCAAGGCGCGGCGCGGTCTGGCGGCAACGGCCTGGCTCGGCTGAATGAACGTTCGCGCGAAATTTTCCGGCTAATCGTTGATTCCTACCTCGCCCATGGCGAGGCGGTGGGATCGCGCCATATCGCGCGGCTTTTGCCGGCACCACTGTCGCCGGCCTCGGTCCGTAATGTAATGCAGGATCTCGAAGAGATCGGCTTGATCTATGCGCCGCACATCAGCGCGGGCCGGCTACCCACCGAACTCGGCTTACGTTTTTTCGTCGATGCGCTGCTCGAATTGGGTGACATCGGCCAGGAGGAAAGGGCACGGATCGAGGCACAGGTTAAAGCGGCCTCGCAGGTGCAAACCCTCGAAGGGCTGCTTGGTGACGCAATGCTAATGTTGTCGGGTTTGACCCGCGGCGCAGGAGTGGTGGTCACCACCAAGGAAAACGCGCGGCTTAAACATGTCGAGTTCGTCCGGATCGAGCCAGAGCGCGCGCTCGCCGTGCTCGTCGCCGAGGACGGTTCGATCGAAAACCGGATCCTGCCTATACCGGCGGGGCTGCCGCCGTCCGCCTTGTGCGAAGCCGGCAATTACCTCAATGCGCGGATTAGGGGCCGCACCTTGCAGGAGGTCAAGTACGAGATCGAGGCCTCGCGCAAGCTCGCCGAGACGGAACTTGGAGAATTGACTGCGCGGCTTGTCGATGCGGGGCTCGCAAGCTGGGCGGAATCCCCGGCGCATGGACCGCAGCTGATCGTGAGAGGGCAGGCCAATCTGCTCCAGGACCTCACCGCGATCGAGGATCTTGAGCGGATCCGTTTGCTTTTCGCGGATCTCGAAACAAAGAAGGACGTGATCGAATTGTTGAGCCGGGCCGAAACCGGCGACGGTGTCCGCATCTTCATCGGTTCGGAGAACAAGCTGTTCTCGTTGTCGGGTTCCTCGATGATCGCCGCGCCGTTTCATGACCGGGAGCAGCGCATTGTCGGCGTGCTTGGCGTGATCGGTCCGACGCGGCTCAATTACGCGCGGATCGTGCCGATGGTGGATTTTACATCGAAGGCCGTCGCGCGGCTCCTGCAATCGCGCTAGGCAGTCCCGCTTCCCCGTCCAAGCCCAGCCAGAGCCGCGGCCCGTTCACGCGGCGCGCAGCTGGCTTGTGGTGTCGATCCTGTAAGTTAGCGCCTCGGCGAGATGCAAGCGTCCGGTCTCGCGGGCGCCGTCGAGATCGGCGATCGTGCGGGCGAGCTTCAAAATCCTGTGGAATCCCCGCGCGGAAAGATGGAGGCGGTCCGATGCCTCTCTGACCAAGGCGAGGCCAGAGGCGTCGAGTTGCGCCACCGCCTCGATGACATTGGCGGGCGCGGCGGCATTGGAGAGGATCCCCGGAAGACCGAGCCCGGCATAACGCCCAACCTGGATATTTCGCGCCGCAGCGACGCGTTCCGCGGCCTCCCTTGATCCCTCAGTAGGAGCCGGCAACATCAGATCGGCGGCGGCAACCGCCGGCACCTCCACATGGAGATCGATGCGGTCGAGCAAGGGCCCAGAAAGGCGCGCCTGATATTGTGCGACGCAACGAGCAACGGGTTGCCGGTTGCAGGTAAAGCCGGGCTCGCTCGCATGGCCGCACCGGCAAGGATTCATTGCCGCGACGAGCTGAAACCGCGCCGGATAGACGATGCGGTGGTTCGCCCGGGCGATGGCGACTTCGCCGGTTTCGAGCGGCTGCCGCAGGCTGTCCAAAACCTGCGGCTGGAATTCCGGCAATTCGTCGAGAAACAAAACACCATGATGGGCGAGCGAAATTTCGCCAGGCCGCGCACGCGTGCCGCCGCCGACGAGTGCCGCCATCGACGCCGAATGATGCGGCGCGCGGAAAGGCCTCCTGTCGGTCAGCGCGCCGCCCGCAAGATCCCCCGCGATGGAGTGGATGAGCGAAATCTCGAGCAGTTCGCGCGGGCTGAGCGGCGGCAAGATCGATGGCAGCCTTGCGGCGAGCATCGATTTTCCCGCTCCCGGCGGTCCGTTCAATAACAGATTGTGTCCCCCAGCGGCGGCGATTTCGAGCGCACGCTTGGCGCTTTCCTGTCCCTTGATGTCGCGAAGGTCTGGCTGCGGTCCCACGTCCCCCCGCACGGCCGGCCGCGGCCGCGCCATGACTTGGGTCCCCTTGAAATGATTGGCGAGCTGAATCAACGAAAGCGGCGCCAGCACATCGAGGTCTTGCGCCGCCCAGGCTGCCTCCGGGCCGCTCGCATGCGGGCATATGAGCCCGTGGCCACGCGCATTCGCGGCAATCGCTGCGGGCAGCACGCCGGCGACTGCGCTGATCGTTCCATCAAGTGCGAGTTCGCCGAGAACGGTGTAATTTGCAAGCGCATCCGGCGGAATGGCGCCGATCGCGGCCATGATGCCGACCGCGATCGGCAGATCGTAATGACTGCCTTCCTTGGGGAGATCGGCGGGCGCGAGATTGACGGTGATCCGCTTGGCGGGCATGGCAAGGCCCGAGGCATTCAGCGCGGCGCGGACCCTTTCGCGCGATTCCGCGACCGCCTTGTCACCAAGACCGACCACCGTAAAGACCACGTTGCCATTGGCGATTTGCACCTGCACGTCCACTGGTCGCGCCTCGATGCCTTCAAACGCAACCGTCGCAACTCTGACGACCATGGCACGCCCCAGCTTCCACTCTGGGCAGAGCTTAACGAAAAAACAATGCCTTGGCAAGAACAATAAGTGAACGACGAAAGAAGGTATGCAGCTAGGGTGGCTTACTTCAAACACGCGGCGCCAAGCGCAGGCGCTTGCGATAAAATGCCTCCTGAATCGTACCGGCAGGAGTGCCGCTGCTTTACGCCACGTTGGCGGTGCGCGAGCTGATCCATTAGAAATGCGTTGCGCCAACGCCCGCATATGATTTGGCCGCCGGCCCGTAACGGCGGCATTGTCCACATTGCAACGTCAATCGAGTTTGCCCCACGCAGTTTTTACTACGAGCGCTTGTCAATCGCGACGTAGTCGCGCCGCGGCGAACCGATGTAAAGCTGGCGCGGCCGGCCAATCTTCTGACTAGGATCCTCGATCATTTCCTTCCATTGCGCGATCCAGCCGGCGGTACGTGCCACCGCGAAAAGCACGGTGAACATAGATACCGGGAAGCCTAACGCTTTCAGCGTGATCCCAGAATAGAAATCGATATTGGGGTAGAGCTTCTTCTCGATGAAATATTCATCGCTCAAAGCGATTCTCTCAAGTTCCAACGCGACATCGAGCAACGGACTATCTTTGATGCCGAGTTCGTTCAGGACATCGTGACATGTCTTCTGCATGATCTTGGCGCGCGGGTCATAGTTTTTGTAGACGCGGTGGCCAAATCCCATCAGCCGGAACGGATCGTCCTTGTCCTTGGCACGGGCGATGAACTTCGGGATATTCTCGACCGTGCCGATTTCCACCAACATTTTCAGCGCGGCTTCGTTGGCGCCGCCATGCGCCGGTCCCCACAAGCACGCCACGCCCGCGGCGATGCAGGCGAATGGATTTGCGCCCGACGAGCCGGCAAGCCGCACCGTCGAGGTTGACGCATTCTGTTCGTGGTCGGCATGGAGAATGAAGATGCGATCGAGCGCACGGGCGAACACCGGATTGATCTTATATTCTTCGGTTGGCACGGCGTAGCACATGCGCAAGAAGTTCGAAGTATAATCGAGCTCGTTCCTTGGATAAATGAAAGGCTGGCCAAGCGAATATTTGTACGCCATCGCGGCGAGGGTCGGCATTTTGCCGATCAGTCGAAACGACGCCACCATGCGCTGGTTCGGATCCGAAATATCGGTTGTATCGTGATAGAAGGCCGAGAGCGCTCCTACGCTTGCCACCAGCACGGCCATCGGATGGGAGTCCCGGCGCAAGCCGCCTAGGAACCTCGCCATCTGCTCGTGAACCATCGTGTGCCGAGTGACTCTATGGTCGAAGTCCTTCTTCTGAACGGCAGTTGGCAATTGTCCGTAGAGCAGGAGGTAACATGACTCGAGGAAATCGCCGTGCTCCGCGAGTTGTTCGATCGGATAGCCGCGATAGAGCAGCACACCTTCGTCGCCGTCGATATAGGTGATCTCCGATTCGCAACTCGCCGTCGATGTGAAACCCGGATCGTAAGTGAACATCCCTGACTGGGCATAGAGCTTGCCGATATCCACAACCGAAGGACCGATTGTTCCGGTCTTGACAGGCGTTTGGACGGTCGTATCGCCGACGTTAAAGGAGCCAGTTGTCGCGCTCATGGGATTTCCTTGGGTTCCTTGCGGCGAGCCTGGCGTGCCGTGCAAGAGGGCTCTTACGCAATATGGATGATGCGGCGCAGCAACACTAGCTTATGCGCAGCGTCCTTTCAAGCGGAGGAAAACCAGCGGAGCCGCTCGAGCTGAATTCGGGTAGCCTGCCTGCCTTTGTCTTGCTCCACCCATGGAAAGTGCCTCGCGGAAGCGGCTGGAAGTTTTTGGCGAACCCCAGCACGACGAGGCAGCCCGCTCCGATGGTAAGGTCACTCATCCGATTAAAGGTTGTTCGGCGAGGCTTCGCTAGCCGCCGGTCTGGGCGATTATCCTGCCCCTCAGGCGCGCAAAGGCAACACGGACTCGTGTGATTTGCCGCGTGAACACTGTATGGAATCTTTCTGGGCGAGTCTGTCAAACGGCGATTGCATTTGCCGCGCGGATCGAATTCCATTGGCATTCGGAATCCGCCGGCGTTGCGACAGCCATCTCTATTTCCCTGCTTTACGCCAATCTTTTGAGAGGGCCCACCGGAGCTTTCGCCTTCCCGGCCAACCGCGCCAAGCGGCAACCAGAGTTTTGTTCGCGCATTCGCGGGGCCAGAAACACAGATCGGAGTGGCCATTTTGCAACAGGGGTCTCGTTTTTCCCATGTGGAGCCCTAGCCCCACTTGCGTAAATGTCTCTCCAAGTCTCTACTGGCAAGCAAGACCTGGACAATGGGGCAAGCCTGCATAGACGGCCGCAACGGATCGCTATCGGCCAACGAAGCTTCGGCTCGCCGGTGCCATGGCATGAGCTTTATTGCAGGGCTTTTATTGCTAGGGTCTTTTGCGGTCGGCGCTGGCGCGGCGCGCGCCGCCGATTTGCCTTCCAGAACAGAAGAGCCCGTATTTGAGCCACCTCCGCCCGCCGAATTCACCTGGACGGGCTTTTATCTCGGCATCCACGCCGGCGGCGGAGTCGATCATTTCGCGTTTCCTTTCGGCGTCCTCGTTCCAGGTGGAGGGTTCTTTCATGGGACCAGCGGCATCACTGCGTCGGGCCCCATCGGCGGCCTTCAAGCCGGATTTAATTACGAGCTTCCATTCTTCCACATCGTCGCTGGGATTGAAATCGATAACAGCGCGTCCGGCATCAGAGGTGAGACCGCCGTCCATGGAACACTCCTCTCTGGCGCTCCGGCGACCGCCGTCATCGGCTCCAAATTCGAGGACTTTGGGACGGCGCGAATTCGCCTCGGCTATGCCTGGGGCCGATTCCTGCCGTATTTAACCGCCGGCTTCACTTATGGGACGATTGACACGTTTTACAGCGTCGCCACACCAGGGTTCTTCAACGCCGGATCGAGCACGGCGACACGCTCGGGCGTCTTTCCTCGTGTTGGGGCCGTCGGCATCGGCGGCGAATATGCGATCGCTCCAAACTTCACGGTGAAGGTTGAATATTTGTACGATTTCATAAATGCCCGGCCGGTGACGTTCAATCCGGTACCCGGATCCTCGATCCAGTTCAACACTCGCACAATGTATCATCTCGCCCGCGTGGGGTTGAACTACAAATTCGATTTGCTGTCGCCGCCAGCAGCCCCTGTTGTCGCAAAGTACTAAGAGCCCCGGCCAAAATCCACCCAAGCCAGTTCAAGCAGTTTGGGTGTTCCGTGCGGCGAAGCGCCCATAAAAAGATTCGTGTTTACTCGCCATATCCACGACGATTTTCGGCGGCGCAAACCGCTCTCCGTATTTTTGCCGGAGCTTTTGACAAAGCGCGACGAAACTTACCGCGCCCATTCCGTCGATATAACTCAGCGTGCCGCCGGTAAAGGGCGCGAAGCCAAAGCCGATGATCGAGCCGGCGTCCGCCTCGCGCGGGTCTGTCACCACGCCTTCCTCCATGACCCGCGCGGCCTCGGCGGCCTGGGTCACGAGGAACCGTTGTTTGAGTTCGGCGATATCGATTGTATCCGGATCGCGCTTCGAGAGTTGAAATGCGGCGAGCCCCGGCCATAGGGTCTTCGGTCCCTGCGCCGGATAGTCGTAAAAGCCCTTGCCGTTCTTTCGCCCTAGCCGGCCATGATCGATGACCATGGATTTGAGCAAATTCTCCTGCGCAGGATCGACCGCCGCCGGTCCTAGATCGCGCTTTGCCGCCTCCAATATTTTGAGGGCGAGATCGAGTGCGACCTCGTCGTTGAGTGCGAGCGGCCCGACCGGCATCCCCGCCATTTTGGCGACATTCTCGATCATCGCGGGCGGAACGCCCTCCAGCAACATGATGTGGCCTTCGTGGATATAATTGCCTACGCAGCGGTTGGCATAGAAGCCGCGCGAATCGTGCACCACGATCGGCGTTTTCTTGATTGCGCGGACATAATCCAGAGCGAGGGCAAGCGCAGGGTCCCCGGTTTTCTCGCCAAGGATCACTTCGACGAGAAGCATCTTTTCCACCGGCGAGAAAAAATGAATTCCAATAAAGTTTTCGGGTTCGGCATAGGTTTCGGCGAGCGAAGTTATTGGCAGCGTGGACGTGTTCGAAGCAAAGATCGTGCCGGCCTTGAGAGCCGCGCGTGCCCGTCGCGTGACGGCGGCCTTGACCGCACGGTCCTCGAAAACCGCCTCGATCACGAGATCGGAGTCCGCGAGATCCTGGTAATCCGCCGATGGCTTGATTCTTGAAAGCAGCGCTTCCTTATCGGCGGTTGTTGCGCGGCCTTTTAGCACTTGTCCGGAGATGAGCTTAGCGCAAATATCCTTGCCCTTATCCGCCGCCGCCTGATCCTGGTCGATCAGCACCACCTCCATTCCGGCGCTCGCGGTGACATAGGCAATGCCCGCGCCCATGAATCCCGCGCCGAGGATTCCAACCCGTTTTATCGTGGTCGCCGGAACATGCGCGGGGCGCCGCGCACCCTTGTTCAATTCGCCCATGGAAATGAATAGCGTGCGGATCATCGCGGCCGCCTCGGGCGAGCGCAAAATCTTGGCGAACCAGCGGGCTTCGACGCGCAGCGCCAAATCAAACGGCAATTGCAGGCCCTCGTAGACGCTGTGCAAAATCGCCTTCGCGGCCGGGTAATTGTCATGCGTTTCGCGCCGGTAGATGGCGTTGGCGGCGGGCCATACCATCATGCCTTGGGGGGAAAAAACTCTCCCGGAGGGGAGCCTGAAACCCTGTTGGTCCCATGGCGCGATGCCCTTGCCGCCGCCCGCGATCCAGGCCTTGGCCTTCACTACGATGTCGGCAGCAGGCGCGACTTCGTGCACGAGATTCATCGCTTTCGCCGCTTTCGGCCTGATCTGCTCGCCCTTGAAAAGCAATTGCAGCGCGTCGCCGGTCTGCATGAGACGGGCGACACGTTGCGTCCCTCCGGCGCCGGGGAACAAGCCGACCTTGATCTCGGGCAAGCCGACCCTGGCTCTATCATCGTTGGCGATGACCCGGTAATGGCAGGCCAGCGCCAGTTCAAAGGCGCCGCCAAGGCAGATGCCATTGATTGCAATAGCGAAAGGCTTTCCGCAGGTCTCCAACTTGCGATAAACCTGCGAGAGACGTCTCGCGCGCTCGAAAAAGAGCTTTATTGCCGCTTCCTCGCCACTCTCCTGCTTGGCCTTCTGATATTCTGCCGCCGCCGTCTGGAGCATGGAAAGATCGGCGCCGCCGGAAAATGTCTCCTTGCCGGAGGCGACGACGCAGCCCTTGATCGCGGCGTCGGCCGCGACATGCTCAATGACTTGCTCGACCTCGTCGACGACTTGCGGCGTGATGATGTTCATCGAGCGCCCGGGCATATCCCAGGTGAGCAGCGCGATGCCGTCGCCATCGGTCTCGAAGCGAAAATTCGTGAGCTTCACCGGTTTCTCTCCGCGCTTTCCAATTACACCCGCTCGATGATCGTTGCCGTGCCCATTCCCGCGCCGATGCAGAGGGTGACGAGTGCGGTTCCCTTGCCGGTGCGTTCGAGTTCGTCAAGCGCGGTGCCAAGCAGCATGGCGCCGGTCGCACCGAGCGGATGACCCATCGCGATCGCGCCGCCATTGACATTGACTATCGACGCGTCGAGATCGAAAGCTTGGAGGTAGCGGAGCACGACGGATGCGAAAGCCTCGTTGACCTCGATAAGGTCGATGTCCTTGAGCGTCATTGCCGCGCGGGCCAAAACCTTCTTGGTGACATCGACGGGACCCGTCAGCATCATCGCCGGCTCGGAGCCGATATTCGCGAACGCCCGGATCCTTCCACGCGGCTTGCGAGCGATGGCCTCGCCCGCTTCGGCCGAGCCGATAAGAACCGCGGCCGCGCCGTCGACGATGCCCGATGAATTGCCCGCATGGTGGACATGCACGACGCGCTCGACTTCGGGGTGGGCGTCGAGTGCGACCGCGTCAAAACCGCCTTGCTCGCCCATCATAGTGAACGAAGGTTTCAGCGCGGCAAGCGACTGCATGTCGGTCGATGGCCGCATGTGTTCGTCGCGATCGAGCAAGCTGATGCCGTTGATGTCGCGCACCGGCACGACCGAATATTTGAAGCGTCCCTCGCTCCAGGCTTTTGCCGCGCGTTGTTGCGAATCGACCGCGTATTGATCCACGGCATCGCGCGAAAACCCATATTTTGTCGCGATGAGATCGGCGGAAATTCCTTGTGGCATAAAATAAGCTTTGATCGCGATGGCGGGATCTACCGGCCAGGCCCCTCCCGAGGCGCCGATGCCGACGCGGCTCATCGATTCGACGCCGCCGCCGACGGTTAAGGAATGCTGCCCGGCCATGACTTCCGCGGCGGCGAAATTAACCGCGTCCAGGCCCGAGGCGCAAAAGCGGTTGATCTGAACGCCCGGCACGTCATTCCCGTAATCGGCGGCGAGCGCCGCCGCCCTGGCGATGTCGCCCCCAGCCTCGCCGACGGGGTCAACGCAGCCAAGCACGACATCATCCACCAAATGCGTGTCGAAACCGCCGCGATCCTTGATCGCCCGCAGTACTGTCGTGGCGAGCCCAAGGCTCGAGACCTCGTGCAGAGCACCGTCGGGCTTGCCGCGCCCGCGCGGGGTGCGGACATGGTCGTAGATGAAGGCGTCGGTCATAGGCGGTCTCCTTGCCTCGCGGGCGCGCCGCGACGATCTCTATTCATGGTCCGGATGCTGATGGCTGCCGACATTCGTGATCTTCGCGGCGGCGAGCCAGTCGTCGACGCGCGTCTCGGGCAGATCGGCGAGCTTCTCCACCCAAGGCAGCCGCGACTCGACGCCAAGCTGGTCGTGCGGCGGGAAAGCCGC
>DATBQJ010000255.1:0-18481 GCA_036560885.1 Methylocella sp.
AATCCTGAAGCCGCTATGCCAGCCAAAACGAGAAAGGCGGCGGAAAAGCCTGCGTGAACGACGACGAGCCCAGCCAAAGACGTGCTAAGCGCCGCGCCAATGCCTTGCGCGGTAATCACGGCGCCTTGTGCTAGATTGAAATGGCCGGTGCCGCGCGTCAAATCCGCGACAATGAGAGGAAAAAGCGCCCCATAAAGCCCCGCGCCGACGCCATCGAGACTTTGGACCGCGAACAACCAAAAGCGATCATCCGATAAGGGGTAGAGAAAACCGCGCAGCGACAGGATGGCCAATCCTGCGAGAAATAGAGGTTTTCGACCCCAAATATCGGCCCTGTGGCCGACGAGCATGGCCATCGGCACCATGACGATTTGCGCCGCGACGATACAGCCCGACATAAGAGCGGTCCCCTGATTCTCGTCCTGCAAAGCCAGTTTTTGGCCAACAAGGGGCAGCATGGCAGCGTTGGCGAGATGGAAAATCACACAGCAAAGGCAGAAGATCAAAAGGCCTCTGCTGCTTATGAGTACGCTGAGGCCCGAGGGTTTATCGCGCGACGCGGACGGACCGTCTTTAAGACCACGAGCGCGATCGTAGTCTATCGCTTCGGATTTAATCGTCATAACGCTCACGATTGATAACAGCGCCATGACGGCGATGAGATAGAAGACGATGATCGGCCCATACTTCCAGGCGCCAAATCCAGCAATCGCCGCCGCAGCCGCATTGCCAGCATGATTGAAGGACTCATTGCGGCCAATGCGACGCGTAAACGCCCGCGGCCCCATGATTCCTAAAGTGATCGCGGCGATCGCCGGCCCGAAAAAGGCTGCCGCCGCGTCGGCCGCCGCTTGCGATCCGGCAACGAAAACAAAGGAGACGACGTGAAGGGAAGGAGGATCGAAGCGCCGGTCACGACAAGGGCAGCTACGATAATGATCCCCCGTTTTGCATGGCTCACGTCAGTCAGCGCGCCCGCCGGAGTCTGCGCGACAAGGCCCGAGAGGGTGGCAATCGTCATCACGAAGCCGATCCGATCCTCCGCCCAGTGCCGCTCCGTCAATAGATAAATCGCGAGATAGGGTCCAAGCCCCTGGCGAACATCAGCGAGAAAGAAATTCAAGGCATCCAGCGAACGTTCGTGGCGCATCGATCATTCCGTGAGACAAAAGCGTCAATCGCTTAAAGTCTCGCGATGCACCGTAAGTTCCCGGATCAGCTACTTGAGCGAGACTCGGCCATCCGACGCAAGGCTTTCAAGGCAAGCCTGGGCCCGCTTGCGCGGTTTAGTTTTGCGTTCGCGGCAGGAATACGACAAGATCGGTCCGGTTCACCCGGCCTAGCAGCGCGCGCGCTTCTTCCTCGAGGAGGTCGCGGTCGATCGCACGGCCAGTCAGCAATGCGATCCGGTGGTTCCACAGGGCGTGCTCCGATTTGAGGCCATCTAACTCGCCCCGCAATTCCGCGATCTTATGTTCGTATTCATCCTTGGTTTTAAGACCGCGCTCGCCGTTCACCGCATGCCAGACAAAATAGCCGCCAATTGCCGCGGAGACGCAATATAGCGCCAAGGGATAAAGTGTCGCGCGCACGCGCCTGTAGATGACCATGCCGCAAGGCTAACGAATCCTGGTAAGCGTTTCGTTAATTCGAGCTTGCCGCATCCAATTGCCCAGATCGTTTCCCTTCGGGCGGGCGGGCAACGGCCCTCAAACCGGAATGCCTTGGGCTTTCGCGAATTTGCGCAATTTGTCGCGCAAGGAGTGGCCCCCCCGCGCCTCCTCCATGAGGGTCACGACAAAATTTTCCGCCTCGCCAAGATCGGTCGCGAGCACCATGGCTTTGACAGGTCCAATCGACGCGGCCGCCATCGACAAGCCGCGGTAGCCCAAGGCAAGCAAGACCATGGCTTCGAGCGGCTTGCCGCCGAGTTCGCCGCAAAGGGTCAACGGCGTTGCGGCCGCGCGGGCCTTGCCGGCAATAAGCTTCAAGACGTGCAGGACCGGCCCCGATAGAGGATCGAATCGGGTGGCGACGCGCTTGTTATCGCGGTCGGTGGCATAAAGATATTGCAGGAGATCGTTCGACCCAACCGAAAGGAAATCGACACGCGCGCAGATTTCGTCGAGCTGCCAAAGCAGTGAGGGCACCTCGATCATGACGCCAAGTTTGAGATCGGAGGGAGGCGCCCGGTCATGCTGCCGCAGATGAACGAGTTCATCCTCGACAAAAGATTTCGCTTTTTCGAATTCCTCAAGCGTGGCGATCATCGGAAACATGATGCGCATTTCGCGTCCGGAGCCGGCCCGCAGCAACCCGCGCAACTGCGAACGCAACAGGCCTGGCCGGTCGAGCCCGATGCGGATGGCCCGCCATCCCAGTGCAGGGTTCTCTTCCTCGACCTTCGTCATGTAAGGCAAAACCTTGTCGGAGCCGATATCGAGCGTGCGGAATGTAATCTGCTTGCCATTGGCACATTCGAGGGCGGTCCGGTAAAAAACCTCCTGCTCGCTCATCCTTGGCAATCGCGACGCCAGCATGAACTGGAACTCGGTCCGGAAAAGCCCAACCGACACAGCCCCGGTCTCCGCGATGTGCTGGAGATCGACCAGCATTCCGGCGTTCATATGCAGATCGATTGCAACGCCATCCTTTGTCACGGCCGGGACGTCGCGCAATTTCGCATATTGCGCCTGTTTTCGCGCGCGCAGCCGCGCCTTTTCGGCATAAGAATGTTCGACATCGGCTGGCGGGCGCAGATGAACATCGCCGGAGACGCCATCGACGATTATTGCATCGCCGGGTTCAACCAAATCGACAACATTGGCGATGTCGCCGACAGCCGCGATGCCGAGCGCGCGGGCAACGATCGCGACATGGCTCAAGGCGCCGGACTCGTCGAGAACTAGGCCGCGAATCTTGGCGCGTTCGTATTCGAGCAGTGCCGCAGGTCCCATGGCGCGCGCGACAATGACTGAATTATGCGGCAATTCCCTGTGCGCGCCGACGAAACCCTGACCAGTCAGCTGCCGCAGCAAGCGGTTTGCGAGATCGTCTAGATCATGCAATCGCTCGCGGATGTAGGGCTCGGTTTGGCGTTGCAATTTGGCGCGCGCGACGTTTTGGACACGTTCGACCGCGGCCTCGGCGGTGAGCCCGGTCAGCACCGCCTCGCGCAGCCGGCGCAGCCAACCGCGGTCATGCGCGAATAGCCGAAACGTTTCAAGAACATCGCGATGTTCTCCGGGGCCCATGTTGCCGCTTTCGATCAGCAGATCGAGCGATTCACGCATCGCGTTAACTGCGGTCTCGAGCCGCTCCATCTCCGCCTTGACATCTTCGGCGACAAGTTGTTTGACGACGACGCGCGGCTCATGCAGGACAACGCGTCCAAGCCCGACGCCGTCGGCGACCGGAGTCCCCTTCAAGGCGAGCGGCCGGCGGGGCGCGATGTCCCGGCCAGGTGGGGCCAACGACTGCAGTTCGCCCGAAGCGATCATTTCGGCGAGCAGCATGGCCGTAGTCTCGAGTGCCTCGATCTCCTCTTCTGGATAGGTGCGGCGTGCCTTATTCTGGACGACCAGTACGCCGAGCGTATTGCCCCCGCGCAAGATCGGCACGCCGAGGAAAGACGAATAGATTTCCTCGCCAGTTTCCGGCCGGTACATGAATGCAGGGTGCGATTGCGCGTCGGCAAGCGCGAGCGCCTCTGCGGTCTCGGCAATCCGGCCGACGAGACCTTCGCCCGTGCGTAGCGTGGTCAGATGAACGGCTTCCCGATTTAAGCCTTCCGTCGCGTAAAGCTCGAGCCTGCCATCGGCGCGCAGCACATAGACCGAGCAGACTTCCGCAACCATATTCGCGGCGATATGAACGACGATCTTGTCGAGCCGGGCCTGCGGGCTGACCGGCTCCGCCATGACCTTGCGAAGGCGGCGCAGTAGCAGACGGGGGCCGCCAAGCGTGCCAAACATCGGAGTATCCTGTTCAGACCTCGGGTTTTTCCCAACCCGCACCCGGATGCCGCACCGGCCAATGGCCAAGCCCGCGCATCCAGCAACGGTTTCACCAGTTCTAAAGTTATAGCGGCCGGCTCCTCATCCAGGACGCGCAAACGCCTTGGGCGAACCGGGCGCGAGAGCACGGTCCGCGAGTCAGAATCGTGCTCCAACCTTTTCAGTTTTACATGATCTTCATCGCGGATCATGGTCGAGGGCTAATTGATGTTTCCTGGAAGCATGAGAAAGCTCTATACTTTCGATTGAACCAATTTTGCCGGGCCAAACCGCCACCGCGGGTGAAAACGCTCCCCTAGGCGACCCCGCTCCCCGGCTTCGGCCTACGGCCGGCTCAATCTAGCAAACTCCGGACCACGACAGTAACCAAATCCATGAGACAAGAAAAAGACCGCCGCTTTGGTCAAGCTTTGTCCAAGCCATAGAGAGTGTGCAACGTTCTTACCGCCAATTCCGTATAAGCCGCTTCTATTAGAACCGAGAACTTGATTTCAGAGGTCGTGATCGCTCTAATATTGATGCCTTTTTCCGCCAGCGCCTTGAATGCGCGCGCAGCCACGCCGGCGTGGCTGCGCATGCCAACGCCGATCGCCGAAATTTTCACGACATCGCTTGCGCCCTGCAGACTGGAAAAACCGATCTGCGGCTTCGCTTGAAATAAGATCGTTTTGGCCCGGGCGAAATCGGCGGCGGAAACCGTAAACGTGATATCGGTCACGCCTGAATCCTCGGACGCTACCTGAACGATCATGTCCACGTTGATATTGGATTCGGCGAGCGGCATGAATATCGCGGCAGCGATTCCTGGGTGGTCGGCGACACGGCGCAAGGTAATCTGCGCCTCGTCCCGCGAGAAAGCGATTCCGGTGACCACTTGGCTTTCCACGATATCCTCCTCGCCGCAAATCAACGTGCCCTGTTTCAAGCCGTCCGGGTCGTCGAACGATGACCTGACGAAAGTCTTGACCTTGTGCGCCATGGCAAGCTCGACCGAGCGCACCTGAAGTACCTTTGCCCCGAGCGAGGCCATTTCCAGCATTTCCTCGAAGGCAATGCGATCGAGCCGCTTGGCTTTCGGAACGATCCGAGGATCGGTGGTATAAACTCCGTCGACGTCGGTATAGATGTCGCAGCGGACGGCCCCGATCGCCGCGGCGACCGCCACTGCCGTTGTATCGGAGCCGCCCCGCCCAAGCGTCGCAATGCGGCCGCTCTCCTTGTGAAGGCCCTGGAAACCGGCAATCACCGCCACTTCCCGCGGGGCGGCAAATCCATCGAGAATTGCCGCGGACCCAATATGTTCGATCCTGGCCGAGCCATGCTCGTTCGAAGTCAGAATCGGAATTTGCCAGCCTTGCCACGAACGCGCGGCAATTCCTTGTTCTTGCAAAACAATGGCGAGTAGACCGGCGGTTACCTGTTCGCCGGAGGCGACAACGGCGTCGTATTCGCGCCGGTCGCAAAGCGTTGCTGCTTCCTCGCACCAGCCCACGAGTTCGTTGGTCTTGCCTGCCATGGCGGAGACCACAACCGCAATGTCATGGCCTTCGCCCCGCTCGCGCGCAATGTGCCTTGCAATATTGCGAATGCGCTCTATGTTCGCGACCGATGTGCCGCCAAATTTCATCACTAGTCGGGCCATCGGATCGGAAACGCTTCTCCCGGTGCGGGTTTTTCGGTTGGGAAGTCAACGGACCCAGTCCGCCGCCGCGCATACATGCAAATGGCGGCACCTCAAGTCAATGGGAATTCGGCCGTGCCAAGCCGGGAAAAGCATCCCCGCGATGCGACAATCGATCCGGAGGCGGTCGACCGGTTTGACCGGCTCGGCGCGCAATGGTGGGATCCAGACGGCCCCATGCGCGCGCTGCACAAGTTCAATCCGGTCCGTGTCGCCTATTTGCGCGACCTTTTGTGCAGGCACTTTCCGCGCGACGGAGAACCGCGCGATTGGCGTTCGCCGGAACCGCTCCAGGGTTTGACGATCCTCGATATAGGATGCGGCGCGGGCATCCTCTCGGAACCCCTGGCGCGGCTTGGCGCCCGGATGACCGCGATTGATCCAGCACGGCGCAACATCGAGGTCGCCAAGGACCATGCCGGGAAAACAAACCTTTCCATCGATTACCGCTGCCTCACGGCCGGGGACCTTGCGGCCGGGGGCGCGAACTTCGATGTTGTGCTGGCGATGGAAGTTGTCGAGCACGTGCGCGATATTGGCCGCTTCCTCATTGAAGCCGCCGCGATGCTGCGGCCGGGAGGCATGTTTGCCGCCGCCACGCTCAACCGGACATTGAAGAGCTTCGCATTGGCAATCGTGGGCGCCGAATATGTCCTGCGCTGGGTGCCGCGGGGGACCCACAATTGGAATCAGTTCGTCGCGCCGCGCGAACTCGCCAGGGCCTTGCGCGGCGCTGGCCTGCGCATCGCGGACGAGACAGGCGTCGTCTATGATCCCTTGACCGGCAAATGGCGGCTCTCGCACGACATGGACATCAATTACATCATCGCCGCCAGCCGTCCAGAATGACGCTGGAATTTATTTGGAAAAAAATCCTCCAGTGTATTGCGCATAATTGGTACCACGTACCGTCACCCAACATGCGCGGTTCGCGCGCAACGCGAGCAACGCCCGCGCCAAAACGCCGGTTGCTTCTCCCCAATTCGGCCCCTGACGCCAATGTTGTCAACCTTCAAAAAACCTTTTTCAATCGGATGTGCTCAACGAATGCCTGCGGAAGCGCACACCCCTCCTGGCCGTTGGTGAGAAAGGTTTCATAAACGCGCGCCAGTCACTCGGTTTCCGCGCGGCGCGGCACTTGCACGGTCGATGCGCGATAGGTCGCGCGCTGTCTTACTCCGCGCAAGTGCGACGGGTACAACCGCCGGGAAAATGGTTCAGAGGTAAATAGCATTCGATGGCGCCGGCATTCGATTCTGCATTCCGCAATGACGCGCTCAATCTGATCATGGCCGTCGTCCTTGGCGGCGCGATCGGCTTCGAGCGGCAGTGGCGCCAGCGCCTCGCAGGATTGCGGACCAACACACTGGTCTCCCTCGGCGCCGCGATTTTCGTTGTATTTGAGGGCCAATTCACTGATACGAGTCCAACTCGGGTCGCCGCGCAGGTCGTCACGGGCATAGGCTTTCTCGGCGCTGGGGTGATTTGGAAGGAAGGCGTCAACGTGCGCGGCCTGAACACGGCCGCAACGCTGTGGTGTTCCTGCGCAGTCGGACTGCTCGCCGGGACCGGCCATTGGAGCCGCGCCATACTCGCCGCCGGGCTCGTCGCTGGCGTCAACCTTGTGCTGCGGCCGTTGGTGCGATTGATCAATCGCCAGCCGCTCGAAACCGCCGAAATCGAGACGTCCTATATCGTGACTGTCACCTGCCTGGAGACCGAGGAGGCTCAAATCCGTGCGCTTATGGTGCAAGGTTTTGGAGTCAGCGATCTGCACTTGCGCGAGCTCGAAAGCACCGACATCGAAGGCACCGGCCGGGTCGCTGTCAATGCCACGCTTACCTCGGAAAAGCGGCGCGAGATCGCGCTCGAATATATCGTCGGGCGCCTGAGTATCGAACCCAGCGTCACGGCGGCGCGCTGGCGGACGGTGAATACGATCGTTTGACGCCTGCGACCGCAACATAGCAATAAGCGGCCGGCTTGGCGCGGACGTTGCGGATTTGCCGCGCGATAAGCGAACGCCCCGCGTCCTCCCGGTGCCGCGCGCCGCCTCAACAAATTAAGCCATTTGATCGGGACGCGCGCTAAACCGCCGTTTCAGCCGCGCCCCGCCATCCGGCTTGACCCGCAGCGCCTTCCTGGCGCCGCGGGCTTTTGGCGAACGCCTCCCCCGTATTAGTAGCAAGCATAAGGGTGCCAGTAGCACCACCGGCGGCCCCGCCAGCCCCAGCCACGGCGCCAGCCCCAGCCGCGGTGCCAGCCATAGCCACGGTGCCAGCCATAGCGGTGCCAGCCATATCCGCGGTGCCAGCCGTAGCGGTGGCCGCGCCACCAAATTTGCTCGACCTTGGCAGCACCCGCACCGTCCGTGACGATCGCGGCCGTCGCCTGCTCCGTGACGGCGCTGGGCTTGGGAAGCGTCATCGCGCCGGCTACGACGTTTGCCCCGCCAACGAGCAGTGCGCCCCCCACAAGACTCAAAGCATAGATACGATATGGACATTTCAGCATGTCAATAGCCCTTCTCTAGGTCTTCCGACCGAAAAAGACTATGGCAGACGCCATGAATGCGCGCTGAACGGCGAATGAATTCGAGGTAATATCGGCACGCGCACGCCGCCCCGCCGATTGCTCCCCCATCGCCTTTGCTCCAGCGCAGTGAACCAACACCTGGTTAATCAAATCCTCGCGTCGATCCGGCCGCAAGCGAGCGTTGACGGAAGCGGCTCAAACTGGTCTACGTCACGCGCCCGCCGCGCGCGCAGCCATTCGAGACCACACCTTTGATGCATTTGCTGACGCCCTTCGCCAACGCGTGGCACCATCGCGAGTTGATCAGGGCGGTGGTGCGGCGCGAATTGGCAGTCCGTTTTCGCGGCACGATCCTTGGCTGGCTGTGGGCGATCTTCGGGCCTCTCGTCATGCTCGGCGCCTATACGGTGATTTTTTCCCATGCGGTCGGGGTTCCGGCCTCGGCAAGGGGTGGCGGAACCGGCAGTTACGCTTTGTCAATCTTTACCGGATTGATTGTCTTCAATCTATTTAGTGAACTCGCCTACCGCGCGCCGGGGCTTTTGCACGAGCACGCGGGCGTCATCAAAAAGTCGATATTTCCGAGCGAGACCTTGGCCTGGACCGCGACCATCCGCGCCGCAGTGTATGCCGCGATAAGCTTAGGCGTTCTTCTCGTGTTCGAGCTGGCGCTGACGTGGCGGCTGCCGCCGGCAGCTTTGCTGCTGCCCATGATCGTCGCGCCGTTCTTTTTGTTGTTGCTTGGAATGTGCTGGTTTCTCATGGCGCTTGGATCGTTTACTCGCGACGTCGCGCATCTCATGATCTCGATCGTGCCGGTCTTCATGTTCGCGACGCCGATCTTTTATTCGATTGACGACGTGCCGCCCAATCTGCGCATCTATTTGCATCTCAATCCGATCGGGAATTACGTCGAGATGGTCCGCGACCTTCTCTTGTTCAACAGATTTCCCGGACCACTTCTATATTGCGGGACGGTTTTCGCCTCGCTCCTCGTTTTCTTCTTCGCCTATCGCTTCTTCATTCAATACAAGGCGGTGTTCGTCGATGTCATCTGAGGTTGTCATCAGCTGCGACCGGGTCGGCAAGGCGTTCCAACTCTATATGCGGCGCAACGATCAGCTCAAACAGGCGATCTTCGGGCATTGGAAGCAGTTTTACCATCAGCATTGGGTGCTGCGGGATATCAGCTTCAAGGTTCGCCGCGGCGAAAGGATCGGCATCATCGGCCGCAATGGCGCGGGCAAAACGACGCTCTTGCAGATCATCTGCGGCATCACCTTGCCGACGCTCGGCAGTGTGCAAGTCAAGGGGCGTGTGGCGCCGATCCTCGCGCTCGGCGCCGGTTTCGACCATGAGCTGACCGGCCGGGAAAATGCAATGATCGGGGGCGCCATTCTTGGCATGCGGCGCGCCGCCGTCGAGGCAAGGCTTCCCGATATCGCCGCCTTCGCCGGGATTGGCGATTTCTTCTATCAGCCGGTAAAGCTTTATTCGAGTGGCATGGCGGCGCGGCTTGCTTTTGCCGTTTGCGCGCATGCCGACGCAGATATATTGATCGTGGACGAAGCGCTCTCGGTCGGCGACGAGGCATTCTCCGCAAAGTGCGATGCTTTCATCCAAGATTTCGCGAATCACGGGACGATCCTTGTCGTCTCCCACGATCTCAAAACGCTGCGATCGATTTGCGACCGGGTCATCTGGATCGAGGACGGCAAGGTGCAGGGCATCGGTGCCGCTAGGGACGTCATCGCGCGCTATCGCGAGGCGATGGACGGCAAACCGGAGGCAGCACCAGCACTCGCCGCAAGTTTGTGACCGCTGTTGCCGTGTCAGGGAACCGCCGGCGCGGATTGTTCCTTGGCCAGTGGAAAATTGGCGTTTTGCCGCTGGATCAAGATGATCGCGGCGGCAAATTCCGCCGCAATTGCGAGGCCAACGAACCAAACGAAACGCGGATCCTGACGGACCAGCGTTTCGGCGCAAACGAGAATCGCGACATGACTTGCCGGGATCGCGAGCACGGTTGCTATTACCGCCGCCGAGATGCCGCCTCTCGCGGAGGCGGCATTTAAGACAAGCCCAATCGCGAGCAGCGCATGGACCAGGGCGAGCAATGGTATGCCGCAGCGTTTCGCGGCCTCGCTCGTCCATTCGGAAATCTGCCGCGGGTCGGCGCCGCTTGACGGCCGCTCGCGGAAGAATTCGAGAAATGGCAGTTCGAAAGCACCTCGCCAATTGCGTTGCGGCAGGCCGCCCGAGCCTTGCATGCTGACCGGCAGCGCATATTCGTCGAAATGCGCTGTCCTTATCGATGAGCCATCCGCTGGAATTGTCTCGATCGAACCTTCGCTCATAATCAATACGACACCATTCTCGTTGCGGCGAAATTCCGCCTCGGCGGCGGTGATGATTTGCTCCTCCTTCTTTTCAGCGGAATAGTCATGGATGAACATACCTGAGACGGAGTCGGTGGAACGCCAGCGGCGGAAATAGAGCGTCCGCGCTCCATTGTCGAACGTGTAAAATTGCGCCGGCTCGAGCATCCGGTGATTGAGCGAATTGCGAATCACATAAATCACGTCCTGCATTTGGCCAGCATGGGCCGGCGCGACAAACGACGAGGTCCAATAGCCTACTCCCGCCGCGGCAATGGCGAACGAAGCGGCCGGAAAGGAGATCGCCCAGACTGAGAGGCGCATGGAATAAAGGGCCGCTATCACGCCGTCGCCCGACATCCGCGCGAATTCAACCGCGACGGCCACGCCAACTGCCATCGGCAAGGCGATGTAGAGCACCGTCGGCACGATGCCGAAAAGGGCCGGCATAAGCAATCCGCCACGGATTGCGGCGGCCGGCAGGTATTGAAATAGGGTAGTCATGACGACCGGAACGCAAAGTCCCGTTGCGACGAATAGGGTTGCAGTCGCGATCCGTTTCAAAAAATAGAAAAACAGGAGGCGTGGCATTGGACAATCCCTATCGCGCCTGCCCCCGCCCCCGCGGATAAATCACATCTTCATCCGTGCCGCGGCTTGAGCGGCGAATTGGCGCCAAGCCGCATCGAACACGCGGCCGCGAGGAAGACTTACCGCGCCAGCCCAATGAGCGAAATAGATTTTATCGCCAAAGACGTCACGTGGTCCCTGGGCGTCGAAGGTCACCCCATCGGCCTTGTAGAAACTCTCGCCGGATGCGCCAGGAATGCAGTCGCGCAAAGGTGTGATCTTCAATCCCATCCGGTGGGCGACGAAATTGGTTACCGGCTGGGCAAACAGCATGCCGCGCTGACGCACCGCATGAAAGATCGCTTCGTCCTTGTCGATCACGGCATGGAAGTCTTTCAACCCAAGAATCTCCTTCGAGGCGACGAAAAAGCCGTCGTTGAAGAGCATCACGTCGCGAAGAAATTCATAGTGTTCGCGTTTTTTATTGTAGACATAGTCCGCCGTCGGCGCGGCCACGATGAAATCGCTCTTGCCGGCTTCGAGGCGTCCAAACATCTCGCGAAAATCGCGAAACAGGATGATATCGACATCGAGATAGATGACTTCGTCGAGGGGCAGCGCGAGGGCAAGGAATTTCCGCAGACGCCGGCGATGCCCTGGAAACATCGGGTAAAGCCGCTTGGCCAGGGCATCGAGGTCGGCGCTGTCCGGTTCGACGAAGTGGACGCCGTAAATTCCGGCGGCCCGGCGGGTCAAAGCAACATTGTCATCGTAAGGGATGATATAGAGAGGAGTCGCCGCGTTGGTCGCGAGATAGCTCTCGAGAAATGGCAGAAGCCAATTGATGATTTTGTCGTTGGCGATGATCGCCATGCCATAGCTTTTAGATGTGGGCGAGGAATTTTGCATCTTGCTCTTGAATTCGACTTTTATTGAGGCAGTACCGCATTGCGTTTTGAATTGAACGCGTAGCTGGATCGTGTGGAAAAGCAGGCCAAGCGAGAGGGGACCCTTCCTCTTCCTGTAGCTTGACGAAGGCGGCGAGGGCAAGCCGTAGCTATGCTGGGTGGAATATGGCCGCGAAAATGGAATGAACGAACGAGCGCAGACGCAAAAACAAATGCCCTTGGCTTCGCACTTGCAAAGGACCAGGCTCAATGCCTGACGGCGCCGCCGACCCAGTCGTGTCGCCCGTTTTGCCGCTGAACGGCAGAACGGTGGTGATCGTTCACCCGGCATGGCATTCCTGCGGCAGCCACCAGGTGTTCGTCTCCCAGGCGCGGGCCTATCGCAGCCTCGGCGCGAATGTCATCAGCGTCGCGATTGCCGACGCGCCTGGCTCTGTCGATGGGTCGCGTGCTTCCCAAGCCTATCTGGCCGCGACGGGCGACCTCGACGCCAGTTCCCGCATCTTCGCCGGCATGCCGCTACGAAAAATCTTCAACGGCGGGTTTCTGCGTGCCGGCAAGCAATGGATGCACGGCAATTATGCCGCGATTCGGAGCGAGATCGCAAGGCTTGCGACCATCCCGGACGCGCTCGCATCCGCGCCGCGAATTGATCTCATCCACTGCAATCATTTCTTCTGTATGCCGCTAGCGGTGCACCTGCGCGAGCGGCACGATTGTCCGGTCGTTCTCGACACACACGATCTCCAGGCCCGGCAATATGCCTTGCGCAATCGGGCGGGATGGGCCTTGCCGCCGGTGGCGCGCTACGAGGACATGCTCGCGATCGAACTCGACGCCATGCGGGTGGCCGACATTTTGCTGCATCTCAACGACGAAGAGGCAGCTACTTTCCAAAAGCTCGTTCCGGAGGGGCGGCACGCGCTGCTCTACCCCGCTGTCAACCCCATGCCGGCCGGGCCGGGCGGCGGCGATCTCATCCTCGTCGCCAGCGCCAATGCTGCCAATCTCCTCGGCCTCGTTTGGTTTTTAAAAGAGGTTTTGCCGTTGGCGCCTTGTATCCCGGTCAGGATCCTTGGCAATATCGACCAGGAAATTCGGCGGCGTGCGCCCAGTCTGTTCAAGGCGCACGCTGGGCTCTTCCGGGGAAGAGTCGAGGCCGAAGAGCTCCGTGACGCTTATCGCAATGCCGCGGCCATTCTGCTGCCAGCCACGGCCGGCCACGGGATCTCGATTAAGACCATTGAAGCGCTATCTTGCGGGGCACCGCTGATTGCGGCACCGCTCGCCTTTCGCGGCCTCGGCATCGATGCAGCAAGTCTTCCCAACGTAACGATCGCGGAAGACGCCGCCGGTTTCGCGGCAGCTCTGCGCCGCGCCTATGCCGACCGCCATCTGCCCGGTACAAGCCGCGAGCTGGCGCCCACGCGCCGGATTTATCAACAGCGGTTTGTGTTCGACGCTTACCGCAAATCGCTGTGGGCGCTCGCGGAGCGGCTCGTGGAGACTTGAACGGGGATATTCACGACGAATTTGCTGCCTCCCATTCCACCACGAAATGCGTGGGAAATTGCGTTCCTTCCGTTTCGATTTGGCCGTCCGCGCCGGGCGCGCGGCGCAGGCCCGGCCTCCTGAAAAGAGGCCGCAGGATCGCCGGCAGCACGGCGCGGTTGATGGTGGCGCCGAAGCATCCGTGCATCCCATATCCCCACAGAATGTACTCTCCCCAAGGTCTGTCTGCGCGAAACGATTCCGGCGCCTCGATTTTCATCGGATCGAACATCGCGGAGAGATTTGCGGCCAGCACCATGGTGTCCTTGGGGATTTTGCGGGCGCGAAAATGTCCCGCCGCGATCTTAGTGTCGCGCGCGGCGCGCCGGAAGATAAATGGATTGATGGGATTGAAGCGGAGCGCCTCGAAGACATGCGCGGCGAACACCGCGTCATCGCCATCATGTGCGGCCTGTTCCGCCGCGGCAAACGCCGCGGGCCGGTCGAGCAACTGGTCGAGCGCTTGCACGGCTGCCCTGGAGATCGTGGGGATCGCGCCGATCACGAGCCCGATGAGATTGTTGCGGATCCTGAGATCGTCCATGCCGGGCAACCCAGCCTCCTGCATGACGAGGCAGCGTCCGAGCACGTCGTCCTTCTTTTCGCCGGAGGCCTTGCGCTTGGCGATCGCCTCGTCGATGGCGGACCGGCAGAGGGCCGCAGCGGCGAGCGCGTCGCTGTCGAGCTTGGGGTCACCTGCGATGCCCGTGAAAAGATACCGGAACATGAGCGTCGCCCATTCGATAAGCTCGCTGGCGGGGGCGTGGGCGACGCCGAAATAATCGGTGACGATCGCCGTCGGCACGAGCAAGCTAAGTTCCGGCGGCACATCGAGGCGGCCGGCCTTTCCCGCGACGAGCCTATCGGCCAAATGCCGGGCCAGTGGCTCGACGGTCGCGGCGACATCGTCGCGGCGCACCGCGAGACGCATATTGGAGACATCGCGCGCATAAAGCGCCGTGTCCTGCATCCCAAGAAAGAAATTTTCCCCGTCCGTGATCTTCCGCATCCTGGGTTCGTAAACGACCTCGAAATCGGCGTTTCGATCAAGCACTTCGATCACATCGTCGTAGCGGGTGACGAGCGCCGCGCCGCTATTTTGATAGACGTCTGGGTTGAATAATTTGCGTGAGAAACGGAGCGGGATACGGAGATTGGGCACCAACGTGCGAAGCAGCTGGAAACCGAGCCTAAAGAAGCGCGGGTCCTGGGCCGCCGCCTTCGCCTTTTCCTTCAGGTTTGCGCCCTTGGCTTTGAAGATCGCCGCCGGAATCTGATACGAAGCGACGAGTCCGTCGCGAATCATGCATAGGCGCACGCAAAGAACCGTGACGAAATTCGGCACTCGCATCGCTCATTCCTTCCCGTCGTCCTTACGTGGGGTCGACTACCCCCATGCCGATCATCCGCAAGGCGGTCATGCTCGGCACAAAGAAATACTCGCCACCGCGCGTCTCGACGAACTGCGGGATGCCTTCGACGATAAAAGGAGGTTTCCCGGAGGCCGGATCAGCGGGGATCACGAATTTGGCCTTGGGTCCATGTTTGCCACCGGGCGCTCCGTCCGAATGGTTTCCGACGATCGGGCAGGTGTCGCTGCCCGCGCCCGCATCGAGTCCATAGTTGATCCATTGCTGTTGCACGAATTCGAATTGCCGGAACAGGCTCGCGCAGACGATCAACATCAAGACCCCTTGCTCGTCCGTGTCGTGAGCGCCATCCGGCGACTCGCCATAGAGCAGGCCGCGCCGGAGAATCCGGCGGCGATTGGTCAAAACCGTCCCGTCCCCGTCGGTCGGGCCCAGCATGTCGCGCGTATTGACTCGCCTCATATGCGCGGTCAGCGGACATTTTAAGCCGTCGGGATCGTCGCCGAAACTGAAATTCGCAAGCGCGACGTTGCGGGCCGCCCAGCCGTTTGGATCAGTCGCATGGTGGACGTTCGGATATTTTTTGTTAAACGCATCCCACTCCTCCCAGGTTGGCGCGAGCGAAATAGGCACCCCATCTGACCAGCGGCCCGCCATTTTTGCCATCAGGGTTTCGCGCGCATGGTCGACGTTTTCGATGCCAGCGACGACGCGAAACTGTTCAACTTTCTCGTCCATGAAGGCAGTGAACGCGGCAACGTTCTGATGCATCTTACGGTAGGCCATGAAAGTGCCGTTGCGGCTGAACTCGAGCGGCATGGCGGCGCCGGCGATCTCCTGCGCCTCGTCGGGATAGCCGAGCAAGAACTCGCCGGTCGCGAGCGGCCGCCAATTGCCCTTGCCGTCGAGGGCGCCATTGCCCTTTACCTTCGCCTGCTCATCTTCTAGGGAATATTGCCCCTCGAAAACCGGATCGCCGATACCGTCGGTGAAGCCGAAATGCTCCTTCGGTATGGGCACATACTTGCCATCCTCCCGCTGCTTGATAATGAGGCTCAAGTCCTGATAGTCCCGCCTCACCCCGCGTCCCGGCGGATTGTGTCCGGTGAGGAGCGTTACGCCGCCACTATCCCGGGCGAGGTTATTGATCTGCGAGGTTACGGATGCAAGCTCGGGGACAGCCTTACCAGTATCCACATCCATTTGGGCGTTGAGCGTGATAAGGATATGGACCGTATAGTTACTTGGGCCGAAGGCGAGTCCGCTCTTGGTCCACACTTCGTCCCATTTATTTGTCCAGCCGTCGTGAAAATCGTCGCCGAGCATGCGCGCGCGCGCGATCATGCCGTCAATGAATTCGTCCGGCATGCCGCGCAATGTCCGGATTGGAACGCCAAGCGCTAATAGCCCATAAAATGTGAAGGCGATATTGACGGCGACGGGACATTTTGGCCCCGGAGATGTCCCGGGCGGACAGGCCTGCGCCGTAGTGATCATCGGCAAAAGTTCGGTCACGAACTTGCGTCCTGACTCAGCTTTGTCGATATGGAAGACCATGACCCGGCCTTTGTAAAAGCCCTGTAGCCCATAGGCGACGAGAACATTGCCTTGAATGTCGGCAAGATCGAGATGGACGGCCATGGTGCGCCTCTAGATTTCGAAGATGCCGACAATGCCCGGCTTTTGAGTTTGCCTGTAACCCGGATCCGGCCGATCGTCGATCACGCCGAGATTATTGGGGTCATGGGCAGCGACAAAGTCCCCGAACCTGGCATAGAATTGCTCCGCTGAATTCGGGTCTGCCGCTAGCAGCTGATTGTCGATCGCGAAGCGGGCGAAAACCCGTTGCAGATGAAGGGCCTTGAGAACCGTCGGGAGATTCGAGTCCTCCGCCGCGGGAAACGGCTTTGCGCCCGCCTTCATGAGACCTGCATAAGCCAGCCAGAGCCCGACCGCCAGCACCGCCGCGCCGACGAGCACAACCATAAAGCCCATGCTCCACGACCCATAAATAAAGACAAAAAGACCGAACAAAAGCACAAGGGCTCCGAGGCCGGGCACAATTATGTATTGGTCGGCAGGCAATTTCGGCAGGCTTTGTACAGTCGCTTTGATATCGACGTAATAATCGTTGAATGGCATCGTTGTTTCTATCTGGCAACTCGCGATATATTTCGCGAAGGACGCCGAGTCATTCACCCCTGCGAAGCCCTCGCAATGGGTGAATATCTCGCGCAACTCGTGCTCCATCGTGGCCCACAGAGTGGCGAGGTACGAGTCGCGCTCGGTATCCGCGCCGCTCGCGGCATCAATTTCCGCGGCGAAAAGCAAAAACGGGCAGGTCAAATGATCTTGTGGTTGTGCCTCGACAAGGTTGATCTTTTTCTTGCTCAAGGCATTCCGGATCAACAGGCAAATTGAATTTTCGGTCACGCGCCCGTTGTAGGCGACGTCGTCGATGACAACGAACCGGGCGAAATGGTTGCGCGTGTTACGCGCGAACGGGCTCTGGTCGTCGCAGCAGGCGGGTGTCTGCTGGGCGGGTGGCAACATATCGAGCTTTTTGCGTAGCGCATGGACCGGCGACGCGGTTTCGTCCGGAGCCGGCTTCGTTTTGACGGGGACGAGAACCGTCAGGAAGTAATGTCCGCCATCAAATGTTGGCATGAACGACTCCTTGGCGAGACAAAAGGGTCAGAGAAGCGCGCGGGCGAGGTCCGGCTGGTCTTTGACGTATGCGTTACGGTGTTTGTCGGCGTTATCCGTGTCGTTGCTGGCGACCGGCGCATAGCCTTGATAGCCAAGTCCGTTTTGTAGCAAGCCGCCATTCTGCTTTTTGGATAGAATTTCGACATAGGCCTTTTGGAAATCCGCAGGCGCGAGGTCTTTATGCAGCTTGGCGAGTTCGAGAATGGCGAGCCTTATGCGCAACGCCGCCTTGATGTCGCGTTGCGCGGCGCCTGGCGTCGCATTGTAGTAGTAATCCGTGTCGATCTGATTCGCCCGGATATAATTCTTGAAAGACGTGATCGGGATCGAGTGGGGGTATCGCGTGCTCGAATACCAGAATAAGTCCAGACCTTTGGGAATCCCGTCAGAGAAAGCGTCGATATATTGATCCCAGGTGCCGTTAAAGTTACTGCAAAACAGCATGTAATCGTTTTGCAGTTTCTGCTTGCCCTGGCCGAGGTCCGGCCATTGATCGCGCTTGATCAGCACCCAACGCGCAAAATGAATGATCGACAGGCCAAGCAGTCCCCCCAAGTTGTCTGGAAGCGCGCGTGACGCCATGAAGATCGCCCGCTGGAGCCGAGTCAGGCAGGGACGCATAGGCGTGACGACGTTCATGCCGTAAGCTTTGCCAGCGACGTTGGACATGGCCCCTCCCCATCCCTCCGCGTGCAGCGCGGTTTTTCAACCTGCGACAAGCGCAGATGTTCATATGTTGACAAATCATTATGCCTCCTTTTTG
>DATBQJ010000256.1:0-5648 GCA_036560885.1 Methylocella sp.
GGTCGCGACGAACGACATCGGTGCCGAGGTGGCGACGCTGCTGACCGGGCCGGCGTGGTCGGGGCATCGCGTCATCGAACTTGGTTCGATGGTCAGCGCGGATGAAGTCGCAGCGCAACTGGGCGATGTCATGCAGCGCGACGTCAAGGCCTTCGCTGTCCCGCGGGCCGAGTGGCCGGCAGCGTTCGAGCAGTTCGGCATCCCGAAGGGCCAAACCGGACCAGCTGAAGCGATGTTCGAGGCCGTCAACGCGGGCTGGATGGACCTCGGCGTCGCTGGCACGGAGCACGTCGCCAGCACAACGCTTCCGCGCGATGTCTTCGCGGCGGCCCAGAAGGCCGCCACGGCGTAGGTCCGCGGATCAGCGATGAGATGCGACTTTCGGACTTGCTCCGGAAATTCGCATCTCCTTCGGAATGAATGCGTCGCCCTCATCAGAATAGGTTGGTCAAATGTCAAAGATTTCCTGGCACCAAGTCTCCTGGCGTCAAGCCTCGGGCTTGGCGCTTGCAGCTTTCTTCGTCGTGGGATCGCTCAGCAACTTCTTCGCCCTTGGGTCTATCTACGAGGAATATCTGCGGTGGGGATACCCGCACTGGTTCCATTTCGTGACCGGATCGTTGGAACTCACGACCGCCGTTCTGCTGGCGCAGGAACGGACGCGGCTGTGGGGCGCGGCGCTCGGCTGCGCCGTGATGTTGGCGGCGCTCGCGACCGTCATCCTCCACGGCGAATACGGGCACGGGGTGCCGCCCCTTATCGTGGCGACACTATCAATAGTCGTCGGCTGGATCGCTTGGCGGAAGCGGCTCCCCAACTCGGCATGACTGTCGCCACCGGAGGCAGAGGAAATGTCCGCGTGCAGACGAGTTCGCTGATTCGGGCCACCGGCGGACTTCGACGGCACGACTATTTAGAAATGCAAAGTCGTACCGAGGACCGGCCCCTGCATGAGCACATCATATTTGTATTCTGTATTCCCGGAACCCTGCGAATAGTCGACCGACAAAGCACGGTAACCAATGTATCCGTCAATGAGGTATCCGCACATGGTGCGCATCTCCCAGTTATAGGTGGCGAGCACCTGCCAGGAAGCGTCACGGATGTTGGCAGCATCACGTTCGCTGGCACCAACCGCGTCGACTGGACGGTCGAGGAAACTCGAATTGGTCGGCGGCTGGCGACAATGGGCTGATCCTATGTCCGAGCGCCGCGACACCTAGCGGGACAGGAATCGTGATAGCGTACACCGCCGCCAAGTCCGAAGGCGGTACCGTCATTCCGACTGTCGGTCATCGAGGCAAGTGCTGGCATGCGCGTTGCTGGCCCGAGTTCCGCGACACGCACGCGACGGTACTCTTATCAGGAATACGGCACGTCGAAAATGGCACCGCCGCCCAATCTCGAAATGGCGATCGAGCAATCCAACGGAACGATCAAGAACATCTTGGAGCACCTCATCTGGCGAGCGCACGACGGCGGTTATAGCCCCGTTTACGTTACCGCAAGCTTGGGGAACCGTATGTTGTGCGGCTCCGGCATCGCCATCATGATCCATCGCGCTAGGTGCCCATGAGGAATGACCTCAGCGATTGTAGGAGAAATACTCATGAAAATGTTGCTGTCGCTGATCGCGCTCTTCGGCGTGATCGCTCTCGCCGATGTCACGGTAAGTCCAAGTGCCAACGCGGCGACACTGAACACTGGTATTCATACGCTTAAGGCAGAGCAATCCGGCGTAGCTGAGCAGGCTCGCACGACATGTTGGTGGCGTAACGGTCGCCGGCATTGCCGTTGGATTGGTCCGCGTGGGCCTCGTTGTGTGTGGCGGCATGGACGGCGGATTTGCCGTTGGTGATGCGTCGGCAGGAGTAAAACGACAAGCGCCAGAGTAGAAACTCTGGCGCTTTTTTTGTGATCTGCCGGGATCGATCGCATGAGGAAAATGCCAAGGCAGTTGCTGTGGCTTGCGCAGAGGCCTACGCCGGCCTTATCCAAGCCTCAGGCCAGATCCGCCCGGTCTCAATGTCCGGAAAGGGTCACAAACCGACTCTGCAATCGAATATCAAAACGTCGCGCCAATTTTAACGACAACGCACTTGCCTCGGATGAGACAGGTGCCCTCGCCAATCTCAATCGCTTTCTGCAATGACGTCGTGGGCAATTTGGAAGGAATTGCCCATTGCCGAAGCCATCGAGCTGAGTGAATATCGATAGTCGCCTTAATGGACGGGACCGAGGGAGGTTAGCCAACCATCTAGGAGACCGACCAATGCCTGAGGACAAGTGCTCGACAGGACTGACGGCTCAAGAGAACCTTGCAATAAATCGCAGAAATATTCTGCTCAGCAGTGCGTCGCTGTTCGCACTGACCGCCACAGAAGTAACGAGCGCCTGAACCGGCCGCAGAGCCACCATCCCGGAGTGGCAAGCCGAATATTCTCTTCATCATGAGCGACGACATCGGCTGGTTTAACGTTAGTGCCTATAACATGGGCATCATGGGCTACCGCACGCCCAACATTGACCGCATCGGCAAGGAAGGAGCAGTCTTCACCGATTGGTACGGCCAGCAGAGTTGCACGGCCGGTCGTGCCGCTTTCATCACGGGACAATCGCCGATCCGCACCGGACTGACCAAGGTTGGCAACCCGGGCGCCACCCTAGGGCTCGGGCCGGAGGATCCTTCCGTCGGCAACGTGTTGAAGTCGTTTGGCTACGCCACCGGCCAATTCGGCAAGAACCATCTGGGTGACCGCAACGAGCACCTGCCGACGGTGCATGGGTTCGACGAGTTCTTCGGGAACCTCTACCATCTCAACGCCGAGGAAGAGCCGGAGAACCCCGATTATCCTAAGGATCCGAACTTCCGCAAAAAGTTCGGGCCGCGCGGCGTCTTGAAATGCAAAGCGAGCGATACGGACGACCCGACGGTCGATCCGCAGTTCGGCAAGGTCGGCAAGCAGGTCATCGAGAATACAGGCCCACTCGACACCAAACGCATGGAGACGGTCGACGAGGAGTTTCTCGGCGCGGCCAAGGATTTCATCCAGCGCCAGCACACGGCCGGCAAGCCCTGGTTCTGCTATTTCAACACGACGCGCATGCACATCTTCACGCATCTCAAGAAGGAATCGCAGGGCAAGACCGGGCTCGGCCTCTACCCCGACGGCATGGTGGAGCTGGATGGGTATGTGGGAGAGCTATTGAAGTTGGTGGACGACCTCGGGGTGGCGAAGGACACAGTCGTCGTCTTCACGACTGACAACGGCGCCGAAGCCTTCACATGGCCCGACGGCGGCACGACGCCATTCAAAGGCGAAAAGGCAACAAACTGGGAGGGCGCGTTTCGCGTGCCGTGCCTGATCCGCTGGCCCGGCATCATCCAGCCGGGCACGATCGTCAACGACATCTGCGCTCACGAGGACTTCATCCCGACCTTTGCCGCCGCGGCGGGTGAGCCCGATTTGGTCGCAAAGGTGCTGCACGGCCACGAACTGGACGGCAAGACCTTCAAGGTCCATCTCGATGGCGAGAACCTTCTCTCCTTCTTTAATGGGCAGGCAAAGGAATCGCCTCGCAAAGGCTTCCCATACTGGAGCGACGATGGGGACCTGATGGCGGTCCGTATCCGTAATTGGAAAATTACCTTCATGGAACAGCACGCCGAACCCAGCCCGGAAACACCGGTAGGGGCCTGGCAAGGCCAATTCACCAAGCTACGCGCGCCCAACCTATACAATCTGCGATCAGATCCATTCGAGAAGGGCACCAACAGCATCTACTACGCCGACTGGCAGGCCCACCGCGCTTTCGCCTTCGTCCCGGCGCAAGCTGTCGTCGCGAAATACCTGGAGAGCTTCAAGGAGTTTCCCCCGCGCGCCAAGGCGGCGAGCTTCACCGTCAGCGACGCCATGGACAAGATCACGACGGCAAGCCCAGGCCAGAACTAATTGTAGTGCGAGCTTAAATCCATAGCTCGCGCTCCAGAATTTCGGTTGGGGCTATCATCGCACGCTTCGGATGACCCCGCCCTCAACTATATCAACCCCTTCCGAGCCTTTCAAAACAAGGTCGCGCATCCATGGTCCGCAGAGCATCGAGTTTCATTGCAATCCTTATTCTTCTGCTTTTGCAAGCGACAGCCTCGCCGGCATCCGCTGCCGATGAAAAGCTATCGAAACAGCAGCTAGATCAGCTATTGGCTCCTATCGCTCTGTATCCCGATGATCTTTTGAGCAACGTGCTGATGGCGGCCACCTATCCCGTCGATGTCGTCGAGGCGAACCGCTGGATTAGTCAGCCGGCGAACGCGCAACTAAAAGGTGACGCGCTCGCAAAAGCGCTCGAAGACAAGACTTGGGATCCGAGCATCAAGGCACTCGTTCAGTTTCCGAGCGTGCTGGGAACGATGAGCGAAAAGCTCGATTGGACGCAGAAGATCGGGGACGCATTTCTCGCTCAGCAGGACGAAGTCATGGACCAGATCCAGTTTCTTCGCTCGAAGGCGGACTCTTCCGGCAATCTGAAAAGCAACCAGCAGCAGAAAGTTTCAAAGCAGACGGGCTCGTCCGGCAATATCATCGTCATCGATCCGGCAACGCCCGACGACGTCTACGTTCCCGCTTATGACCCGGCCGTTGTTTACGGCAGCTGGTGGTATCCCGATTATCCACCATACGTCTGGACCTATCCCGGCGTGAACTTTGTCGACGGTTGGTGGTGGGGTGCCGGTGTCGCCATCGCCGGGTCGATCTGGGGTTGGAATCATTGGGACTGGCGCAATCGCAACATTCACGTCGACGTCAATCGCTGGAACCGGATCAATAATAATAGGGCGCGCATCATGTCCGATCATTGGCGGCATAGCGGCAATCATCAGCGCCGAACGACGAATATTGATCGCGACAAGATCCAGCAGAAGCTCAAGGGCGATAACAATTCAATCGGCGCGAAGAGAAGAGCGACCTCCCGCGAAATCCATGCAGCGAAGACAAATAAATCGACCGTCAACGATCGCCGCCATTACAAGCGCCCATCGTCGCACAGGACTAGCGCAGCCCATGTGAATCGCCGCCAATTCAAGGCCCATCGCTCTGCGCGTCCTGCTGCGCATCGGGGGGCCGGTGGCGGCCATCACCGTGGCGGCTTCCGACGACGAAGATGAATTGCTCTGCGACACGAACGAACTTCAAATGCATTTTATCCGCTTAGGGTCAGAAGCCGAAGTGCACAGCACTTGCTCTCATTTCTGGTGAAGTCCCGGAAAGCAGACAATCACAACAGGCTCCAGGATTCGTACAATTTTCGTATAGGCCTTTTTCAAAGGGTACCTTGCTGATCGATGGAGGGCCTCGCAAAATAAGAACGCGCACCCCTCAGGATCATACTTCCGCAGCGTCGGCCCACGCTTGGAGCCTCGTAACGGCGCGGACGGCATGCGGTACGCAATGTCGCGGGTCAATTGCTTTGCGTTCGTAAAATGCATCGGATTGGCGCGGAATACCGCTTTGCAGAAACAAATGATACTCAGACCGCAATTAAATTCGGGATACATTCTTTTCATGACAGTTTATTTCCCGGCGGCCGCCGATAGACCCCTCGTGCGGCAAGCGCGGTGCACGACCCCCACCGCGCCAGGGCGCCAC
>DATBQJ010000257.1:0-2791 GCA_036560885.1 Methylocella sp.
TGCTAAAAGCGAGCCGCTTTGGCGATGTTCTTCGCAGTACAATGAGCTGGTGGCGCAGCGCCATGATCTCCGCCTCAAGAGAGGCTCTTGATCTGAAGAGCCGGATGACCACCCACAAGATCAGTTTGAGCAAATCCCTCAAGAGACGGAGCATCGCCCGATTCGCGGCTTTGCGCCAGTGGGATTAAGTTTACGACAAGGACACCGCCAAAGAAAATCGTGTTGCAATTCGGCGGGACTCGGATGCTTGAAACTGAAGACTTGGCAGCCTTGCGGATTGACACCGGACATCACATGCCTGATGGCGCCATCTTTTCCTGCCGCATCCATCGCCTGAAAGATCAACAGGACGGCGTAGCGGTCGGATGCGTAGTGAAGCTGCTGCAGCGAGCTTAGTTGCGCAACGTGCTCTTCCAGCAGCTTTTGATATTGGTCCTTCGACTTATACACAGGCTCCACTTTCGTCGGCCACTTCCCAAGATCAACTTCGTCGCCTTCTTTCACGCGAAAGTCTTTTGAACCGATTTTCATTTCCATCCTTTCGGCGGTGCTGGCCGCACGGTTATGGCCGGTACATTTGAAAGTCTCATCTTTCTGAACCTGCCGGTTTGCGTGGACCCGTCTCGACTTCTTCGCGGCCTTGCCACCTCTATAGTTCATCGGTTTACGCGGGCGCCGCTTTCGCTGGTGATCAGATCATCACCTGGCTTCAGGTCGCCTTTGACAATTTCCGTGTAGGCGCCGGCATGGAGACCGAGTTGAACCAGGACCGCTGTCGGCCTTCCCTCGCGCAGGATCCAGACCTGCGGCCAGCCGTCTTGCGGCGTCCTGGTGCCGGAGCTGCCGCCCGGGGCCGCGCGACCAGGGGGCGAATAGCGTAGCGCTTGATCCGGCGCGCAGAGGACGTCGTCGCGTCTGTCGACCACGATCTTGATCGCCGCCGTCATGCCGGGTTCGAGCAACAGTTCCGGATTGGACGCGGTGATGACGACGTCCTCGGTAGTCTGCGGCGATGAGCCAATTTGCGTAACCTCGCCGGTGAAGGGACGATTCGGGAAGGAGTCGACCGTGAACGTGGCCTTGTCGCCGAGCTTGATTTCGCCAATGTCGTTCTTGCTGACATTGGCGTCGACGCGAATGACGGTGAGATCTGCTGCGACGAGGAAGAGCGGCGGCGTTTCGGCGCCCTCCGCGACTGTCTGGCCTATCTTGACGTTGCGCGAGACCACTGTTCCATCTATTGGCGCGATGATATCTGTGTCGCCTAGATTAGTCTCGGCGGCATGAAGCGCCGCTTCAAGCTGAGCGACCGTCCCCTAGTCCAGCTTCGTCTGCGTCTGCGTCTGCTCATAGGCCCTGCGTGAAATGTCGAGCGCTTTCCGGGCCCGGCGCTTCGAGCGGGCCTCATGGCGCTCGAAGGCGCCTTTCGCGTGGGCAAGAGCCGCTTTGTCCTTTTCGAGCCGATCCTCGGCTGCTGTCAGATCGGCGTTGCCCTGATCCACGACAGTTTGATAAGGGCCCGGGTCAATTTTAGCGCAGATTTGCCCCGCCTTAACTTTCGTGTTGGCGTCGCAATTGAGCGCCTGAATCACGCCGGACACGCGAGCGCCGACTGCCGCTGTCGCCGTGGGAACGATGACGCCGCTTGCGGTCACGGTGCGGACGATTGAACCAAGTTCGATCTTCTGCGTCACGTATTGAACGGCAGCGGTTCGATGCGTCGACCAATAGAGCCAGCCACCGCCGCCGAAAGCCAGGACGATGAGAGCGACGGCGGCGGCCGGTATTCGCCAATGGGCAGAGACCCAACCGGGAGCCGTCTGATCCGCCGTCTCAGCTAATTGAATCTGTCCGACTTCGGGCGATCCGGCCGCCGCGCGCGGATGTCTCGACTCGATCCAAGCCCGACCGGCTCGTGTCCTTATAGAACCGTCTTTGACTGGGTCGAGAATCCGATATGCAAGCAATTTCACACGATCGTTCACGAGGAACCAAGCGACGGCATAGCCCCAAACGAACAGTGCCCAACCCCAGCCGAGGGGTGTCATAAACAGCCCGTAAACCGCGATCAGAGTCGCCAGTAATTGCGTGCCGAGCACCGCTACCCAAAGAACCCGAGCGGGACGTATGGACCAGAATGGGCCGCGTGTGCGGGTCAAGAAGATAGTCAGATGTCCGGCTACCGACAGCTTCAGATACATCAGCGTCTGGATGTGCGCGCGGTCGAGATGCAATACGCGCTCGCCAATGTAAAATAGGCCAAAGGCGGACACTACGCCGACGACGCCCAGCACCGTGGCTATGCCCAGCACGAGGCGCATATTCCAGGCCTCGGGCTGATTCTTGTAGTGAACGTTGTCATAGGCAATGGACAGAATGGCGCCGTCGTTGAGCAACGCCAGCATCACGATCATCACCGCCGTCAGTGGATAAAAGTTAAAGATCAGGATGGACAGCGTCATGAACAGAAGCACACGCAGCGTCTCGGCGATGCGATAAATCGCGTAGCTGTTCATCCGTTGGAATATTTTCCGGCTCTCCTTAATCGAGTCAATAATGACCGACAGGCCGGGCGTCATCAGCACGATGGCCGCCGCCGCGCGCGCCGCATCCGTCGCGCCCGAAACGGCGACGCCGCAATCGGCCTTCTTCAGCGCGGGAGCGTCGTTCACACCGTCGCCGGTCATGCCAACGATGTGGCCGCCTTGCTGCAAGACATCGACAATGTGGAACTTGTGTTCGGGGAATACCTGGGCGAAGCCATCCGCCTTCTCGATCGACTCCGCCAGCG
>DATBQJ010000258.1:0-49527 GCA_036560885.1 Methylocella sp.
GATAACATAGGTCCCATCATCCTCGAGAACGACGGGAGTTTCGCGCAGACGGGCGTAGAGAGGATAGGGATTGGCGCGATTAGCATGGTCAAGCACTTGCGCGAAAAGGGTGGGTTCCGGCATTCCATAAATCCTTTGGTCCGCCTCTCGCATGACTTGCGTCATGGAACGGTGCTTTTGGGACTATGGCGTGGCGATCTGAGAAAATCTACCCGATTGCGGCAAGGCCCGGCCGCCTCGATCGTATTGCCACGAGCGTGTGGCTCACTTCCTGAAAATCCGGGTTGACCACCAGAAACCAATTGATGCGAGTACTTGACTATGCTAAAATTAATTAGTTTCCCCGGTGGGGAGATTGCTCATTGTTTAGCAGATGATCGGCCAGTTGATATCAGTGGAAACTGAATTATCAGATGAATGACGTAACATGGTGGTTAATACAAGAGGATTTGCAATATGAGTAAGCGTTTGTGGATTATTGCGGGCTTTACTGTCGCCGCGGCTGCCGGATGGCAATTGGCGGATGTCGCGGTAGCCCAGCCAGTGCCGGATGCTGCACCGGCGCAGAATTTAAGCGATGTTGCCGCGCCCCGGCCTGGGCTTCCGCAGCTCACGCCGACAAGCAATGGTCAAAGCATACACATCTTCCCGACGGTAGAGGGGGCAAAAGCGCGTGCGCGGGCAGGCCTTGCCGGCGGTCCGCTCGTTTATCACGCTGGCGGATCGATCATGCCGGCGGTCACGCTTTACGCGATCTACTGGATTCCGGCCAAGTTACAGAACGGCGGTGCAACAAGCATGCCCGTGCTCTACCAGAACTTTCAATCGCGGCTCTTGGTTGACTACCCCGATCACGGGATCGATAATAACAACACCCAATATTTCCAAACCATTGGGACGACTACGACTTACGTCGCCAATCTCGGTGCCTTCGGCGGCGTTTTCGTCGATACCGCCCCCTATCCGGCCTCGGGCTGCACCGATTCCTTGACCCCGGGCGCCTGCATCACCGACGCGCAGATCCAGACAGAGATCAAGCGGGTGATGGCCGTAAAAGGGTGGACCGGCGGGCTCCGCCATATGTTCCTGCTTTACACCTCCAGCGGCGAGGGCTCGTGTTTCACCGCCGCGAGCACCAGCTGCGCTTACACGAACTATTGCGCCTACCACGGCAATATCTCCGGGACTACTCCGATCATCTACGCCAACATGCCCTTCGGCAACCTCAGTGTCTGCCAGGTCGCAGGCACGCCTTCGCCGAACGCCTATGCCGTGGCGGACGCCGTGATGGACGTCGCGACGCACGAGATCAGCGAGGCGATCACGGACCCGCTCCTGGACGCCTGGTTCGACAGCTCAGGGAATGAAATCGGCGACTTATGCAATTTTTTTTACGGCCCCAACACGTGGGATGCGAGCAAGGCGAATCAGTCGTGGAAAGGCCACTTCTATGAAGTGCAGGAGGAATACGACAATCACACAAGCAGCTGTGCCCAGGTTGGCCCCTGAGCCGCCCCCGGACGGCGGAGCATGGTCATGCGCCATGGAGGACAACCCTTCCATGGCGCGAACTGGTTCCCAGTTTGCCAGCCGGGCTTAGAGCAATGATAAATTTGTTTCGCGCCGCGGGTCTTGGTGACAAGACATGCGGCGCGAGTTATTCGAAATAAGCGGCGGGTGAAGGTAGTGCAGCGGTGACCTAAAAACAGCGGATTTCGGCCTCGGCCTCGGCCCGGCGCAGATCGGCCAGCATGGCTTTCAACTGTTCACTCGCACGAAACATGGTCCCGATCTGACCCCGCGCCTGATTCGCACTCGCTACGGTCTGCGCTGCCACGTAACGGTCGTAGGGCAGCAACGAGGCTATGATATCAATCGAACAGGAACAGCGCCGCAGCATATCGGGGGTTTCGCCATTGGTCTTCATGCAGACGAAGACATAGTCGGCGCGCGCCTCGGTGGGGTAATCGTTGGTGCCCGCCACGGCTAGGGACGCGGCAAGGATTGGAACGCAAACGGCGGCGATCTTCATCGATTTCGCCTCTCCTTATTGGACCAGAAACGATTGGACCAGAAACGGCAATTTATGCCCGCTGTTGGCGCGCAAGATTCAGCGAGAAGGTTCGGGGTAGACGGCGGCAAAAGTTCCGCTCCAATATTTATCTCTAGATTTCTTCATGCGTGCTATAAAACTCCAATCTATCAAGTTTTTGCGTGCGCCAAAAGCAAATCGAGATAGGCACTCGGGCTATGGCTGCGCGCAAAATCCCCCGCGCGCTCCGCGGCGCGCGCCTTGCAAGCTGGAAGACGCGGAATGAGCCGGGCGATGGCGGCGGCCAGCGCCTCGCTTGTGTGCGGCGCAAAGACCTCGCCTTCCGCTTGATTGCTCTCGATGCTGCTGCCCGCGAAGGTTCCCTTTGAGGCTACAACAGGACGTCCGGCGGCAACGGACTCGGTGAAAATGCCCGAGCCTCGCATGCCAAAAACGACCGGGTCATAGGGCAGCAGCATCACGTCCATCCGGCCGGTCCAGGCGGCGTAATCCTCGCTTGAAAGCACCCCTTCGACGAACCGCACCCCTTTCAGTGCGCGCAACTCGGCTTCGGCTTCGATTGTACGCTGTTCCCAGCCGCTGTGCTGAATTTGGACGGCGAACTCGGCATCGAGTCCATCTCGCTGGCAAACCGCGATCGCCTTGGGCAAGAGGTGAAAGCCCTTGTCGCACTTCGAATCGCCGAAGAATCCCACGCGAACCCGGCCCTCCATTGTTCGTGCCAGTTCCGAAATGCCAAATGGAACCGGCAAAATACGCGTCTGGATACCTAAGGTCTTGCTGTACAATGTGCGCATGGCTTCGTTTTCGACGGTGAAGAAAAGAGAGAGGCCGGTCAGCGGCGCCGCCCGTGCAAAGGCCTCGCGGTAGAATTTTTTCCCATGCGTCGAAACTGCCCCCCAGGGCAGATAGCTTGGCGGAAACATCAATAGGCAGACGACGCGAGGAAGCTGGTCACGCGGCCTTGCGCGCAAAAAGCGAACCAGCCCCAAAATCTGGTTTTGCGTAACCGTCACCACAACTATGAGATTGTCCTTCTGCCAAACATCCGGCGGCAGCGCTTCGAGATCCCGTTCGAAGGTTTCGTTGAGTACCTTCCATGTTTGCCGTTCAGACCACATCGAGCTACTGGCCGGACCGCCACGAAACATCGCAGCGATAGGCAGCAGCCGCTTTTCGCTCCGCGAATACTCCACGCAGTCATAAGGCGAGCGGCTGATATGTGGAATGGCGCCGATTTCAGCTGCGATCGAATTATCGAGTCCACGCGAGCCGAAAATGCGGTATCGCAATTTCCGCTCCGCTAGGGCATGGGACAAAGTCTTGGCGAACGTGTAACTATGCCCGGCTTTGTTCAGCAATCCGCTGTCGATAAGAATGATTTCCATTGCCGCTGTTTAACGCATTCGCATTATAATAACAATTAACCGTTACCTTCAAGCTCGTGAAATTGCGGCAGTCATATACCAACCGGACGTCAAACACGAAGTAACCGAAGCGGAGTCGAATGTGCTGTTGGGACAAAAGCGAATTCTGGTCACCGGGGGCGCGGGCTTTCTTGGAACGCATCTTTGTCGCCTTCTCCTTGACCAGGGCCACGATGTTCTTTGCGCCGATAATTTCTCTACCGGAACCCGCCGCAACATCGAGGAACTCCTTGGCAACAGGCGCTTCGAGCTGCTCCGCCACAACGTCACCTTCCCGCTGTTTGTCGAAGTGGACGAGATCTACAACCTCGCTTGCCCAGCCTCGCCGGTTCACTATCAGTGGGACCCGGTTCAAACAACGAAAACCAGCGTGTCCGGCGCGATCAATATGCTCGGCCTCGCCAAACGCCTAAAGGTCCGCATCTTGCAGGCCTCCACATCGGAAGTCTATGGCGATCCCGCCGTCCATCCGCAGACCGAGGATTACTGGGGCAATGTCAATCCGATCGGCAGCAGGTCCTGTTACGACGAGGGGAAGCGTTGCGCCGAAACGCTGTTTTTCGACTATCGCCGTCAGCATAAATTGAGCATCAAGGTCGCGCGAATTTTCAATACCTATGGCCCTAATATGCGCCCCGACGACGGGCGTGTCGTGTCGAACTTCATCTGCCAGGCCTTGCTTGGAAAAGACATCACCATCTTTGGCGAGGGCCTGCAGACGCGTTCCTTCTGCTACGTGACCGATCTCATCGACGGCTTGGATCGGCTTATGAACTCTCCGGAAGACATCGTTGGGCCAGTCAATATCGGAAACCCGCGCGAATTCACAATTCTGGAATTGGCGGAAAAGGTCCTCACGATCACCGGCTCGAAATCGGTGATCGTCAAGCGGCCCTTGCCCGAAGACGATCCAAGGCAGCGCCAGCCCGATATTGCCCTCGCTGAAAAGCTGCTAGGCTGGCGCCCCACAGTCGAACTGGACGAGGGTTTGCGATACACGATTGCGTATTTCGAGACGCTTCTGCGCGAGCAGGATTAGAGCACTACCGGTATGAAGCGTCGGCGCTCCCGCGCCAGATGATCAAAGGAACGGCCGGACAAGAGTTGCAAGTTCAGCTTCGCTTTTCCGTCTTGCGCTGGAGGCAGGCCTTCAAGATGACGTGCGGGGCGACCTTGAGCTCCCTCAAGAAACCAACAAAACTGAAGAATCCCAGCTCGGGGACGAGCGCATTAGCTTCCGTCACGATCTTGCCGGCGAGATAAGAAGGGCAACCCGGAACCGTTGAGGGAAGCCGCGGCCAGAGGTCGTCCATGGCCTTCAACGCTTTCATATAATGCCATGAAGATGGCATCTTGCGCAAAAAGAGCTGCACATTCGCGATGAGATGATCGATGATCATTTTGCGGCCCAATTGGTCGGCGGGATTGTCTCTGTCGTAACTCAATATGCCGTTGAGATGTGGATGCTTGGAAAACACGTTCATCCCATGCAGCCGGTAGACGGCGAGGGGGCGGTCGATCACAATACTCCCCGCCACGACATTGATACCGCGAAGAAGGTAGGAATCCGTGCAACTGCGCAGCCGGGGCAAATCCTTATTGTTCAAAAAAAGCTGAAGCGCGTCCCGGCGAAAACAATTGCTCGACGTCGCTGCCCACATCCAGTCGCCGGCATAAGCAGGTTCGACAAGATGGACCTCGGTCTCGATGGATGCGTCGGGGCTTGGCAGCGGCCAGACTTCAGGAGCACTTTTGTCGATCCGGCGCAAGAGACCTGGACTTTTTCCTCGTCCAGACCGGACATATTCGCTTAGGAAGGCAAGGGTACCGAGCACCATGCGCGAATCGACGGCCTGAAGCATATCGCCCGAGGAAAAGCCGACCGGAATGCGCAGCGACAAGTGCACGAAAACATGGATCTCGACAAAGGTCGCAAATAGATAGTCGTCAGCGTCGAGAAAAACGATATATTCGCCCGAGCTTGCCGCAAAGCCATCCATCGAGGCAAGGCTTTGGCCGCCGTTCTCCTTCTGCCACAGTATTTTCGCTTCCGGATATTGTGCCGTAATTTCTCGAAGAACGTTCGCACTTTCATCAGTCGATGCGTTGTCGACGATGATACACTCGATGTTTTTGTAGGTTTGTCTAAAAACAGAGTCGGCAGCCTGCTTAAGAAAGCGCCCGTAATTGTAATTGATGATAATCACACTGACCAAAGGCAAGCTAAGCTTGTTAAATTTTGTCTCACTTGTGTCTTGGTAATGAATATCCCGATTATCGTCCATCGAGCACTTCTTTCATAGAACCACGCAAACCAAGTTACTACCTCATGTCACGGAACATCAGGGAACTGGCAAATCCGATTTAATTCGACAATACCAGAAATGGATAATCCGCGGGTAAGGGCACGGCCTAACCCCTTTCTAATGCACCGAGAATAAAGCTTTGCAATCCCCTCGTCATCGCACGATCACATTCTTGAACTGCCATGGATCTTGCCCGTCGATATCTTCGGGAAACAGGACTGCGCGGTCCTCAAGCGGAGTCCAATCCGTATAGTGCCCCGTTACCGGGCCGAGGTAAGCCCGCTGCACGTCAAGGCAACGGCGAAAGTCGAGCTCGTCCGCCTCGACAATGCCCGCGCGCGGATTTTCGAGCGCCCATACCATGCCCGCCAGCACTGCGGAGGTCACCTGCAGGCCCGTCGCATTCTGATAAGGCGCGAGACGGCGCGTCTCCTCGATCGAAAGTTGCGAGCCATACCAATAGGCATTCCTCGCATGGCCATATAGTAGGACACCAAGTTCGTCGATCCCGTCAACAATCTCGTTCTCGTCGAGAATGTGGGATTTTTTTTGCTGCCGCCATTGGCAGCCCGCCATCTCATCGAGCGACAGCACGGCATCGTCGGCTGGGCGGTATGCATAGTGGCACGTCGGCCGGTACGAAACCTCCTGACCCTCGCGAAGAGTCAGAAAATCAGCGATCGATATCGACTCATTGTGCGTGATGAGCCAGCCGTGCTGCGCTTTCGCCGTTGGCGTCCAGGACCGCACCCGCGTGCCGGCGCCCGGGCGCATCAAATATATCGCGCAATCGGGTCCAAAGGCGTGCCGCTTGGCTTCCGGGGGCAGATGCTTTTCATGCGTTCCCCAGCCGAGTTCGGCGGGCTGCAATCCTTCTGAAACAAATCCCTCGACAGACCAGGTGTTGACGAATACGCCGCGCGGCTTTGGAGCCGCCGCACGCTGGGTATCACATTCGGCGATATGGATGCCCTTGACACCAGTCAGTTGCGCGAGCCGCGCCCAGTCCTCGCGCGCCGATGGCGGCCTGGAGTCGATGCCGCAATCGGCCGCAACATTTAAGAGCGCTTGCTTGACGAACCAAGAGACCATGCCCGGATTGGCGCCGCAGCAGGAGATCGCGGTCGGGCCCATCCCCAGCGCGCGGCGGAGATCGAGAATGCCTTCGCGCAAGGCATAGTTCGAGCGTTCGGACGCGGTGAGCCGCGTGTCTGTATAAAATCCCGGCCAAGGCTCAGCGACTGTGTCGATATAGAGCGCGCCAACTTCGTGACAAAGCCGCATGATCGCGGCCGAAGACACTTCCACGGAGAGATTGACCACGAAAGCCTGGCCGCCGCCCGCTGTGAGAAGCGGCTTTAACAAATCTGCGAAATTGTCCCGCGTGATGGCTTTTTTGATGAAGGCTATTCCTCGCGCGTCGAGTAGATGGCGGTCCTTATCCTCGGGATCGATGACCGTGAAGCGCGATTTGTCGAATTTGAAATGCCGCTCGATGAGCGGCAACGTGCCGCGCCCGATCGAACCAAAACCGATCATGACGATCGGGCCTGAAATCGTGCCATGCACGGGCCATTGCGGCATTGCTCTTTCTCCAAATTGTCCGAATGAATGTGGACCCAGCGGTACAAGAAGGCGTAGCCAGCTTCAAGCCAGCGGCTCCTTCTTGAGCCCTCAAAACCGTCCACGCCCAAAAGCCCGGCCTGGCCGGACCACTCAAGCGGCGCGGCGGAACTCGATTGTCCTGCGATACTCCGGAAGATCGCGCGCGCCGGCGGCAATCACCAAACCCTGCGCCGCTTTCAATGCGCCGCTCTTGAGTTCGAGCCCGAGGAAGCGCGTTTCATCGACGGGGCCGGGAAGGACGAGCCCAAGAGTATGGTGGCGGGAAAATCCGAACGGTTCGTAATAAGCCACGTCACCGACAAGCAGGACGGCTTTGTGCCCCGCGCTCGCCGCACGGAACAAAGCTTCCCTTATCAGCTTGCGGCCAAGTCCGCGCGATCGATAGGCTTTTGAGACCGCGAGCGGGCCCAACAGAAGTGCAGGCACCTCGCCGGCCAAGACGTTCCACATCCGCAAGGTGCCGATGAGATTCGCAGCGTCCTTTGCCGCGAGCGCAAGACCTTGCGCGGGCAAGCGGCCCTCGCGCAGACGTTCCACGGTCTTCTCAAAACGCGCAACGCCGAACGCCTCATTGAGCAAGCGTTCCCGTGTCCTGAAATCGCCCGTCGATTCGCTGGCGATTGTGAGGCTTGGTTTGCTAACAATTCCAGAAATAATAGGAGCTTGCGCATCGACATTCGAAATCAATCTCATCCGAGCCTCCGCCGGCCATTGCCGGGATTGCACGCGACGACCCTCGCACCCAGGCGATGCTCGAATGTCGAGCCTTCGCCGGCCGGCCGGGACAGGGATTTGGGTGAGCGCGGAGAAGACAATCTCCCCCGCGCGGGATTTTGCCGGCGCAGCTTAAATCGCGTAGGATTTGAGCGGCGGGAAGCCGTTGAACCCGACCGAGGAGTAGGTCGTCGTATAGGCGCCGGTTCCTTCGATGAGCACTTTGGAGCCGATTTCGAGACTGACCGGAAGCAAATAAGGGTCCTTCTCATAGAGCACGTCGACGGAGTCGCAGCTTGGGCCCGCGATAACGCAAGGCTCGGTCGCACCGCCGTCGAAAGCGGTCCTGATCGGATAGCGGATCATTTCGTCCATCGTCTCGGCGAGGCCGTTGAACTTGCCGATGTCGAGATAAACCCACTTCACTTTGTCGGCGTCCGACTTCCTCGAGATCAGAACCACTTCCGCCTCGATCACTCCGGCATTACCGACCATGCCGCGGCCGGGCTCGATGATCGTCTCAGGAATATGATTGCCGAAATGGCGGCGCAACGAATGCAAGATCGCTTGCGCGTAGGTCTTCACCGCCGGTACGTTCTTCAAATATTTCGTTGGGAATCCGCCGCCAAGATTGACCATCTGCAGAGTGATCCCGCGCTCCGCCAAATCGCGGAAGATCGCAGCCGCCGCTTTCAACGCGCCGTCCCACATGCGCGGATTGGGCTGCTGCGAGCCGACGTGAAACGATAGACCGAAGGCCATAAGGCCCAGCCGGTGCGCGTGTTCGAGCACGCGGGGCGCCATCTCCGGCGCGCAGCCGAATTTTCGCGAGAGCGGCCACTCGGCGCCACCAGCGTCGCACAGAATGCGGCAAAACACTTTTGCGCCAGGCGCCGCGCGGGCGATTTTTTCGACTTCGGCCTCGCAATCCACCGCGAACAGGCGCACGCCAAGTTCAAAGGCGCGCTTGATGTCGCGCTCCTTCTTGATCGTATTGCCGTAGCTGATGCGGTCCGCGCCCGCGCCCGCCGCCAGTACTTGTTCAATCTCGACAACCGAGGCGGTGTCGAAACAGGAACCAAGACCCACCAGCAATTCGAGGACGCTTGGATCTGGATTGGCCTTCACGGCGTAGAACACGCGAGTGTCGGGCAAAGCCTTGGCAAAGGACGCATAATTTTCGCGCACGGCCTCGAGGTCGAGCACCAGGCACGGCCCATCCTCGCGGCGGTTGCGGAGGAATTCCAAAATTCGAGCGGTCATCGCGGCATCCCTTCGAAGGGCGCGGATCTCCACGCCGGAACGAACAAGCTTTGGGTGAATGGCGATGCCGCATGGGCGCCCGCGCGTTGGAGACACGAGTGCTTAAGGTGACCGCCATCCGCGACCGCTCGCGCCCCCAAGGCAAATGCCTAAGTGGCCACGCGCGGTCCGATGCTGCGCCGTTGGACAATCCCACCTGGAACAGCGCGGAATGCGCCTTCCATAGCGTTCATGGCCTTCGCTTGGATTGGGATGAGATCCCGCTCCGCACGCCCGGCAAGAAAGACTAGCCTCTTCGGTAAGCCAGCTTTGGAGGCTGGCAGAGACGAAAAAGCCCGGTCCGTCGTTGCTTTAAGTCGCGTCCCCCGTTTGGCGGGGTTCGCCGGTTCGCCTCCGGCTGCCGGTCCTCTTTAAGGCGGTTAACCGGCCTCTTGTCCGGATCCCCGCCAACCGGCACGCAACCACAGGCACGTGCGAAATTGGGCAAAGTGAGAAATATGCGATTCGCCGCGCATTACAAGAGTTATTTTCAAAAAATGCGCGGCTGCCTGAATGCGAACGGTTAATTCTTACTTAAATCGAAGGCGCGGCACTGTTTGTTATAAGCGAAGGCGGCAAAGCGGCCGCAACCACGCGGCGCCATTCAGCTGACGAATTCATCATAGGAGAAGCGGCGGCGATTTCGCCCTTGGTAGTATAGAAGCGGCACGGCGCCAATTGCGATCGAGCCGATGCTGAGGAACGAGACTCGCCAGCCAAGTTGCGGCAGCTGGAAGATCCCGACCCCAGCGACGAAGAATGCCGAAGTCAACGGGACGATCACAGCGAACACGATTGTCCTCCAACCATGCTTCATTGCCTTGCGGCGGTAATGCCAGGCGCAGGCGACGCCAGCTAACGTATAATAAAAGGCGACTTGCACGCCGATCGCGTTGATGAGGCCGCTCATCAATGCGTTGACGGAAGGCAGGGTGGCCGAGCCGATGAACAAAAGAAGTGAGACACCGGCGACAGCGAAGCCCGCAAGCCAAGGCGTCTGAAAGCGCGGATGGAGCTTGCCCATCGCCTCGCCGATCGCCCGGTCGCGCGCCATGGAAAACAACAGCCTTGTGCACTGGAGGAGCTGCGTCTCGATCGTCGCGACGGCGCTAGCCAAAACCGCAAGCACGGCGATTCCGCTCCATGGCGCAGGGAGCGCCGCAGCGCCAAGGGCCGGGAGCAAATTGCCGCTATTCGCCTGAATTTCGGCCGGAGTCAGAGCCATCTGGACCGCGACCTGCGCCAGGAGAAACATGCCCACGGTCACCGCCACGCCTAGGATACAGGCGATCCCGGAGATTGTGTTGGCGCTAGCCGTCTCTTCCGCGAGGTTTGCGGATACGTCCCAGCCAAAATAATAGAAAAGCGCCACCAGCATAGCGGCCGAAAAGGATTGGAACGAGCCGAAGGCCGAAGGAAAAAACCAATCCCAGGAGAAATCGGCGGCCGGCGCGGTGCGGACGTTATAGATCGCCAGGCCGCACAGGAGAACGACGGCAAGGACCTCGAGCGAGGTCAAAACCACCTGCGCTCTGGCGCTGACCGTGATGCCGAAGGTGACGAGCGCCAGCACGCCGAGGAACCAGACGGCCCCGGCGCCGGCCGCCCACATAACGTCGTGGCTCAGCCCGGGCGCGAAAAGGTCGAGCGTCGCCTGTCCTGCAGGGAGCGCCGCGGCGACATTGAAGATCGTCGAGGTGCTGAGGAGCGCCCACCCGGCAAGAAAACCCAGCGTCGGGTGCATCGCGCGGCCAACCCAAACATAGGCCGCCCCAGCATCCGGCCGCCACCGGTTCAGATAGGCAAAAGCGATGGCGATGCCGATGATTGGCAGCGCCGCGATCCAGAGCGCCGCCGGTCCGGCGAAGCCGGCCGCGGCAACGAGGGCGGCGGTGGTGACGGTAATCGAATAGGCCGGAGCCGATCCCGCGATAGCCATCGCCAGCGCGTCGAGAAAACCAAGCGCTCCCTTTCTCAGCGAACGTTCCAATGAAATCCTCCACAATGCTTGGATTGCTGCGCTATCGGAGTGCCTTGATCACCACCGCCGACATTGAAGCGACAAATCGAATCAGGAAAGGTCAATTTGAACCCGGAAGGCTTGGCATTAAAGAAATAATGGCGCCCGAATTTGGAATGCAGCTCTCGCCGCATGAGCGTCGTGATGTTCCCAAGCGTTTCGCTTCGTTCATTCTGAAAGTCTGGACCAGAGCGGTTACTGGAATGGCCTTTTCTTTAGGCTGCTAATCCGTCAGTCTGGCGGTAGCATAGGCCAGCCGGGCGATGTCGCGCTCGGTGATAACGCCGAGCACCTTCGGGATTTCGGCTGGCGAAATGCGCGTGACCAGCGCGACCCGTGCGCCAGCCTGGTCGATCGCGCGCAGAACCGCGTTGAGCGGTGCCTCCGGGTCCACCACGACATGGCAGCATCCTGGCGGCGGAAATTGTCCGCAGGGGTAATCGAGCCTGGATCGTTCATCGAACACGCCGAGGATCCGATCGTCCAGCCCGGTAACCACAACCACATGCTCGCGTAGCAGCGCCTCACGGACAATGTCCGGATTGCTGGCCTGTCCCTGCGGGAGAAGCAAAAAATCCCCCGTCATGAGGTGGCGGCTCTTCACCTCACCCAACCGGGCTTGCAATCCCTGGGGAACGATCTCGCCGCGCCGCAGAAGCTTGAGCGTGTATATTGTTGAAGGCGATAACCAGTTCCGCACCGCGCAGGCCAGCACGACGGTGAGGATCACCGGAAGGATGACGGTGTAGTCCCGCGTCATTTCGAAAATCATGATCGTTCCGGTGAGGACGGCCCCAGTGGTGCCGCCGACCATGCCGGCCATGCCGGCATAGGCGAAGTGGGCGGGGGTCATGGGCAGATCGGGGAGGACGTGAAGCAGCGCGCTGCCGAAACAGCCCCCAAGTGCCGCGCCCAAGAACATGCTGGGCGAAAACACGCCGCCCGACGCGCCCGAACCAAGGGTCAGGCAGGTCACCAGCAGCTTTGCGACGACGAGCAAAAGCAGGAAGCCGGGAGCCGTCAACTCTCCCCGCAGTATGTCCATGATGGTGGCGTAGCCTACGCCTTGCACATAGTAGTGACTGGGCTGGCCGAAATAGCGTTCCGAAAAGGCCATGAACCCGTACATGATCAGGCCCACTAGCAGCATCCCCGAAATGTGCCGCGTGTAATAATTGCCGGGCAAGGCGTCGAAGAGGTCCTCGAACCAGTAAATGCCGCGCGTCAGCAGCCATGCCAGCACGCCTAGGATGATCCCCAACAGAGCGAACCAAGGCAGCACCGGCAGTGCCAGGTCAGAGCCTTCAGTGAGCGGGAGGGACGGGACGATGAGCAAGAGGGAGGGGACGTTGAAGGATGGCACGGCGCCGAAGAACATACGGCCGATGTAGGTTGCCGTTACGCAAGAGAGCCCAACCCAGAGCAGGCTTAGGGAGGTTACAAATGGCAACATCAGCTCGACGGCGAAGACGATGCCGCCGATCGGCGTATTAAAAGTGGCGGCGATTCCGGCGCCGGCGCCGGCGGCGATCAGCAGCGCCCGCTGCCGGGCGGGCATGGCAACCAGCTGCCCGATCGTCGAGCCGAAGGCCGCGCCGACCTGGATGATCGGTCCCTCGCGTCCTACCGAGCCGCCGCTGCCGATCGAAAGGGCGGAGGCGAGCGACTTAATCACGGCCACGATCGGACGGATCCGGCCGTCCTTGCGGTAGATCGCATCCATCACCTCCGGCACGCCGTGCCCCTTTGCCTCCGGCGCGAAGGTCGTGACCAGGAAGGCAACCCCGATGGCGCCGAGGGCCGGCACGAGAATGATCCAGGTGCCCCATGGCGAGGGCGGTGTATGGACATTGGCTTCGTAGTCGAAGGACCACAGGCCCAGGAACAGGAGGTTATGGAACCCGCCAATCATGGCGCGGAAGACTACGGCGCCGAAGCCGGCAATCACGCCCACCGCCAGGGCGCAGAGCCCCATCGTCCACCATGCGGCGGGCCCTGGCTCAGGGGAGCACCTCGGTTCCTTCGATTGCGCGGGTGCTACTGCTTGCATCATCGATTTCCCCAGATTTTCTGAGCAATGAAGACGATGAACCGGGTAAACTGCGCCGAGGCCAAACCGGCGACGCGACGGGCGGCACCGGCCGCGGAAGCATCTGATCGCGTTTCTTTTGATTTCGACCGGAGCAAATTGGCAAGAGGTGGAAAAACAACGACCGTTATGATGGCCGCACCCACGAGGGCTGATGCATTCTCGGGCAGCATGTCGCCCGTTCGTACACCCAAATACGTCATCGCGACGACAAGCGGCAGCGTAGTGGCGGAAAAGAGCGCGAGCGGAAGCAGATCGCGCTGTGGGAGCACGTGTTTATACAAGAAAACCGGAACAAAGCGGATGAAGAGAAAACCCCCGCAAAAGAGGACAAGCCGAGCAAGGCTCGCCGGACTGGTCACCAGCGTGGGGAGGTCGAATTCGACGCCGCTCGTTATGAAAAACAATGGAATTAAGAATCCTGAGCCGATCGATGTCAGGCGATACTGAAGTATCTCCACCTTGGTCAGCATTGCGATCATCATTCCGGCCGCGTAGGCGCCGAGGACCACCTCCATGCCGAGTTCATTGGCGAGCGAGAGGAACCCAAGGAGAATCAAGATCGAAATTCGAACCGGCAGAACGGAGCTATCGCCCATCCAACGCACGATCATGCGCGACAGCCTCTCCGAGCGCAGGCTCCTGGCGAAAAAAAGCGCTTCGATCGCGGTTGCCAGAAAGACTATGCTCAATAGTATCTGATGCAGGTGGCGGATGTTGTGCTCATGAGACAGCGCCACCGCGATCAGGATGACCGGAACGAGTTCGCCAATCGCCGCCGCGCCGAGGACATAACGGCCAAAATCGCTTTCGAGGTCGTCGGTATGTCGAAGAATAGGAATGAGGATGCCGAATGATGTCGTTGGCAAAACAAGCGCGACGAGCAAAGGCGCGTGCACCAGTTCCAAGATATAAAGCAATCCCATAAAAACACTGCTCAAACCTAATGAAACGAGCCACGCAAGTGCGCCAAGACGAAGCGGCGCGATTCCTATTTTCCCTGGGTTGAACTCGAACCCCGCTTGGAAAAACAAGAATATGAGGCCAAATTCCCCGAGGAATTCGATGGCCCCTTGGCTCGTAACCCAACCGGCACCACTTGGGCCGATCAATATTCCAAGCCCCAATTCCAAAACAACTACGGGCGTTCGAGCTAGCGGCGGTAATCGGGCAAGCAATGGCGCGAGAACCGCTACGAAGCAAACGACAAAAAGAGTATGTATCTCGTTCATGAGCGCATCTTTCGGTAGATCTCAGCGGCCTCAATCCGCTAGCGGCCGAGAGCCTGCGCCCTCTTCGAACCTTCGTCTCTCGTCATCCAATGAAATGGAAACGAGCTTGTTGAGAGATCGATTGCTGTTGCTGACGGACTTTGGCAAAGCCAGACCCTCGACCTTTGGTTCCCATAAGCGCAAACCGATAACATCGGCGCATCGAGTGCTGGAGCCGCTGATTTCGTTGTCATGAAGATAACTTTCCCTTCTTTTGGCCTCTTCTGAACTGGAAGAAGATGGCTGATTATGCCTTCGCCCCCACCTGGATTTGAGCAACTGATCGATATCGTCTGCGGCGGCGAGGTCGAGGCTCGGCAAACATAGGAGTTTCCGGCAATGGCGTTTACGGCCAGTTGACATTTTTCCCTAGCCGCGTCCAATGCTCGCAACAGCCCCGCCAGAGAGGGCTGTTTGCAGTCAGTCAGGGAGGTCACAATGTTCCAGATTAGTCCCTTATTAAAGAGCTCGGTTTTGGCGGCCGGCGTTTGTTTCGCTGCGGCGACCGCAATGGCCCAGGGAAAACCCACCGACCCTCAAATCGCCGACATTGCCTACACAGCCGGGCAGATTGACATCGAGCAGGCCATTGACGCATTGAAGAAGACACACAACAAGGCGGTCCGTTCCTTCGCCGAGGAGATGATCCGGGATCACTTGGCAGTGAATAACAAGCTAATCATGTTGTACGACAAGCTGGACATGACGCCCGAGGACAACGATACCAGCAGGAACATGTACCGGGAGGCGCGCGTAAAGCGGGAGGAGCTGCGGGCATTGAGCGGATCCGCATTTGACAAGGCCTATGCCGAGAACGAAATTGCCTATCATGAGGCAGTCGATGGAGCGCTTGAATCGACGCTGATCCCAGCCGCGCAGAACGCTAAGCTTAAGAGCTTGTTGGAAACCGGCCTCAAGCTCTTCAAGGAGCATAAACGGCATGCCGAGCGTCTCGTGGATGAGCTGAAGTAGGCTCCGATGCCGTTTCGATCGAAGATAGGGAGACGGGGGGCGCTGGCATTATGCGTTGTTTCGCTCGCGTCTCCCTCGTTTGGCGCCGGTCCGCGCTTGCATAGTATCGGAATCGACGACCTGGCATTTGGACCGGCGCCCGGCGGGCTGCATGTGAATGACATCGTCGAGTGGAAGAACTCCGATATCCTCCGGCATACGGCAACCGCGACGGACGGGAGTTTCGACATCGACCTCCCAGCCGGCGCCAAGGGCCGGACGATTTTGAAGCGGTCCGGCAGCATCCCCTACATCTGCCGCTTCCACCCCGGAATGAAAGGGCAGCTTGAAGTTGCACCTTGAGAGCGGGCCAGGAAGCATTATCGTCTTTTCCAGCTTCAAAATGCGGCAAAACGCCGTAACGGCGGCATCCTTTGTTCGATCGCGATTTGCTATTTTTCGTGATGTCCGGACAGCCGTCCCTCCCCTGCTCTTTTGCCGGCATGGCACGCGTGCCAACCGCCCAAGATTTTGGCCTTTGCCTTGAGGCAATGAGTCAGATTTGGCCGTCGGGCCATTCCAAGTATCGCAATAAGCGGAGAGGATTGCCACGCATGTGGCCCAAACTCTGAGGCCGGGACAAGCACCATGCCGGTGTTTTAGTTGCCGGGTTCGGTTCTGGCGCAGAGGGCGGCAGCGGCCGAACCGGCGGCGGCAAGCAAGGGCGGCGCGGCATACGGAAACGCTTGTTTCTTGCACTGCAGCAGGATAAGCGAAAGGAGCAATTTTTCTCACACTGGCATTTGACATTGGGTCCTATCTCGCATGGGGATGGCCTGGCCTCCTCCTTCGTTGAAGCCGCCCGCGGCGCCGGTAAGCTGGCGCTGGCATTTTATCGTCCGGGCGCGGTGACGAGCGCCGAGATTTCGCACAAGGCGGGCGGCTCCCCGGTTACCGAAGCCGATTATCTTGTCGATCGCTTTTTACGGCAGCGTCTTCAGTCTCTGGTGCCGGAAGCAGGCTGGCTTTCCGAGGAAACCGAGGACACATCGGCGCGTCTCACGAAGGATATTGTGCTTGTCGTCGACCCGATCGACGGCACCCGCGGCTTTATGAGAGGCCATGGGGAATGGGCGATCGCGATCGCGCTTGTCGAACAGGGGCGCCCGCTGATTGGCGTCGTTCATGCCCCGGCGCTCGGGGAAACCTATGTCGCAGTCAAGGGCGCCGGCGCCCGGCTCAACGACACTACAATCGAGGTTTCAAAGCGCGTTGCGCTTGGTGCCACGGCAAGGGTCGCGGCGCCCGTACTCCTCGCCGAGCGGCTGCGCGAAGCCGGGCTCCAATTCGCGTTGCAACCCAAAATTGCGTCGCTTGCCTTGCGTTTCGCGAATGTCGCGTCAGGCGCGCTCGACGCGGGTTTTGCCTCGGAAAATGCGCATGACTGGGACATCGTGGCGGCCGACCTCATTCTCCACGAGGCGGGAGGACGCCTGGCTAGTCTCGACGGGCGTGCGATTGTCTATAATCGCCGCGATACCCGCCACGGCGTGCTCACCGCCGCCCCGGCGCAAATTCATGCCGAGGTCAATGCCGCGGCACGGATAGCGGGCGGGACCGTAACCCAGAAAAGCCGCTAAACCGGGCGACCGGCGATTGCCCTCTCGCGTTGGCCGGGAGAAGGCAATCTGTTGTCAATGCGCCACGATAATCATCCATGGCACGCCGAAGCGATCGGCGAGCATGCCGAAGCGCGAGGAAAAGAAGGTCTTGGCCAACGGCATCCGCACCTGCCCGCCCTCGGCCAAAGACGCGAATTTCTGCTCGGCCTCGGCATCGTCAGCCACGTGGAGCGTAAGTGAGAAACCCTGGAAATTCGGCTGCCCCGTGCAGTGCCCGTCGGACGCTAACAAAGTCGTCTCGCCGATGCGAAAGCTCATGTGCATCACCTTATCTAAGGTGCCGGGCGCGCACATGCTGGGATCGGGGCTTTCCTTGAAGCGCATGAGCGTCGTCACCTCGGCGCCGAGCGACTTGCGGTAGAACTCAACCGCTTCCTCGCAGCGGCCTTCGAACATCAAATAGGGTTGGACTTGCATGGTATCTGCCTTTCAGGGGTTGGGGTGGTCGCTGCAACCGTTCGGGGTTCAGCGTTTCGCAGTCTTGGCCAGCTCCCCGGCTTGCGCGCGCAAGCGCTCCTCTTGCGCCCGTAAGTCGGGCGATAGTGCCGCGCCAAAATCCTCTGCCTCGAAAATTTGGCGTATTTCAATCTCGCAGTCTTCATTATGCGGATTGGGGCAGCGCTTTACCCACTCGATTGCTTCCTCCTTCGATTTTACTTGCCACAGCCAGTAGCCTGCTATCAGCTCCTTCGGCTCGCCAAAAGGGCCGTCGATAACAGTGCGCTTGTTCCCAGCAAATCTCACCCGCGCACCCTTGGACGTCGGATGAAGGCCCTCGCCTGCAAGCATCACGCCGGCTTGCACCAACTCCTCGTTAAACTTGCCCATGGCGGTGAGCAGCTCTGCGCTTGGCATAACGCCTGCTTCCGAACTCTTGCTGGCCTTGACTAAAATCATGAACTTCATCGTCGCATCTCCTTTGCTTCTGGCTATCGCTCCAGTGAGGGACACCAGACTAGAATATTACGGCTATTACGACGCGAAAATCGCAGCGGCATGCCTTGCCAGTCAGCCGCCAACGAATGGCTTGAATCCTCCGAAGAACATGCGTTTGCCGTCGAACGGCATGGTTTCCGGCTTCATGCCGGCCATGCGCTCGTCCTTCATCGCCTTGGCATTGACCTCGTCGCGGCGAGCGCGCGATGCGTAGGTAATGATTCCAACAAACACTTTCTCACCGGGCTTCAGGTCCACGCTCTGAGGGAACGAGGTCCAATTCCCTGGTTTCACGTCATCGGCCTCAACCTCGATACACGAAAGCGCACCGTGCTCGCGCCAGACCTTGGCGAACAGTTCCGCCTGTTTGCGGTAAGCCTCGATATTCCTCTCGGGGACGGGAACGACGAAAACATCGACATAGTTGCCCATGATGGCTCTCCTATTATTTTACCAGAGCGTCATCCTGCATGCGCCTCTCGCAGTCTGGCGATGTCGATCTTGGTCATTTGCAGCATGGCTCGCATGACTCGCTGCGATTTGACTGGGTCCTTGTCGCCAATCAATTCGATAAGCGCGGCCGGCACGATTTGCCATGAGAGGCCAAATTTGTCCTTCAGCCAGCCGCATTGCTGAGTCTGTCCGCCGGCGGACAGCTTCTCCCAGTAGTGGTCGACCTCGCTTTGTGTTTCGCAGTTGACGATCATCGAGATCGCTTCGTTAAACTTGAAAATTGGGCCGCCATTGAGGCCCGTGAACGATTGTCCGTCGAGCTCGAACGCGACGGTCATGACGCCGCCTTTGGGACCGGGACCAGCGTCGCCGTAACGGGACATGGCCGTAATACGCGAGTTCTTAAATATGGAGACATAGAAATTCGCAGCGTCCTCGGCCTGATCGTCAAACCACAAGCATGGGGTGATTTTATGTTTGAGCTGCATGGATCATGCTCCATCGGTTTGAGTTAAAAGGATCGTTTTCCTTCCGGTGTCGAGGCTATTTCTTGTGGCCACGATTCTTCTCCTTGGCCTGTAGTTTCTTGAGATAATTTGCCTACCGGTCGAGGCGGTTGTCCAATGGCGACTATACGCTTCAGGCCAGTCGCGCCGGCACTTGATGCCTTCGAGAGTGCAGGCTGGCTCATCTCGAACAATTCGACGAGTTTGCTCACTGATGTATTGCCCAACGCAGTGCCGCGAAGGTGTTGCCGAGGCAGCCGGGCCGCATACTGTATATAGCCACTTAACTAGAGCAGACACGGCAAAATTTTCTAAAGCTATTCATAAGGTAGAATCAGACAGTTTATGCATTTGTTTTCACAAACTTATGCTTATCACTCAATTCCGTAGAGATACTTATGAATATAAGATCATATCACCTTATATAATTTATATATAATAATAAATACAATAAAACTTTCCAGAATTATGTATCTCTAGTATGCAAATATATCGCCGCTTTTTCAGCACATATTCCATGCAGACTTGCCCAAGCTCGAACTCAAGAGCTTAACAATAGCCAAGCATGGAGTGTGAATATTGAAGAATATAATCATTGTAACTGTTGCATCCATCACCCTTTGCGGTGCCGCGCAGGCGCAAAGCTGGACAGGCAAGGCTTCATACTACCGCGGACGCGGCCATATGTCCTGCGCGCATCGCTCGCTGCCGTTTGGAACCCATGTCAGAGTGACCAATCTCTCCAACAAACGCTCCGCGGTACTAGTGGTCAATGACCGGGGGCCGTATATTAAGGGCAGAATCATCGATGTCTCGACCGGCGCCGCCGGCGTTCTCGGTTTTGTCCAGGCCGGTTTGGCGCAAGTCATGGTCGAAACAGTCGCGGATTAGCATCCGGACGGCACGCCGCGCCGAAAAATTCCAACACAACAACAAGCTTTGGTGTGACAGCTCTCGCGGCCAGGAAACTTCGCCGTGCCGCCGGTGTAACGGCGTCACAAAAGGAGCGGACCGAGATCTCCGACGACGGCTGTCCCCGGCAATAGGCCCCGCGCACGGGCCGTGATTTTGCAATTGCTTCCGCTGCCGCTGATCTCGAAGAGGTGGTATCCGGCGCGGTGATGCCACGTCCCGCGAATGACAGAGGCCGATGGCACGCCGACAACCGGCACGAGACCTTTTGGACCTTCCATCCGCGCCAGGCAAAGTCTGTGGTTATGGCCGTGCACGATAAGCTCGGCGCCCATGCGGCGGATCAGAGCCGCGAGACCGGCCGAGTCGACGAGGCCGCGCCCGAGCTGCGAAGCCGTGGCTTGTGGTGGATGGTGCAACATCACGACGCGGATGAGACCACGCTTGCCGGTTTCGGCGAGAAGTCTCCCGGCGGCTTGCAATTGGCGGCGGCCCAAATATCCCGCCGCGATGAACAGCGGCGTGGGAACCCCCGACGACAAGCCGATCAATGCCACCTCGCCGCGGATCCGCAGATAGGGGAACCCCTCGCCGTCGCTCGCCTCCCCTGTGATCCACGGCGCGAAGGCGCGCGCGAGATAAGGCATGGACCCGCGCACATAGGCGTCGTGATTGCCGGGCACGAAACTCACGTCCTCGGGCGCCCCCAAGGTTTCGAGCCAATTCCGGGCGAGCTGGAACTCAGCCGGAAGACCGATATTCGCGATATCTCCGGTCATCGCGACGTGGCTTGGATGATGCGCCCTCATATCCGTGACGATCTGCTCGAGCACCGCCATGTCATGGATGCGCGAGCGGGAGCGCGTCCAATTCAAATAGCCAGTGACTCGTTTGCCGATCAATTCGCGCCGGCGGGGACGCGGCAAAGGTCCAACATGCGGGTCGGACAAATGGGCAAGAAGAAATTTCACGCGGGCCAATCCGTGACGCGTCAAGCGGCCCCTAGAAGAATAGCCATCGCTCGCACAATGGCGCGCCCCAACACGATTTGCAACACCGTCCACATACCTGCGGTCGCCATGAACCGGAAAACACCGTCTTGAGCGGCCGGCGGTAAACATGAATTGACTGGCGCCAAACATCTGTTCCTCTAGGTTCGGCAAAACCCGGAAATCGTTGCAAACTTGGCAGCCCGCTCATGGCTTTCTTCGATCGCTCGATCTTCGTTGCCTGCGCGCGTGCAGCGGTGGCCGTCGCGGCCTGCTGCAATCTTGGCGCCGAGCCGTTCACCGCCAGCACGACCAAATACGTCATCGAGCTGTTCACGAGCCAGGGGTGTTCCTCCTGTCCGCCCGCCGACCGGTGGCTCGCGGCGATTGCGCGTGCTCCGGATGTCGTGGCGGTATCCTTCCCGGTGGATTATTGGGACTATATCGGCTGGCGGGATACGCTCGCGTCTCCGGCTTTCACGGCGCGCCAGAAGGCCTATGCGGCGGCGCGTGGCGAGCGGCAGGTCTATACACCGCAAGTCATTGTGAATGGGCTGGCCGGCGTCGCTGGCAGTGACCCAGCCGAAATCGAGGAGGCAATTAAAACTACCAAGGGGACTGATGGTGCGCTGAGCGTGCCAGTGCATCTATCCAAGATTGGCAGCCAGTTTAGGGTGGAGGTCGCAGCCGGTAGCGGTGGCCCAGCGGGAGTTTTCGCGCTGAAGGTCGCCGCTGCCAGCACGGTTCAAATTCTGCGTGGCGAGAATGGCGGGCGCAGCATCACCTACACAAATGTCGTACGTTCGATCGAGAAGCTTGGCGATTGGACCGGCGAGACCGCAACCTTCGACGTGCCGGGTGGGGCAGCCAGCGGCGAAGGTTTTGTTGTGCTGATGCAAAAGGGCACGTTGGAGCGGCCGGGTGCCATTCTTGCCGCGGCGAAAACCGAAGGTCTTTGAGGCAAATGGCCGTGCCAAGCGGCCATCGCTGAACGCCGCGGCAAATCGGGGACCGCGCGCCCCAAATTTCCCGCGGCAGGAAGCAACCCGTGCCTTTCGCCAGCCGCGCTCACGGCATATAGAGGAGGTAAAGAAGCAGCCCCTTTAGCACAAGGCGGCCAGGAGAATCGACACCCCATGTCTCGCTTATTTTTTCGCGTTTTCGCCACCGTTCCCATCCTTACCTTTGCGGCCGCGCTGGCTTGCGCCAGCCCCGCTTCCGCCAAGACCAAGCACAAGCCCAAGGAGACAAAGCCAGCGGCGAAGGCCGGACAAACCGGTACCGCGAGCCCGGACGCGGCAAAGACTGGGAAGCCCTCGCAACTGGCAAGTTACGGAGCCTGGGGCGTGTTTTTGGCGGAAGGCGAAAAGTCCAAGACCTGCTACACGCTGGCAACGCCCAAGGACAGGGCTCCCCCCGGATTGAAACGCGATCCTTCATATGTCTTCATCGCCAACCGGCCTGCTGAGAATGTGCACGAGGAGGTCTCGATCATCATGGGCTTTCCCATGAAAGAAAGCGGCGGCCGCGCGGAAGTCGCCGGATCCACCTTCGATCTCATTGCCAAAGGGGCCAATGCCTGGATTAAGAACCAGAGCGAGGAAGCTAACTTCGTCGATGCCTTAAAAAAAGGCTCGAAACTTATCGTCAAGGCGCCCTCGTCGAAAGGTCACGTGACGACCGACAGCTATTCGCTTGCCGGCCTGTCGCAAGCGCTCGAAAGAGTTGCCAAAGAATGCCCTTGAGGCGAGGTAGCAAGGTTTGCTCTTCCTCGAAGACGTTCCTGCTCTTGGCGGAGCCGGAACAACTGGTGGCGATGTTGAGATGGGCACAACCGCGCCCAATCTCGCTGCGTGTCCTTGCCTGCCACGAACACTGCCGGAAGTCCATCAACCTGCGACGATTTATGCAGGGTAATAAAAATCGATCAATGGTCCTATTGCACGACCAGAAACCCTGACACGTGGTCCAGGCAACTCAGCCCATCTAAGTGTTGCGTAGAGCCGGAAGAGAAAAACTCCGGGTACGGTGGCTTTGATGGCGCCCGCCGGAATTCCAAAGGTGACGTTGTAATGAAGTGGGGAACCCCCAGGGACAATGAAGGGGAGAGGGCCCGGGGTCGTCGCCGGCACGGTAATATTCGCGACCCCAGCACTGACACCTTCGAGAAATGCGTCAAGCTGCCATTCTCCCGCAGTCGGGGCTCCGGCCGTTGCCCAATGGAAAGTCAGGGACCAAGGGTCTGGATCGTTGGGAAACGGGAGGGCGCCCGTCGTGATAAAAGTGTCCGGACCCGGAGGCGCCCCCTGGTTCTCGAGGATACATAGAGGCTTCGTCTCCCCCGGAAAATCTGGGTTTGGAAGAACTACGAACGGAACCGGAACTCCTAGATCGACGAATTCGAACGGAAATGAAATAGCCATTTTCTCTTCTCCTATTTGCGAGGAAAATCTTCATCTTTTTCCCTCCAACGGAGGGATTTGATGCCGGACGAGTGATCGGGCTACATTTTGGTCACCTCCGAATTCAAACATCGCAAGACTATCCAAAAGGAGGGTTGGCGCACCCCCTGTTCAGGGGGCACGGTTTGCCGTGCTAAACGCCAAGCTTCCGTAAAATCGCCGATCGTCAGTGTGAATTTGGCAATTTTTTTTCAGGTGCCGCCGCCCGGCCCATGATAATTTTTGAGCGTTGGGCGGAATCCAAAGGAGCGCCACGCTGGGAGGAGGCGATTATGTCCGGAAATACCTATCCCGTCGCTCCCGACTGGAAACAGCGCGCCTATATTGATCACGCGAAATACGAGGAGTGCTATGCTTGGTCGATTGCCGATCCAGAGTCCTTCTGGGCCGAGCAAGCACGCCGCATCGATTGGATCAAACCCTTCACACGCGTAAAAAATACGTCCTTCGGGCCGGACTCCGTCTCAATCAAATGGTTCGAGGACGGCACCGTCAATGCCGCGCAAAATTGCATCGACCGGCATCTGCCCCGGCTTGCAAACCACACCGCAATCATCTGGGAAGGCGACGGTCCGGAGGAATCGAAACAGATCACCTACCAGGAGCTGCATGACGAGGTTTGCCGCCTCGCCAATGTCCTCAAAAGCCGTGGCGTCGAGAAGGGCGACACGGTCACGATTTATCTGCCGATGATTCCCGAGGCGGCCTATGCGATGCTCGCTTGCGCGCGGATCGGCGCGATCCATTCGGTCGTTTTCGGCGGTTTTTCGCCTGAGTCGCTCGCTGGACGGATTGAGGATTGCCGGTCGAAGCTACTCATCACCGCCGACGAAGGGCGGCGCGGCGGGCGCATCACGCCGCTCAAGGCGCACGCCGACGCGGCCGCTGCGAAAGCGGGCGAAATCGTCGAGACCATGCTCGTCGTCAGGCACACCGGCGGCGCCATCGCATGGGTCGAGGGCCGCGATGTCTGGTACCATGAGGCAATGGCGCGCGCCGAATCCGAGTGCCCCTACGCTGGGATGAATGCGGAAGACCCGCTGTTCATTCTCTATACGTCGGGCTCGACCGGCGCGCCGAAGGGCGTGGTACACACAACGGCGGGCTACCTCGTCTACGCCGCGATGACCCATCACTATGTTTTCGATTATCACGAAGGCGATATTTTTTGGTGCACCGCCGACGTTGGCTGGGTGACCGGGCACAGCTATATCGTCTACGGGCCGCTTGCCAATGGCGCCACGACGGTGATGTTCGAAGGCATTCCAACTTACCCCAGTATGTCGCGGTTCTGGCAAATTATCGACAAGCACCGGGTCAATATTTTTTATACCGCGCCGACCGCCATCCGCGCCCTGATGCGCGCGGGCGACGAGCCGGTCAAGGCAACTAGCCGGACATCCTTGCGGCTTCTAGGCACGGTCGGCGAACCGATCAATCCGGAAGCCTGGGAATGGTATTACCATGTCGTGGGCGACGCGCGCTGCCCGATCGTCGATACCTGGTGGCAAACCGAGACCGGCGGCGTTCTCATTTCGCCGTTGCCCGGCGCGACGGACTTAAAACCCGGCTCGGCGGCCTGGCCGTTTTTCGGCATCTGGCCTGAGGTGGTGGACGCCAATGGCGCCGTCCTTGAAGGCGCCTGCTCGGGTAATCTCGTCTTGGCCGATTCGTGGCCAGGCCAAATGCGCACGATTCATGGCGACCACGAGCGCTTCGTGCGGACTTATTTTTCTGCCTATCCTGGCAAATATTTCACCGGCGACGGCTGCCGCCGTGACGCGGACGGCTATTATTGGATAACCGGCCGGGTCGACGATGTCATCAATGTCTCTGGTCACCGGCTCGGCACGGCGGAGGTCGAGAGTTCCCTCGCCGCGCATGAAAAGGTCGCGGAAGCCGCCGTCGTTGGCTATCCGCACGATATCAAGGGCCAGGGAATCTATGCCTATGTCACCTTGATGATCGGAGTCGAGCAGAGCGAGGAACTCCGCGCCGAGCTCGTCGCCTGGGTGCGCAAGGATATCGGCGCCATCGCCAGTCTCGATATCGTTCATTTCACGCCGGGGCTGCCAAAGACGCGTTCGGGCAAGATCATGCGCCGCATCCTGCGCAAGATTGCCGAAAAGGAGTTTCACGCGCTCGGCGATATTTCCACCCTGGCCGATCCCGCGGTTGTCGACGAGCTGATCCGTAACCGGGGCGATTAAACCGCGCCTAGCGGGTGCCCGTGAAAAGCTCCGTGGAAACCATATCTTAACCACCGCCGCAAATTGTCACGCCGTCCGGACGCAGCCTTTTCCATTTTTGAACCAAGCCCGGCTCAACTGAACCACAGGTTCATTTAAGCGTTCGATCGGCGTGTCGATGGTTAGACAGCTCACAAGCCTTGGCCACATTGCTGGTAAGTTTCGGGTTGGCATTGCCTTTTTCGCGGGCCTGACAGTTTGGGCAGCGGCAGGAGAGGCCCCCGCGCGCGAGTTTGTCGCGTTTTCACAGACCTATCCGGCCGGAACGATCATTATCAAGCAAAGCGAGCGGAGGCTCTATTTTACGATGGGAGCCGGGACCGCAGTTCGTTATCCGATCGCGATCGGCCGGGCGGGCAAGGCTTGGCGGGGTGAAACATTCGTGCAAGGCAAATACTACACGCCCGCGTGGTCGGCGCCCGATGACGTGCGGCGTGACCATCCGAATCTTTCGCGGGTTATTCCCGGCGGCTCGCCGCGCAACCCGATGGGGGCGGCGGCAATAACCCTCAATCTTTCCGAAGTCGCGATCCACGGCACGAGCCCGAGCATGCGCAGATCCGTCGGCACGGCCGCTTCCTATGGGTGCATCCGAATGTATAATGAGGATGTCGTCGACCTTTATCATCGCGTCGCGGTTGGGACGCGAGTCGTCGCAATTCCATGATACGCCTTTATTTTGAACGCGGATTGGTCTAACCCGTTCTTCCGGCCTGAATATTTTGTGCCCGCGCTGGCCTCAGGCCGGACGCCGCCAATGCGGCTTGCTTGGCGGGATTGCTGGCAAGGTTTGTTCGGCGTAGAGTTGCTCAGGGTGTGGTCCATGAGTCGCGGCGGCCTAGCTGCATCGCCCTTGCGCGATGTGGTCGCCCATTGGTCATTAGCAGGGAGTAACCGGTGGAAACAAAGGGCCTCGATCATACCGAGCTCGCCAGCCAGATCATCGACGTGATCGTCACGGAAGGAATGGTTGACCGCGAGAAAGCCACCTTGGACGCGACGATTGAAAGCCTCGATCTAAAATCGATCGATATCGTAATGATATTGACGGCCATCGAGGACAAATTCGACGTCTATATTCCAATGGATGGCCCATTTCACGAGGCAAAAAACATCGGCGATTTGATCGAGGCGATCGCGACTTATATCGACAAAGAAAAAAAGCTGAATGGCTGAGGCGCGGCGAATTGCCGTCACCGGCATGGGAGCTGTCTCTGCCGCAGGCATTGGCGCGCCAGCTCTCTGGAAAGCCGCGCGCGAGGGGCGTTCGTGTATCGGTGAAGCGCGCTTTGCGAGGCCCCATCGGGGCCGCATTAGGATTGCCGCCCAGGTCCAGGATTTCGATCCGGCATCCTATCTCACCGCGATCGAATTGCCGTTCTGCGATCCGGTCACGCAATATTTGCTGGTGGCCGCCGATGAGGCCGTCGCCCAGGCCGGGCTTGCGTCCAAAATACCCTTGGGTGAGCGCACCGCCACCATCATTGGAACCGGCGTCGGCGGCATGCACACCCTGGAAAGCACTCTGTTTGTGACATCGGTGGAGCTGGGCCGCCCGGATCCATTGGCTATTCCACGCTGTATTCCCAGCGCGGGTCCATCCCAGGCGAGCATCCGCTATGGATCGACGGGGCCGTGCTTCGCGGTGGCGAGCGCCTGTTCCTCGGCGACCCAGGCGATCGGAATTGGTACCCATCTCATTCGCTCCGGGCTTGTCGATCGTGTCATCGCCGGTGGAACCGAAGACTGCATTACGAACGGTGCGATGCTGTCTTGGGAAGCGCTGCGGGTGCTCACGCCGGACACCTGCCGGCCTTTTTCCAGGGGCCGCAACGGCATGGTCATTGGCGCGGGCGCCGCTGTGTTCATTCTTGAAGACGCGGAGGTTGCCCGCGCTCGCGGCGCCGAAGCGCTCGCTGAAATAGCGGGTTACGGGACCTCGGCCGACGCCAAGGACCCCGTGCGGCCCGATGCGCAAGGAGCGGCTGCCTGCATGCGCAATGCTCTCGCCGACGCGGGCCTGGAAGGCGAGGCGATCGATTACGTCAATGCGCATGGAACCGGGACGACCGCCAACGACGCCACTGAAGCGGAGGCGCTGCGGCTTGTCTTCGGCAATCGGCTTGCGAATCTCCCGGTTTCGTCCACGAAACCGATCCACGGCCATGCGCTGGGAGCCGCCGGCGCGCTCGAACTTGTCGTGACGATCGGAGCAGTGCGCGAAAATATCGCGCCGCCAACCATCAACTGGCGTGAGGCCGACGCCAAATGCCCCGTCGATGCGGTGCCCAATGAGGCGCGTCCGATGCCAATCCGCACCGCGCTGACCAATTCCTTCGCTTTCGGTGGCATTAACGCCAGTCTCGTCGTGCGGCGCGCGGCATGATAACTGAGCAGGAGTCTCGTGCCGCCGCCTTGACGCCGGAGCCAAGCGAGGATGCGTTCATTCGTCTTCCCCCAATCCGGGTCCGGACTGAAGCGAACGAAGTTGCGAGATTTTTGCGCGAAACGGGAGACTCCCCAACCGCTGGCTTTGTTCCGCTCACTTACCCTGCACGCTGGCTGGCGCTTCCCGCCGTCCGGGGCGCAATCTTGCAATCGATCGGCGGCAGCGGTTTTCTGCCAGTTCACGAGGCGCAAAGCTTTTCCTACGAACGAATCCTGCGAATCGAAACTGATTACGTCCTCGCCGTCGAGGCGTGCCGCACCGCAACGCCGCCACGAGTGATTTTGAAAATGGCGGTTTCCACCGGTGAGGGAGCGATTTGCGCACGTGCCGAAACCGTCCTGCGCATCGTGCCGCTCAATTTGGAACCGGCATCGTGATTGAAGCCGAAGCGAAGCTGGCGCCAGCAGATTGGCCAAAAGCCGGAGACGAAATTGGCGCGCGAAACTTCGGGCCTTTCCCGCCGGAAGCGCTCGCGCGTTATGCGGTTATTTCGGGTGACGACAATCCGCTGCATCTCGACCCCAATGCCGCCAGGGCGGCCGGGCTTGCCGGGCCGCCGGTCCATGGAATGCTAATGCTCTCCTGTTTCGAACCATTGATTATGCGGTGGCGGCGCGACCTTTTCATCGCGCAACTATCGGGCAAGTTTCTGCGGCCGGTGCTGGCTGGCGATGGCATCTGCGTGTCCGGCCGGGTCATGCGCAGCCGGGAGAGCCCGAGACCAGAGCTCGTTCTGCGGCTCGTCGCTCGAGCGCGAAGTAACGATCTTGCGATTGTGGGGGAAGCAGTGGTTTTGTATAAAATTCCCGATCCGCTTAACTGAGATGCGGCCGGAAACCATCCTCATTACTGGCGCATCGAGCGGCATTGGCCGCGCGCTCGCCCTCGTTTACGCGCGCGAGGGGGTGTACTTGTCGTTAATTGGGCGCGACCGCGAACGGCTGGAGGACATCGCCGCCGCCGCCCGGGCGCGAGGCGCTGAAGTCAGCACCGGCCAGTTGGATGTGCGCGATCGCGATGCGATGGCGGAATGGATCGTCGCGGAGGACACCCGCCGGCCGTTCGGCCTCGTAATCGCCAACGCGGGCATCACGACCGGCTTGGCGCCCGGAGACATCGCCGAGGACCCGCGCGCGGTTCGTGTCATTGTCGGGATCAATCTGATTGGCGTCTTGAACACGGTCGAACCGTTGATCGCGCCGATGTGCGCGCGCGGGGCCGGCCAAATCGCCTTCATTGGCTCGATCGCGGGCTTACGCGGCTTGCCTTACGCGCCTTCCTATTGCGCGACCAAGGCGGCGATCCATGCCTATAGCGAAGCCTTGCGCGGCCGCGTCGAGACGCAAGGTGTTCGCGTCAGTCTGATTATTCCTGGCTTTGTGAAGACCCCGTTGAATGACAGTATCGACGCCGTGAAGCCGTTCGAACTCACTGGTACCGGCGCCGCCAACCTCATAAAACGCGGTCTCGAACGGGACAGGGCGGTGATTGCCTTTCCACGCTCCCTCTACCTGTTGGCGCGCCTCGCGCGAATCTTGCCGACCCGGCTCGTCGATAAAGTCATGGCGCGTTTTCAAGTCAGCGTTCCGCAAACGCAAGAGCGTATTCGTTAACGATTTCTTATGTCCTGCCGTGTCCGCCGGAAGCTCCTCGGCGCGGTCTCGAAGTTAAACAAACCAATCTTTCAAATTCTGCAACAAATTGTTGCAATTTGTTTGTTGTCAAAACCAGGCTATTGGAATTTAAAGCTTGTGCAGTGTCCGTTCCCGCCGCTTGTATTAAGCGTTCCGGTTGCCTGCACGACAAAGGCCTGCGGCGCGACGGACAGTGCGGGCAAAACGGCCGTTCCAAGCGAAAAGACGCATGCAAATGCGCGGGCGCGGCGGACGGGAAGCGGCCGGGGCACGGGGGCATCGCTCTTGGTTTTCGTCGATCTGTTCCGGATTTTGTGCGAAACTGGCTTGGTCGCCGCCTCGCTTGGGCTGCTGTTTGTCGGCGGCGGCTTTCTCACTCTTATCGGCATCAATATTGTTGAGCAAGCGACCGGCAAGCTGCTCGGCAAGCCGCTTCCGGCAGCCGTGGTTAGCGATGCCGATCTGCCGCACGTTCTCGTGCAAATCCCAGTTTTTAACGAACCCGCGATGGTCGCGGATTGCTTGCGATCCGCCGCCGCACTCGATTGGCCGCGCGAGAAGCTGCATATTCAGCTTCTCGACGACAGCACCGACGAAACGTCCGCAATCGCTAACGCCACGGTTTGGAAGCTGCGCCGGCAAGGCTACGATATTTTGCACCTTCGCCGTGCGGAGCGGCGGGGCTACAAAGCAGGAGCATTGGCGGAGGGTCTCGCTCGCTCTAATGCCCCCTATGTCGCCATTCTCGACGCCGATTTCCGGCCGCCGCCGCATTGGCTGCGGGCGATCGTCCCCGCCTTGATCGCCGACCCAAGCGCGAGCTTCGTGCAATCGCGTTGCGAATTCGCAAACTACCGGTCAAATTGGCTGACGCGCGCGCAGGGGCTGATGTTCGACGCTCACTTCGTGATGGAGCAAGCGACACGCTTTCGCGCCGGCTGGCTGTTTCAATTCAACGGCACTGGCGGAGTCTGGTGCCGCGCGGCAATAGAGGCTGCCGGCGGCTGGCTCGGCTACTCGCTCTGCGAGGATCTCGATCTGACGGTGCGCGCCGAAATCGCCGGATGGCATGGTCTTTTCGCGATGGATCCGCCTGTGCCCGGGCTTGTCCCGGAAAAGGTTTCGCATTGGCAGGTCCAACAGCGACGCTGGTCGAATGGTTTCGTGCAAGTTGCCCGCAAGCTATTCGGCGAAGTCTGGATGGCCGACTGGCCGTGGTGGCGAAAGCTGTCGGCGAGTTTTCTCATACTCATCCAAATGTTTTACCCTTGTGTTGCACTCGGTTCACTTTGCATGGCTCTATGCGCGATCATCCGGGGTGGAGACCTCGCCCCCTATCAGCCGATCATCGCAACCATCGTGGCATTGGTTATAATCATCGGCGTTGGTATGACGCTCGTGCCCTACATTATTTTGCGGCGGGGCTCGCTTTGGCGCTATCTCGCGACGCTCGCGTCGCTGATCCCACTGCTGCTCTATGTCAGCGTCTCGAACGCGCCGTCCATTCTAAAGACCGTTTTCGGAGCAGATGGAACCTGGAAGCGCACGCCCAAGACGCAACCCCTTGCGAACGTATTGCCGGCAGACCAGCTCAACGAGGTTTGACGGCCGGCGCGGGACAACTGCGATCGACTCGCGTGTACAAAGTGAATTGCGGGTCGAAAATGAATTTGAGCAACAGTCCGCCCCACGATTTATGCGTCTTGAGTTCGGCGTAAAATTCCGGCGCCATTTGCTTCAGCCGTGGCAGCCGCGACCACGGTACGTCGGGAAAATCATGATGCTCGTTGTGATAACCGATGTTGAGCGCGATGAGATTCAAGGGACCGTAATAATCAAAGGTCTCCTGCGCGGGATCGGCGGTAAAATGCTCCTGGAGCCAGCGGGCGCCGAGCGGATGCAAGCCTCCGACCGAAAACCAAAAGGACGCGAAAAGATAAACTAGTGCATTCGGGCCGAAGCAGGCCAGAACGGCGAGATCGTAGAGGACAACGCAACCGCCATTGACGAATGTCCACCGGCTCCACATCGGCACGGAGCCTTTCAGACGGCCGAGGCGGGTCAGCTGGAACACCGGAAAAAGAAACATCCAAGCCGCCTTGCCAAACGCGCTTCCGCCAAACAGACGCGCTTCCCAATGACTTGGAAGATCGGCGTCGTAATCGTAATCGCCGAGATGCGAATGGTGCTTCATATGATAGCAGCGAAATCCCATCGCCGTCGGAATAGTGTTTGGCAGATCGGCGAGGATCGCGGCCCATTTGTTGAGGGCATTGGATTTGAAAATGCAATTATGGGTCGCGTCGTGGATCACGACGAACATTGCGTGATTGGCGAAGGCGCCGATGCAAAAAGCGGCGGCCACGGCCGCCCACCAATAAGCGAGGCCGAGGACGCCGAGAGCAGCCGCGATCGCGGTCTGTCCGGCGACAACAGCAACGGTGATGGCCGCCGTCCTCCAGTCCTGGCCGATAAGAGCGGCAATATCAGGATGTGCCGCCAAAATGGCGCGGCGACGAGGCGGATGCGGACGCCTCATTGACGTCGCGATGAAACCTCCGTTCGCGGTGGCGCGTTCTATGCGGGCGGGTCCGGCAGCGATCATGTCCAGCCCCATGTGCCGGTCATCCTCAAGCAATTCGTCAAGCCACAATCCACGAACGCGGAAAATTGCTTCGCGGCCATGGTCACGCAATCATAAGGTGTACGCCGCTCGCAAATCAAGCCGCGAGATTTTTCTCATAGACGCGATGCACCTTGTCGATGCGCGCGCCGGAAAGTTCGATGGGCCGGCGCATGCCAAGATTGTCTTCCAAAACCCAGCCGAATTCGACGTGTTCAATCGAGCTCGATCTGCTGCGGCGGCGCATTTCCTCGATAAACGCCAGAATGACCGCACCGCCGGCGGCCTTGCGGTGCAAGGCGCGGCGGATTCCAAAAAGCGCGAGCCGCCCAGACGTAAAGGCATGCTTCCTGATCCGCGAGACGACGCGCGGAAGGCCGAGAGGGAACAAGCGTCCGCCAAGATCGGCGGTTATTTCATGCAGGTTCGGCAAAATGACCCCGAACGCCTGCGGCGCGCCGTCGAGCTCGATCATGAACCCGCCTTCTGGCGGCATCACCATCTTGAGCGCGTCGGCGCTCGACATGAACTCGGCGAGCGTAAATGGCACAAAACCCCAATTTTCGCTCCAAGCATCGTTGAAGATATCGACGATGATCTCCGCTTCCTTGCCGATGTTCTTAAGATCGAGAGTTCTAATCTTGAGCCTCTCGCTCCACTCGGGCCGCTCTAGAATGTTTGAACGTGCCTGCCGGTCTTTTTCGCCGGCATTGTAGCGGTAGGAAATGAGATCACGCGCCTTTGTGTAACCTTGGCGCTCCAGGGAACCGCCCAAATAGGCCGGGTTCCAGGGCATGAACACCATGGGCGCGGCTTCGAATCCCTGCACGAGCAGTCCCGTCTCACTGTTCACGGAGGGCGAAAATGGCCCATGCATGAGCGCAGCGCCGCGTTGGCGCAGCCAGTCTTCCGCGGCTCGGGTCAGGCCGGCGACGACGGCGTCGTCGTCAAGAGCATCGAGACAACCAAATTGTGCCCGGGATGCGCCAAGCGGCGCATGGGCTTCGTCATAGATCTGTGCAAGAATTCGGCCGGCAAGCTTGCCGTTCTTACGGGCGAGCCAAGCTTGCGATTGGACGAGCTTGAAGTGCGGATTGAGCTTAGCCGCGAACAAAGTCCAACGCTCAGCATCGAGAGGAGGCGCGAAGCCCGGACAGTCCTTATAAAGAAGCCGGGGCAATCGGCAAAACGCGAGAAAATTTCGCAATCCATTCACCGGGACGATTTCCACCTCGCGCTCGGTCCTGCTCATGGAATTAGCCTTGCTTCATTATCGAGTCTCGGGTGGCTTGCGGCGGCACGGCCATCGCGGGTTCGAGCAAACCCCTCGCGGACTAGCGGCAGGAAACGCGAACCGGAACTTGGCACCGCGGTCAGTTCGCCGCACTCAACAAACGGGCCGGCGCCTCGCGCTGGACTTCCCGCTTGGCCAACAGATCCGTTACGCCCCTTATCTCCGCCTCGGTGTGCAGGGCCGAAAGGAAAAAACGTAGACGCGGTTGATCTTTCGGGACCCCGATTTGAATGATCGGCGGCACGTAATAGCCGTGGTCCATCAAATGGCTGGACGCCGCCAAAGTCTCAAGGCTATCCGAAAAAAGTACCGGGACGACGCCACGCCCGATGGCAGGACCCGTATCGAGCCCCGCGTCATGAGCAAGCTCCACGAAGAGTTCGGCATTTTGCCGCAACCGCTCAATGCGCCAAGTCTCTTCCTGCATGACTTGCAAGGCGGTCTCCGCCGCCGCCGTTATCACCGGCGAAAGGCCGACACTATAGACGAAACCCGGCAGCGTATAGCGCAGCCACTCGATCACCTGCGCCTTGCCCGCGACGAACCCGCCGCAAGACCCTAGAGTTTTCGATAAAGTCCCGATAGTGAGGTCAATCTGCTGCGGATCGACGCCAACGTGTTCCCAAAGCCCGCGTCCTTCGTTCCCGAGCACGCCGATGGAATGCGCCTCGTCGATCAACAGCCAAGCCTTGCGTCGCTCCTTGAGCTCGACAAGGCGGACGAGGTCCACGGTGTCGCCGTCCATGCTGTAAAGGCCCTCCGCGACGATGAGGGCGTTACGGGATTTGCCTCGTTTTTCACGCAAAAGAAAATCGAGATGGTCGAGATCATTGTGCCGGAAAATAATGGTTTCAGCGGTGGTCGCCTTGGCCCCGCTCACGATACTGTTGTGCGACAGTTCATCGATGAAAAGCGCATCGTGCGACCCCAGTATATGTGAAATCGTCGTCACATTGGTGAGATAGCCGCTGACCAAGGTGAGCGCCGACTCGGCGCCGACGAATTTGGCGATGCTCGATTCAAGGTGGCGATGCGTCGATCGTTCGCCCCCGACGAGACGGGAGCCGAGCGCGCCGATTCCCAAATTGTCCAGAGCCGCCGCGGCCGCGGCCTTAACCTTGGGATGGGACGCGAGCCCCAGATAATCGTAATTGGCGAAACTGACGAAGCGGTGGCCGTTTAACCCGGCTTCCCTCCGCAAACTGTCGATCGGCGCGAAAAACGGGTCGCCGCCGTCGAGGTAAGCCTTTCCGGCGAGCCGGAAGCGCTTAGTGGCATATTCGGCAAGGCTGTTGAACTTTTGCACTTTGCGTTCGGCGGTCCAGCTAAAGTCACGAAACGATTAAAAGGTCCTGCGTCCTGGCGGCGGCATCATGCGTGCCACATTTTGCTGATCGTAGATCGCACCGATCTAGCATGCCCGAATCGGGCATAGCATAAGCACTGGAGGCAGCAAAACGCGATCATCGCGCAATGCCTTAAGACGATTGCCTCCGCCCATGTGTAAATTTAAAAAGCGAATTCTTATCAAAAGCTTACAATCTGTTGTCAATTCCGGTTACAAATCGTAACAAAGGCAAGTTCGCGGCCCGACAAGCTCCCCGCAAGAGATTTACGCCGCGATCTTTCACGGCTTGCGAATCAAGGACTTTATACCTGGTGGGAGTCTTTACCTGCGCAACCGGCCGGTGACGGCGCGCCGTTGACTCTTTTGGGGGCCGATTGAAGCGGATCAGGAATTTGCCGCGATGGGATCGAGGGCCGGTGTTCCAGCTGGCGCTGACCAGTCGGCTGTTCTTGCCATGGACGCGAGCATAAAGGCGATCGCCGATGCGGCCTCGCCCGCTATCGCCTTGCGATTTTTCCCCCGCGCGTAGGCGAGCGGCTTGCCGAAGGCAAGATCGCAGCGGATCTGCTCGCCCTTGAGGAGCGACCAGAGGTGCGGAAGCAAGGTCGCTTCGCCGGTCCATGCCGCCGCGGGCGAAGAATAGCGGATAGCGACAGGTTGCACGCACACCGTCTCGATACCGCTCGCCATGGCGAGGAGATCGCGCACAGCAGCGAAATGCGAGCTGTGAAACTTGTGAAGCGCCGAGCCATCACCGGTCGTGCCTTCAGGGAAAAGCAGCACAGGGCGGCCGGCGAGCATTCGGCGTGCCATCGTGGCGTTGGCGGCGGGGATTGTTCGCCGCCGTTGGCGATCCACGAAAACGGTTTCTTGCAGCCGCGCAAAATTGGAGACGACGGGCCACGCTTCGACTTCACGCTTGGCGAGGAAGCAGACCGGTTCGACACTGCAAAGCACCACGATGTCGAGCCACGAAACATGATTGGCGGCAATGAGACGAGGCCCTTGCTGCGGCGGGGCGGGCTTCGCGACAATTCGTAGCTGCAGCAGGGCGGCGAGCGCCCGGCCGAGCGCGACCGGAAGCCACAGCCGCAGCGGCCAATGCCGGCGCAGAGCAAGCCACTGCAAGGGCGCGAGGGACAAAAACAAGAGAAGGGTAAGAACTATCAGTACGGCGCGAAGATAAGCCATGTCTCACCGCAGGTTGGTTTTGCGAATGGCGTCCTATTAATACGCTTAGCCTGCAGTTTGATGACAGCACCGCTTCCCCTCCCCTGTGGAACTTACCTTTCCGTCATCAAAGCTTTGCGTCTGGCTCCTAGAAGCGGTCAAAGTATCAAAGTGAGATTCGCAGACCCATGTGGAACATTGCTACGCCGTCTGGGTTCGGCGGCGCCGTCCGGCACACCGCCGCCTACATAAGTCCGAACCGGATTGTGCGCGATTTTTCCGGTCTGCCTGCGGTACTTGGGCGTTTCGGCCCGTTTGAAGTCCGGCTGGCGACGACGAGCCGGGAGATCCGCAAGGCGCAGAAGTTGCGGTTCAAGGTTTTTTACGAGGAAGGCCAGGCGATGCCGCAGCAAACCGCCACGCTGACAAGGCGGGACATCTGTCCTTTCGACAAAATCTGCGATCATCTTCTCGTCATCGACAAAGACCGGCGCAATCGATTCGGCCGCAAAAAGCCTATGATCGTTGGGGTCTATCGACTTCTTCGCGGGGACACTGCCGCGCGCCACCAGGGATTTTATAGCGCAACGGAATTCGATATCGCTCCGATGCTCGCCCGCCATCCGGGCAAGCGCTTTTTGGAGCTCGGCCGCTCTTGCGTTCACACGCAATATCGGTCGAAGCGCGTCATCGAGCTTTTGTGGCGGGGCCTGTGGATCTATGCGCAACATCATCGTATCGACGTGCTAATCGGCTGCGCGAGCCTGCCTGGCATCGATCCGCTTGCGCTTGCCGTGCCTTTGAATTTTCTGCATCAGTATGCGCTGGCGGACGAGGAATGGCGGGTCGGCCCGCTTGCCGGGCGCGGCGTGGATATGGCGGTCCTGGACGCCAAGGCAATCGATGCGCGCAAGGGAATAGCCGCGCTGCCTCCCCTGCTCAAGGCTTACCTGCGCGCCGGGGCAAGATTTGGTGACGGCGCGGTGATCGACACGCAATTCGGCACCACCGATGTCTTTACCATCATGCCGCTTGGCGACTTGGAAGAGCGCTATCAAAACTATTATGGCGGGCCAATGGAAATGCCGGGAAGCTACGTCGCGTAACCGCCAGCGTTGCGCGCGCTGAACACGCACCGGCTATTAAAAATACGCGTAAGATTGCCGGCTGGTACCTGGCATCAGTCGAACGCGAAGGCAACTCTGGCGCGAGTTTCGGAGCCAAACCGCTCAATCGCCTGGCGGACATTTCTTCCGCCGAGTTTTAAGTAAAATTGGGTGGCCCGCTCGTTGTCGGCCAAGGCCCAAACGAGGAAGGAACAATAGCCGTGCATGGCTAGGTCCTTTCGGACCATCTCGAAAAGCCGAGTGCCGAACCCCAGCCCCTGAAATTCAGGTGCAATATAAAGTTCGAAAATCTCTCCGCCATAATGCAACGACGGTACGCGATTGCGTCCATAGCTTGCATAGCCGCCGATGGTTTCATCGAAATCCAGAACCAGAAGGCGCGATCCCCGCAAAATGGCCGACTGCCACCAGCGCGGCCCGCGGCGCGCGATCATCCGTTCGAGCTCGCGGCCGGGAATAAGACCCCGGTAAGCGTCGCGCCAAGCGGCATCGTGCACATCTGCGATGCCCTCGGCATCGCCTTCGCGCGCGTTCCGGATGGTGATGATCGCCTCGATCATCCAACAATGTTAAGGCCGCTTGGCCTGCCGCCGCAAGAACTCTTTCGCGCTTTTTCGGTAATTGTACGGGGTCATTGCGCGGGAATCGCGGACCGCCGGTCCAACGATGCCGCGGTCGCCCCATTCACCGGCGTTTCTCGATCACAAATCCGCGAACTCGTTAAGGCGTCGCCCCGGGGGCACTAAAACCGCGTTGCTTTTTTCCCCGAGCTCTTGTGGTGTTTCCAGATCGACCGCCCGAATCGCCCGCGCGTCCGGCCGCCGGGCCCTTTCAGCTCCCTTGACGAGGAATGCGAACGCAATGGCCTCGCAACCAAGGAGAGTCAGCCACCATATCTGTGACGTCGCGATGCCGAGAACAGCAATCGTCAAGATCGCCACGAGGCCCGCAAGCAAGGCTGGCGCCGTCTTCGCCGGGAGCCGCCCGGCAATCCTGAAGGCTTGCACAATAAGCACCGCGAAACCGACAGCGCCGACAACGCCAAAATCAAACCAAAGCACAAGCAAAAGACTTCTTGGCGTCCCTTCGGGCAAATATCCAAGGCTCAAGCCTCGATGCACGAAATCGAGACCATGACCGGTAATCAGACGCGGCCATTGCGAGACGACGAGCTCGTTCCAAATCTGCATGGGCGCTGGCCCCGCGCCGGGATCAAATCCGGTCATCCCTATAACCAAGCGGTAGAACAAGGGCAGCAGGGGCGCCAACAGGATCAGTGGCGCGAAGAGCCAGCCGAGAAACCGTGCCGTCAGGGCAGGAACGGACATGGCGACGGCGAAAGTGAAGGCGCCCGCGCCCATTGCCAAAAGCGCCACCTGGGCGAAACCGGCGAGCGCGACCGCGGCCACAAGGACCGCGAGGATCGCAGCCGCGGTCCAATGGTCGCGCAGCGATAAGAATCCGAGCGCCGGCCAGACCAGGACGATCAAGGTGATCGTCGACCGCTCATATAGCGTTTCGTCGAAATCAAAGCCGCCAAAAAACCAGGACGTGTGAAAATATACCAGGGCAAGTGTGGCCGCGCTCGCTAGGGCGATACCCCCAGGCAAAAGATAATAATCGAGGGCTTTGGTCTTTTGGGGCAGGTAAACGGCGGCCAACACTGCGAGAGTGGTGGCGCCGGCAAACTGTAGGAAGCGTTCGCCAGCATCCGTGGGGAACGGCGTCCATATCACTGATAGGGCGGCCCACGAAGCGACCAACAGCGCTGCCCCGCCTGCGGGCGAGACCAGCGCGTCGCGGAGCCTTCGCCCCGCATGGGGGGGGGCTTCTAACAATACGCCAATCAGAATCAGAATCGCGCCGACCGGCAACAAAACGTAAAGCGCGCCGCGCCAAAAGATGCCGCCACACGGAAGGCCAACGAATAAAGTGGCCATGCCAAGCCGCACCAGGAGTTTTGCCGCAGCCTCGGCAGGCGTCTCACTGAATCGTAAGGCGACAGTCATCGTTTCCACGTGATCAAAAAGCCTGCCAGTCTACAACGAGCTTTGTAGTAAAACACTTATATGCCCTGAATGAGGCAACACTCAAGCCACAAGAGAAAAGAGAAGCGTTGAAAAGAGGTAATTTATATCAATGAAAATGAAATAATGACAATTATTATTTATCAGTACCTCGAAAATTGTTTAAAAATTTCGCAAAAGGAGCTATCTGGCCGCTCACCCTTGATCGCTTCACGTGCGATGACTCATTGCACTATCTCTTTGTTTTATCTTGTGATCTTGTCCAAACCGGCGGCGCTTCTCGGGGCCATGCGCTTAGCGTCGAAGGCTTGCCCACGCCGCCCGGCCCTGGCCGCCGAATTTTTGAACGAAAATTAGTGCTCGGAAACCAAACACGTTTTACGGCGATCACGTTGCAGCGATCGCGGTCCCTCACTCAAGCGTTCACGTCAGATGCCTCCGCGTGCGAGGATACCCTCCACGTCGGCGATCGCTTGCACCGTGCCAGCATGAAGCCATAACCCGTCAAGTCTTTGGCCAAACAGGCGTCCAGTTTTTGCCGCCTCGAAAAAAAACGGCGCCAGGGCAAAAATATCCCGCGTCTCCCGTTCGAAAAGCTCCGGCTTGACGATACCGGCGCCGGTATAGATGAAAGGTGCGATTTGGCGCTCCGGCCGCCGGGTCAGGCGGCCGTCCTGCGTCATGTTGAAGTCGCCCGGCGAATCGACCCCCACGCTCGCCGCCGCCGCCGCGACGAGAAGCAGAATATCCATTCTTTCCGGATCCCAAGAAGCCGCGAGACGGCCCAGATTGCCGGTGGGACCTTCGATCCAGAAGGCATCCGTGTTGGCGATGAAAAACGGCTCTGGCCCAAGCAAAGGCAATGCTTTGGCGATCCCGCCGCCCTGATCGAGAAGTTTTTCGCGCTCATCCGAAATCAAGATTCGGGGGGCCGTCCGGGCCGCAAGATGCGCCTCGATCTGGCCCGCCAGGTAATGCACATTGACGATCGCTGTCTCGACCCCGGCCATAGCAAAACGATCGAGCACATGGTCGATCAGCGGCTTGCCAGCGACCGTGAGCAGTGGCTTCGGCACGCGATCGGTCAAGGGCCGCATTCTCGTCCCCAATCCCGCAGCGAAGACCATGACTTTATCGGGCAGGAAAGAGGACATTGAAAGCCATTTGCCAAGCTGCCGCGCGATTGGCCGCACGAAATGATCGTTGGCGCCCTACTTGAATTTCCGGTTGCGCAGGGCATGCCAATATGCGGCTCGGACAATCGATAGCCCTTCGCCGCGGAAGCTAGCGAGCGCGATCAAAGATTCGGGGCATATGCTCCTCATACCACAATTTGAGCGCGGCTAGAGCCGGATGGGTCAGGTCCGTGGCCAAATATTTTTCGACCCTGGGCAGGTGCGCAAGATACTGCGGTTTATGGTCGCGTTCGTCGAGGCGGGCGAAAATCCCAAGAATCTTGGTCGCGCGCTGCGCGCCCAAAATCGAATAGGCACGGGCAAATCCCGCCGCGTCGAAGCCTGGATCCGCCCCTCGCCGGAACCGTGCGTAATGGGCGAGCAGTTTCAGCTCTGTATCTTGCGGAACATCGGCCCGGGCATCCTGCAAAAGGGAGACGACATCGTATGCCGGGTGGCCCAAGACACAATCCTGGAAATCCAGGATGCCCACCCTGGCGATGCCTTCCCGTTCGGCAAGCCAAAGGAGATTGGGCGAATGAAAGTCGCGCAACGTCCATACCGGACGGGCGGCGAGGACATCCTGAACCGCCTGCCGCCAAAGATTGACAAAGGTTGCCTTGGCGCCCGAAGCCAATTGAACACAAGCGATATAGGGTGCGTACCAGTCGAGCAGCAGTTCGGTCTCGATAGAAAGCGCATCGGCGTCATAGTGTGGAATCCGGTAGGTCTCGCTGCCATCGAGGGGCAACGTGCCGGGAAGGTTGGCATTATGCAAAAAAGCGAGCCCGGCCAGCGCAACGGCGTAACGTTCCTCGATGATACCGTCGTCTCCGGCAACCGGCTCGCCGCCGAGGTCCTCGACGATGGCAAGACCGGCGGGAAGATTGAAGGCAATAATTTCGGGCGCCGAAAGGCCTTGTTCGCGCAGCGCGTGGCCAACCGCGATAAAGGGCCTAATGTCCTCGGCGAGCTTGGCGATGGCGCTATAGGATTTGCCATAGCGAAGTGGCGGCCCGTCCGGCCGCGGCGGCGAATTCATTAAGATGGCGCTGCACCCGTCGGGTTTCACCAAACGCTCATAGCTTCGCGACGAGGCATCGCCCTGCATGAATTCACGCCGGGCTCCGCTCCAGCCGCTGTGGTCAAGGAGCTCGTGGACCGCCTTGGCCTGCGCGAGCCGTGGCGCGAACGGTCCAGTCCCGGTGAGGGTCACGGCGCGGTAGCCGGGACCGCGGTCTTTATCGAGCCCGAATTCGATATCGAGCCTGCCGGGATCGAGAAATGCGCCCGCATTTTGCGGCCATTCGACAAGGACGAGCGCGCCGTCGCAAGCCTCTTCGAACCCCAGATCCACAACGTCTTGCGGCTTCTCGATGCGGTAGAAATCGGCATGAACGATGGGAAAATTCAAGCCCTCGTATACTTGCATCAAGGTGAAGGCCGGGCTCGGCACCTCGAGCTCTTGGTCGCCCGTCAGGATACGAATAAGGGCACGCGCGAACGCCGTTTTTCCGGCGCCAAGGCCGCCCGACAAGGTCACGAGATCGCCAGGGCCAATAAGCGCGGCGGCATCGGCGGCAAACCCGGCGATCGCGCCTTCGTCTTCCAGCTCGCGCGACCAGACCGTACCCGAAGCGGCGAGCGTGCCTTCGGCCATTGCGTTCACCCTCCTTGCGCAGTGCTGCTTGCGGGGAGCTCTGCACCTTGCAGGGGAAAGATGCAGGTCGCACGCGTCCCTTTTCCCGGCGCCGAATCGATTTCGACGCGGCCGCCATGGAGTTCGACGAAAGACCGAACAATGGAAAGGCCAAGTCCCGCGCCACGGTGCCGCGTCCCGGTCGTATAGGTCTTAAACCGGTCGAAAACATGTTCGAGGATTTCGGGCGGAACTCCACTTCCTTCGTCGGTGACCTTAAACAGGATTTCGCCCTTCCGCCGCATCGCCGAAAGATCGATGGTTTGACCCGGCGAGGAAAAGCCGATCGCATTTGAGAGAAGGTTGAAGAGAATCTGCCGGATACGTTTGCCGTCGGCGGCAAAGGACCCGATACCCTCCGTCGCCGCCACGCGAAGGGTGAGCGAGGATTTTTCGAGCCGGTCCTGGATGCCTTCCGCGGCCTCCCTGATGGTTTGCGCGATGTCCACCTCATCAAGCGACAGCTCCATTGCGTCCGCGTCGATCGAGGCAAGATCGAGAATATCGTCGATGATGGCGAGCAGCGCCGACGAGGATTTCATCACATAGCCCGCATACTCGCGCTGTTTGCTGTTGAGCGGGCCGGTCGCGGGATCGTCGAGAAGCTGAATGAAGCCGATGATATTGGTCAGGGGCGAACGCAGCTCGTAGGAGACATGGTGGACGAACTCATTGCGCAGCTTTTCAACGCCGATCAACGCCTGATTGCGTTCGGTCAACGCGCGTTCAACATTCACGCTTGCGGTCATGTCGATAAAGGTGAGCAGGGTCGCGCCATCGGGCAGCGGCGCGGCGGCGCAATCGAGCACGGACCCATTGCTGCACGCGAGGCGGCGTTCGAGCCCAACGCGTTGATCCGGTAAGCCGGCGACGGCGGCGCGCAGCGCGCCCCAGGCCTCTTCGCCGGCGAATAACGGCGCGCAGAGCAAGGCCACATGGTCGATGTGCGGCCGGCCGTCGAGCTCGCTTGGATCGATCGCCCACATGCTGGCAAAGGCGGGGTTGAACAGTTTGAGGCGGCCGTCGCTGCCAAACACCGCCACGCCCTCCTTCAATGTATCGAGGGTTTCGCTTTGCACGCGGATCGAGGCGTTGAACTGCGAAACGAGACGGTAACGTTCGGTGACATCGTCGAAAAGATAGGTCACGCCGCCTTGTGGATTGGGGCTGATGACGGCGCGCAACGTCCGCCCATCCGGCAAAAACCAGACCTGTTCGTCGGTATCGGGCGATTGATAGGCGGCCAGCAAATCCGCCTTCCAAGCTCGGAAGTCGGCTTGTTCCGGCAACAGCCGTGCCCTCCGGAGGCGGTCGAGAATCTCGGAATCGGTTGGTTTCTGGTCGAGCCAAGCTTGATCGAGAGTCCAGAGCTGACGATAGGCCACGTTGTGGAAAACGAGCTGCTTGGCGCCATCGAAAATGGCAACCGCGGTCGCAAGCTGGTCGAGTGTGCGCGCATGCGCCTGGGTTTGCCGGTCGAATGCGGCACGCATTGATTCGATTTCCGACACATCCGCTGCCATTCCGGCCGAACCGGAACCCGCCGGCGCATCGACGATTTCGAGCATCCGGCGCTCCCCCGCCACAACCGCCGGAGCGCGCCCACACCAGACTTTTCCAGTCCCGCGCGACGCAGCGCTCGCCTCGCGCGCCTGACTTTCGATAAGCTCGATGCCGCGCGAAATCGCGGCCTCCCGATCCTTGACTTCGACCGCTCGCGCATAGGCGGCATTGACCCAGCTCAATTTGCCGCCGCCGTCGCGCACCCACGCCGGGTATGGAATAGCGTCGAGCAGGGACCGCAAGGCCTGGACTTGCTCGTTCGTCGCCACCTGCAGCTCTTGAAGGCGGACGGCATCAAGACGATCGCCGGAAACATCCCTGATCCGCAACACGGCGAGGCCGCCAACCGGGCGCCCCTCGATTTCGAGATGCCGCCCGTCCAAACTCGCGACAGTGGCACGAAACGATTCGCCCCGGGCGCGCAACCGCTTGACGGACATGTCGAGAGTTTGCGCCGTCCCTGGCGGCAGCCATGACCCAAAGGCAAGCACGCAGTTCGGCCGGTCCCCGCCTAGGCGAAGATTCCCTTCGATATCGGGATCCTCGCCCGGCCCTCCCCAGGCAAGGATGATCTGGGTTTCGGCACCAAGAAAAAGTTCGGCCCGGTCAAGCTTCGCACGTATCGCCGCAAGCTCAAGATGATAGTTTGCCTCGCGTTCCAGCCACCGCCGCCGCCAGAATAGAGAGAGCAGCCCGGCGAGCACCAGAACGGCGACGAGACCGGCCATCAGCGAGAGTCCTGCCGCGCCGGCATAGAAGCGCAAACTCGCGGCCACCCCTGTTTGACCGGCAACTTCGCCGAAGACCGGCGAGGCCGCCAGAAGGAACGCGCAAATCCCCGCACAAAGCCCGGCAGACCGTGCGATTTTCCGCTGGCGCCCGCAGCCCTCCATCTAACCCTCCAGCACGGCAGATTGGGACTGTTACCGCGCAAATCAGCCAACTTTAAGCAAATCTTGCCATTATTGCGAACCTGGTCTGGATTAGAGCTGCCGTGCGCGTCGCGCGAGCCGATCCTCCCACGAAGATCAGTTTAAACGTGGGCAAATTTTCTTGTGCAAAGCAGGTTTTTTTGGAAAATCTGGCGCGGCGCGCTGTTCATCCCGCGGCCGAAGGACTCGTTTTGTTCGCTTCGCCAGAAGCAATCACGCGGCGTACTTCGATGGTGACATGCGAGAGCATCCGGAAACGGCTGAGCCGCGACTGGTAAAATTCCGCATCCCGCGGTTTTGCCGTCATGATCGAGATGATCGCGCCGAGATGGCCGGGGCCGAGCCGCCAGATATGAAGATCCGCCAAACGGTCTCCGTCGCTCTCCATGGTACGCCGCAGCTCTTCCGCCATCGCCTTATCGGGGTTCATATCCAGGAGCACACCGCCGGTGTCGCGAATGAGGCCATAGGCCCAACTGGCGATGACCAAGGCCCCGACGATGCCCATCACAGGGTCCATAAAAACCCAGCCAAAAAAGCGCCCGAGGAGCAGCCCACAGATCGCGAGCACCGAGACCGCTGCGTCGGCCGCCACATGCACAAAAGCCGCGCGCATGTTGTAATCGCGCGAAACGGCGGAGGTGGCGTGAGCCCCGCTATGTTCGTGCCCGGCGCCATGCGGGTGACGATGATGATCGCCGCCGCCGCCTCTCAAGAGCCAGGCCGTGGCAATGTTCACGAGGAGACCGCCGGTCGCGATCAAGATCGCCTCGTCGAAATGGATCGTCACCGGTGAAAAAAGACGCACCATTGCCTCATAGCCGATGATCAAAGCAATCATCGCAAGGATGATGGCGCTCGTAAAACCAGCGAGATCGCCGAGCTTTCCCGTGCCGAACGCGAAGCGGGGATCGTTGGCGTGCCGCCGCGCATAAGTATAAGCCACTGCCGCGATCAAGAGTGCCAAGGCATGGGTCGCCATATGAAAGCCATCGGCGACAACGGCAAGTGACCCAAACAAGGTGCCGCCGGCAATTTCCGCGACCATCATGAATAGGGTCAGCGAAATTGCGGCCCAAGTCCTGCGCTCGTTTTGCGCATGGCCGGCACCAAGAAAAATATGGCTGTGTCCGGCGGCGGGCATCGCATCTTGCTCGTTCATGATCCCTCCGGCATGCCCTGGAACCTCATCTGAAATAGCTGTGCACGACCTCGATCAGCTGCGCCGCCGCCTCGGCGTCGAGCGCGTCCGGATTCTTGGCGGGATCGACCAAATGCGTGCGGATGTGATCCTCGACCACCTCGACCAGCAGACCATTGATCGCGCCACGGCAACCAGCGATCTGATGCATGATCTGCGCGCAACCGGCCTCACCATCGAGCGCGCGCTCGATGGCTTCGACCTGCCCGCGAATGCGGCGCACCCGGTTCAGAAGCTTTTGCTTGTCGCGAATGACGTGGCCCATGCCCGGCTTTTTTCTGCTGGACTGATGTTGGTATAGGTGGGTATCCTATATAGTGCTAACAAGGAGGTCAGCACGGCCCCTGCCCTATTAATCGTTGGACAACAGGCGGGGCTTGCATTTGCTTGCGAAGTGGACTTCGGTTCATGTTGACAGATGCGGCACAACATCCAGCTCCTACGTCTCATTGCGGTTTTGCCGCTGGCGCTTTGCTGGCCGGCTCGGGGCGTCCCGGCTCTCGATCACCTCGCAGACCGCGTGGCGCCCTCCCCCGCGGGCTTCCAAGAGTTTTTGCAAAGCCTCTGGCCGCTTGCCACAGAAAAAAGGATTTCACGCGCAACCTTCGACGCGGCCTTCGCCGGGCTTGAGCCAGACCCCGCCGCGCCCGCGGCATCCGAGCGGCAGGCGGAGTTCGACAAGCCTTTCAAATCCTATCTCAATGAGGCCGTTTCTCCCCGCCGTATCGCGCGTGGCCGCGAATGCCTGAATAGATGGCACGATGAGCTCCAGCAGATCGAGCGCCGCTTCGGGGTGCCCCTCGAAATCCTACTCGCGGCCTTCGGCGTTGAGACAGACTTCGGGAAAGCAAAGGGCGAAAAGGACGTCGTCCGCTCGCTAGCGACCTTGGCCTACCGCCGCCAGGACCGGCCGGTTTTTCGCGACGAATTATTGAGCGCGCTGGTCATGCTCGATCACGGCGGCGTTGCACGCGCGGCGATGAAAGGCTCCTGGGCCGGCGCGATGGGCGGGCCGCAGTTTCTTCCCTCGGCTTTTCTCAAATACGCGGTCAGCTATGACGGATCAGGCTTTCCAGACATTTGGAATAATCCTTTCGATAGTCTCGCCTCGATCGCAAACTTTTTGCGCCAATCTGGTTGGCAGCCAGGCCTCTCCTGGGGAACCGAAGTAATTCTTCCCAAAGATTTCGGCTTTGCCCCGTTGCATAGGAGCTTCGCCGCCTTTGCCGAGGAAGGCGTCAAAAGCGCCAGCGGCGACCCGTTTCCGCAAGGCGATGCGACCTTGTTCCTTCCGTCTGGCGCCGCCGGTCCGGCCTTCCTTTTGTCGGCGAATTACTGGATACTCAAGGCGTATAATAATTCGGATTCCTACGCCCTTTCGCTTAGTTTGCTCGCGCAGCGGATCGAAGACAAACCCGCACTGCGCGGCCATTGGCCGGAAGGCGAGATTTTCCTGAGCCGGACGCAAAAGGCGGAGATTCAGCGCTTGCTCGAAACCCTCGGTTTTTATCATGGGCCAATCGACGGCCGTTTCGGACAGGCGTCGCGCGATGCGATCCACGATTTCCAGTTAAACATAAAAGCCGCTCCGGCCGATGGCTTTGCCACGCCGCAACTATTGGCCCAGCTTGCCGCGGAAGTCAGCCGCCGGTCCGGCCAGTAATTCGTATAAGTCGAAGTCGCGTAGGCAATAACCCCGGCGCCGGGTGCAGACCGTCCTATCGCTTGTGCCAGCCACGCCGGACCGGCGCGAGGCAGCGCGCGCCCTGTGGCGGCGGCAGCTCCTTGATACAAGAATATCCTCCAAGGCGATATCATGTGGGAGAGATTCCATCCCAAAAAGGATCGGAAAGCCGCGCCAGCCGCGCTCCTTTGCGATCGAGCATCTCTTTAAAAACGGGGGACAACAGAAAGCTGAGTTCGCGTTCGCGGCTCAGCGTGACCGGATCGGCCGCCACGAGCTCCCCGTCGCAATAGCCCGGATGACACATGATAAGGTGGCGCCTACCCGGCGCACAAAGATAGCGGGCGAAACTGGCGGCGTAATCATGACCCGGATCGAAGGCCGAAAAGCCCGAAAATCCCTCGTTGATGAGGTACCCCCGTGCGGACGCCTCGGCTGCAAAACCTCTCCCGAGCCAGGCAATGCCCAGCGCTTTTATCACCTGCGCGCCGCGCCGGACAATTCGCCACGGCCGGTCGGAGCTATCGCGCAGCCACACCTTGCCCAAAAACCCTTTTTCCTCGAGGCACGCGAACAGCGCCGCGCGTATTTGCGGCAGAAAGTGGACATGCTGATGCCCATCCACAAAAGCGGGAGCAGCGTCGAAATGCGCGCAAAAACCGTCGAGCTGGCGCGAGATTTCCCAGCCGATCTCGGCTTCCGGCAGCTCGTTTCTCCGCGCGGCATTAAGCACGCGGCTTATCTCGGGCAAGCGCCCCGTGGCCGCGAAAGCCGGCATGTCTCCGAGCGGGCTGCCAAGCGTGAGGTTAAGATGCAGCCCGATGTCGGCCGTGGCGCTGAATTGGCGCAATTCATGCGCACCCTTCCGCCAGAATGGCTGCGTTGTCATCACGCTTGCCGCACTCAGCCGGCCGGCGCCGAGCGCTTCCACAATACCGCGGCTGACGCCAGGCGACAGCGCGTAATCATCGGCGCAGAGGCAGTATGAAAAATGCGCAACGGCCATGCCCATTATGATCAACCCCTCGCGTTTCTTCGGACGCTCCGGCGAGGGATAGTCCTGCTTCAGGCAACAACAATAGCAACCTTGCCCAACGCCACGCAAAAGCCTAAGCGGGGATTCCATTAACCCCGGCGTGGCCGCGGTTGCAATTCGTGAGGCCGCCAAAAATGACAAAATCGGGCACGGGGCCGGCGGATGCGAACGGCGCGGAGATTTCCGTGATTACGCCGGTATATAATGAATCTAACAATATAGAGCCTTTGCTGAGGCGGCTAGTGCCGGTCCTTGAGCGTTGCGCGGCCTCGTTCGAAATCATTTTTGTCGACGACGGCTCGACCGACGATACCCTCCAATCTCTACGAGCCGCCCATCATACCGACCCTCGTGTTCGCGCGATTTCGCTGAGCCGGAATTTCGGCAAAGAGGTTGCTATTGCGGCGGGCCTCGACCATGCGTCTGGGGCCGCGATCGTCATCATTGACGCCGATTTGCAACATCCGCCGGAACTAATCGAGACCTTTATCGCGCGCTGGCGCGAGGGCTACAAAAATGTCTTCGCCCAGCGTGCCGATCACGGCGTCTATAGTCCTTTGCGGCGGATTTTGACCCATCGTTTTTATAAATTTTTCGGCTCGGTCGGAGACACTAGC
>DATBQJ010000259.1:0-4822 GCA_036560885.1 Methylocella sp.
GTATGCGCCCAATCTTCCTCATCCATTTTCGTCGACATGGCGCAACGCTCCCGATTCGCTCGGGAGACTATGAATCACGCCAGATTCAGCGCGGGAATCCCAAAAATATCGGCCCCGCTAAATTCGTCCACACGCCCTAGCATTCCACTGTGTTTCGGAATGACGAATTGCATGTCGTCGCCATCGGCGAGCTTGGCCTCGATGCGCGTGATCTTTCGCGCCAGCCGGGTGAATCCCGCCTTCATCGTCCATTGCCCTGACGCTGCTCGATGGCCGCGATACGGCCCTCAAGCTTCTCGATGAGCGAGATTTCCAGATAACCCTTGCAGAGCTTTCCAACGGACTCCGCCTCGCTCGCCGTAAGCAATCCGCTAGCGACATAATCGACCAGCAGCCCCAATGCCGCGAGCGCGGAGCCGGCATCAATGATGCGTGGCAGCTGAATGCGGAACAGCCTTTCCCGTGGGGTTGAACGCGTCAAGATTATCGAGGCCGCCGCCGTGTCTCCGGCCTTCGCCTTTTCGATCATCGCCTTGAGAATGGCTGGCGTCTCGCTGTCCATGAGCCGGCGTAGCGGATTGGCCTTATGTGTGAACGCCCCGCGAGGCCGACCGCGTGGATTGGCGCGGTTCTCCGGCTGAAAACCCGTGCGCCTTGGTTTTTTCGGCATTTCGAGTAGCGCCCCAGTCTCTCCCGAAGCTAGGGCTTGAACTTTAGCGCCATTTACATGGTTTTTGACGGTGTTTTCGAGGTTCATAATTGGTTTTCCTTCCACAAATTCTATATAAGGCGAGTCTCCGAGGCAGGCAACTTGCACAAACACTGCAAAGCTAGCGGATATAGACTCTATATTTGGCAATATGTGGCAGTATAATACAATATATGGCAACAACGATAGGATAGAGCTGTGAGACGATGGCGCCAACATGAAAGGATCGCTACAACTGGACCGAGACCTGAATCCAAAAGTCCATCTGCACCTTCGTCTTTGTCGCGGTGTCAGCTGTCGCCCATCATTATGCAGTCAAGCATTTGTGATCTATTTATCGAGCGGAATGAGGATTGTTTTTGAAGACGGTTTTGGGGTAGCCGAACGCTTTTACGGCTACCTCCGCGAGAACAACGTTTGGGTGAAGTGCCTCGCCTACGGCCCAACCATGGAAAATTACTGGCGCTGTGATGAGCATGGATAGGCTCTGTTTGCGTTGCCGCAACGCGTAAGGCATTGAAATGACGTCAAAGGGAGTCTCAATATCCCCCTCTATCCGACAACCAGTCGACGCCGGCGTAACATCGTTTTTGATCGCTCATCGACACTCTCCCAAAAAAAGGTCGAGCCGCCGCAACCTTTGCCGATCCCTGTACTGGTGCTCGGGCCGCGAACCGCAGACCCGGCGCGGACTCCCCACGGGGCGTCGATCGCGGCCAGTCGATCGGGGCACGTGTCCACCCCAGGTGATCAAGTTACAGGGGTAAATGGGTTGCTCCCGATCGCCTGGCTCGGTTCAGGAAGGCTACACCACTTCGGGTCGTCACCCGCCGGTCACGCTATGTTCCGCTATGCTTCACTTCGCGCGAGCGGCGGCGTACATTCGAAGAACCGCTTGAGAAGGGTACAGGGTAATTGCTCTGCGCGGGGGATGGTTTGGTCTCATGCAGCTTAATTTTGCTCGGATGAGTCTTCGCGCTATATTTTGGCCTGATTCGCGGCCCAAATACGGTGGACACATTCGGGAGGCACCACGCCTTCGCCGAAGAAGCCGCGAAAACATTCGCTTGCACGAATGTTTCGTCGTGAAAGGGCCAAGCGCCAACAGGAAAGGGACACGAGGATGGGCGATTACCTCGCAATGTTTGGGGTGGTGGGGGGGTATGGCGCATTTTTCTATTTTATCTGGACGATGCAATAAGAGGCGACCAGGGCCTTGAAACTCCAGTAGGCTAAACGGAATCAATGAGATTGTGCTTTAGATTCCACTTGCCTGGTTCTGGTTGCGATTCCAGCCGGACAGCGCGCTGGCGAAATGGTTTCGCGAGCGCGTGGGCGGGGCGGAAGGGCGCGTGGCGAAGATCATGATCGTCGCCTTGGCGCGCAAATTTCTCATCGCGCTGTGGCGATTCGCCAAGGGATTCGCCAAGGACGGCGTCGTTCCGGAGGGAGCGACGATGAAAGCATAAAAAACGACCTTCGGCGCCGCTTCGCTTCTGGCCCGAGACCGGCGGTCGCCGTCGATTCCCCAGGACCTTGAAAAAGGCGCCGTTTCACAGAGTGGGGCCGCCGCAAGGAACTCCCGAATAGCGGGATCGTGGTTTGGGATTGCAAATCCCACCGGATACGAGGTTGGCGAGGAGAGCTCGCCGGACGAATTGGAGTTCACTTGAGACCAGAAACGAAGAGCGATTCAATGCTTGACAATGGAGCCCCCATACGAGGGGAATCGCATTTGGATTTTTGCCGCGAACGAAAGGCCAACAAAAAGCTCGCCAGACGCAGCGGACCGTCGTGTGGACCTAAATTTTGGCAGCAGCTCGATCACAGACGGCCAAGTGCGATTGCTCTGTTGAACGAGGTATAGCATAATCACATTAACGACGTTCCGTCGAACATCCGATAGGAGCGCATAGTTGCCGCCGACCAAAGAGAGTTTTTTGGGTGGCCCGGTGCCTGGACTCATCCGCAAGGGCAGGCGTGTGGCCGGCGCCAGTTTTACCAGGGAATTGCGAGATGAACGAAAGCGAAATAGAAAAATCAAAAATATACATCTATATGCTTGAAGCTTTGAGCGATGAACTCGGTGAGACCAATCGGATCGGCGGCGATAGCAACAGTAATCGGATGGATGTGGATCCCTACAGCAAATTTGTTTATGATCGTATCCGCGAATTATATTGGACGCTCTCCAGGCCGCTTAAGCGTTTAACCAGTCGGCTGATCAAATTTAAGAAAGCCGCCGCGCCGCTGGAGCCCTACGTCACCTTGACGAGCGACATTCCCGCGCCGCCAGCAAGCGGGCGTTTGCTGATCGATATGACGAATACGGTCGAAACGGGTGCCGCGACGGGCATTCAGCGCGTCGTGAGGGAAATTGCGCGACACTGCGTGGAAACCGGTGCCGGTGTGCCAGTGGTGATCGAAGCGGGCCGGATCCTTTCCTATTACCGCCATCCCGCGTTGCCGCGAATCATCGAGCCGTGCACGGGCGATATTCTGCTGGTTCTCGATGCCAGTTGGAACCATTTCGCGGACTATCCGCCCATCATGCGCGCCATGAAAGCCTGTGGGGGGAAGTCAATCGTCGGCGTTTACGACATTTTGCCGCTAACTTATCCATGGTTGTTCCACCCGCTCACGGTACATAACTTTCGCGCCTGGTATGCCCAGATTCTTTTGCAAGGCGACGCCGTCGTCGCCATCTCGCGCGCGAGCGCCGAAAGTTTGCTCGCTTATTTGCGCGGCGGCGGCACGAAGCCGGCCTCCGCCCTCCCCATCGGCTGGTGGCCGCTCGGTGCCGATTTCGCTGCGGAGACGACCGGAGAGGCAAGCGCGAAGGCGCAATCGACCGCAGCGGGAGCGCCTTATTTTCTTAGCGTTGGCACGCTGGAGCCGCGCAAGGGCTATCCCATCGCGATCGATGCGTTCGAGCGCCTCTGGGCGTCCGGCGTCGACGTCCGCTATGTGATCGTCGGCCGCCCGGGATGGAAGACACGCGCGCTGCAAGCGCGATTGCGCGAACATAAGGAGTTCGACAGCCGACTGGTTTGGTTCGACGACGCCAGCGATGCGGATTTGCGGGTTCTCTACGCCCATGCGCGCGGCGCCGTGCTCGCTTCGGTCGCCGAAGGTTTCGGCCTGCCGCTGGTCGAAGCCGCATTCCACGGAGTTCCAGCCATCGCCAGCGACATCTCGGTGTTTCGTGAAGTCGGAGGGGACGGCGCGCGCTATTTTAAGCTGCTCGATAGCGCCGGTCTCGCCGCTGGAATCCAGGAGATGCTGACGCAACCCAAGACGGTGCCGCCGATCAAGGCCATCTCCTGGCGCGAGTCGACCGCGCATCTTGTCCGACTAATTCGAGAAGGAGCTTATCAGTTGCGTTTGAATTGATCCGCTATTCATGCGCTCATAAACGCCTCGCCATTATTGTTCCCGTGGCGAATCACGCAAACCTCAGGTGTTTGCAAATACCGAATGCGCAAATACTTGAAAGCGAGGCGTGACCGGCCGTGGATCAAATCGGAATCCCCGGCCGGCTTGCGTCGGAATTCGCAATCAGCCAGCGCCTCGCATCGCTATTTGAGAGCAAAGGGATAGCGACAGTTCTGACGCATGCATTCGAGGGCGGCCACCCCGATCACGACGGCGTTGCCTTATGCGTCCACGCTGCAGGGTCCCTTCTCAAAGACCACGCGCCGATACTAATCGAAATGCCTTACTATCATCTTGACCCGAGTTGAACAGTAAACGGCGGAATGGCCCGTGTAACGCATTGATATTATTGATTTGGGGCTTGGATTTTTCCAAAACGTGGTGCCACGCTTGCATGTTATTTAGGATTGTTCATGATTGAACAATCTGATTCCGTGGTGCTCTGTTGTGAGGGCCCATGTTCTTCCGCCTCAAAAAGTCCGGCGAACGCGCCTATGTGCAGATCGTCGAAAACAAGCGCGTCGACGGCGCGGTGCGCCAGTCATACCAAAGGCTCTTCGGTCTGACTCATGGGGGATTCCGTATTTCTCCCATTTCTGATTCATTGGCGCGGGAGGATTCGCGCCATGCCTGCATCGGTGACATTGCGGACGGATTTTTCAGCTGAGGATTTGCGAC
>DATBQJ010000260.1:0-3080 GCA_036560885.1 Methylocella sp.
ATCACTGACTTTTTCACGACCGAGGCGCTCCGCTTGTTCGAGGCGGGCTCTTGCTCGCCAGAATTGCGGCAAGCCGAGAAGCTGCTCGATTGGCTCAAAACGACTTGGCAGGAGCCGCTCATCGGTCTGAGCATCATCTACCGGCGTGGGCCGAACTCAATCCGAGACAAAAAGGCGGCCAAGACTGCGGTCGATATCCTCGTAGATCACGGCTGGCTTCAAAAGCATTCCGGAATTCCCGCTTTAGTTGCCCGAAAGCCGGTTCGAGAAGCCTGGCGCATCGTGAGAGAGGCGTGACCATGCGGCGGCTCGCACCCTTCCTCGGAAATCGAAAATCAGAACAGACCGCTGCGAATTTTGCGAATTCGCAATCGCGCCGACGCCAAAATTCGCAATTATCGCGACTTTCGCAAGCCGCAGGGCTGAAAACCAAAATTCCAGCGGGACGAAAATTCGCGGAATTCGCAACTTTCGCAACGCCGCTTCCTGAAAATCAAAGCTGCGAGCGGGAGGCCAAGGCCTCCGTCCAAAGTCGTTCGACCCATCCCCCACCTGCCCCTGAGGTTGCGCCCGCCGAGAACGAGCGACGGCGCGGCCGGTGGCGAGAGCCCGTCGAGGGCCGGAGCAAGGGCCGGATGACGATCCGCAGCATCGACTCTGGCGAGACCACGGTAATATATCTGGCGACCAAGCGGGGGCGCGCATGACGGCTCACGCGCTCACTTCCCGCGTGCGCTATCGCCGGCCGAAACGTCGCACCGTGAAACGCAGCGGCAAGACGTTCATGGTCGCGACGATCCGCGCCAAGGGTGGCGTGGCTTTATCGCTCTCACAAATGCAAATTCGGCTTGCCGTTCTGACGATCCTTACGGAGACCCTAATTCGCGTCGAGCAGGCGTTTCAGGTCCGCGTGATCAACCTACTGGAGAAGCTGCTGCAGTGTCGCGACATGAATTTCGGACAGGGGATGAGCCTGTGTCGTGCGATAATAGCGCTAACTCGAATCGTAACCGCAGCAGTCGTCTTTGCGCGCCGCCTCCGCTTGCTTTGCGATAAGATCGAGACCTCCCCCGGCCAGAAGGAGGAAGCGATGGCCCCACTGCGAAACTTGCGACAAGAAACATTCTGCCAGCTTGTCGCGGCCGGAAAATCAGCTACCGCCGCTTATGCCGGCGCCTACGGAAGGGCGCACGATGTGACCAGCAGAGTGAACGGGGGGCGCTTGCTAACGGATGCTAACATTTGCGAGCGCATCGTCGAAATTCGATGTCAAGAAGCGACCGCCTCGCTTCCAACCCTTCGGCGGCTCATCGAAGGAGCGGGACAATCGGCGGTTAAACAAATCCAGACTGGCTCTTTCAGACGAGCGTGTCAGGCGGCCGAGCGGTTCGCTGACATGATCATCAAGTTGTCCGCATAGGGGCTACTTGCGCCGCCGGCCGTCGCATCGGCCATCTGGACGCCGCAGGCTAGCCTATATCCCTGCACCACGCGGCAACAGCCAGTTGAAACTCAATAAATCCTTGCCAATGTGCCTAGTGGCCCCCCAAAATGCAAGCAAGCACCACTCTCACTTTTTTCGCTTTTGTCCGGCTGACAACGCGGGGTCAACACCGACAATAACAAGAAGCAGCAAGACCCCGGTATCAGCCTGTCGCAGCGCCGTTGTCTCTCATCTGGAAGGGAAAGCGGAATCGATCGGCGCGTCGCGGCGCTGGGATCGGCGGCGGGCCGCCTGCTGAAGGCTTTCGCAATTCAGGTGAAGCTCCTGCGGCGCCTTCGGCACGGCAGGGGGCAATACGTGCGAGTCGAGGATGTTCATATTCCTGAAGGTGGCCAGGCGGTCATTGGCAATGTGAGGGCGCGGGGCGGCGATCGCGAGGGATTGTCATCGAAATAGCCTGCGGCGCGCACGACCCGCACCTATATCGCCCTTGGCATGCAGCGGCCGTAGTTCATCAGCAAACGGACGCGTGTTCGGGCGGTCGCCACGGAAGGAGTGCGCCATAAGCTGACGCAGCGAGTTCGAGGCGCTAACGCTGGTGTCGACACATCTTTCATTGCGAACCATTGTTGCGTTTTAGAAGCGCGCGAATATTGCCAATGCGTTCTGGCCACCAAAACGGATTGAGCAAATTAATTGCGAGCCTCGGCTCACGCAGGAATCCACCAATATAAATATCGGCCAGCTCCGCCCAGACGCCGCGATCGGGGTTCAGGATGCTTGAGCGAAGTCGATCCATGGCTCTTTGCGCATCGCACTCGCGGATCGGGAAGGCGACGCCCATTAGCGCCTGACTGTAGATAGCCTGTTCGGCCAGCACCCGCCCAAATCCAGCTGACGAAAACCGTCGCTCGGCCTCGATCCAATCCACCTCGTCGCGATACCGCACCACAAACAATGCGAGTTCCCGCAATTGTCGAAGTTCTATCGTCCCGTGAGACTGTAAGTCGTGGTGAAGTTGCGAATGCACGATATTGTGGATCAAAAAATCTGTTGGATGCGGAACAAAGATTGACCGTCCGTTCCATGGAACTTCGATCGCGCGTTGCAGGATTGCCGCTGGCGGCAACAGCGATTCAAATTGATTCGACTCTACCAATGAAAAGTGAAGTTCGATGCTGAAACCTCCCGTTGGCGGGATCAAGGGGGGGAGGTGGTGGTGAGGTGGCCTGAACCAGCGCGGAGGACCCTTGGAGGGGGCCGCATCCTCGTAGCCATTGGTGCGCAAGGCTGTCTCGGCCGCCTTAAGTTGCTCGGGCGCGATGAGCACATCGATGTCAACAAGAACCCGCTCGGCCGGATCGTCGTACAGACCGCTCGCGATGCTGGCTCCGCCCTTGAGCAGAACGGACTTAATTCCGTGCTCGTCGAAGCGCGCGAGCAATTCATCAAGCCCTTTGAGGATCCTGCGATTGCGCGCGGCGTTCACCTCGTGGATCGCCTGAAAATAGGTTTTGACCTCTTCCGGCGCTGTGGTGTCGGCTTCGATGGCGCGCCAGACCGCGGGGCTCGCCATATGTTCGCTCGCACAACGAACGATCATTTCCCAGTTCTCGTCGTCGCGCCCCGGACTCGG
>DATBQJ010000261.1:0-7173 GCA_036560885.1 Methylocella sp.
CGAAATCCGCCGCCGCTTCGCCGCGCACGCGGTCCGGCCTATAATTTAGCATCAGCGACGTCTCGATATCTCCCGCATGAATGCCATGCGCTCGCTCCTGCACGGAAAAAATTGCGTCCGGCGCGCCAAAGCGATGCCAGGAGGCGACGACAACCAGCATGCCGAGCTTTGCTCGAAGTTCGTGCGCGATAATGTCGAGGATCGCTGAATTGCCGCCATGCGCGTTCAAAAGAACCAGCTTGCGGCAGCCGGTGCGATGCACGCATTCGCCTAGTTTTGTCCAGGCTGCTATGAGGATTTCGGCCGGGATGCTGAGGGTGCCGGGAAAATCCGTGTGCTCGATTGATAGCCCGCAATTTTGTACCGGCAGAAACAAGACGGGAAGTTCATCGGGCAGGCGCTCCACGACTTTTGCGATAGTGCCTTCCATAATGAAAGTATCGGTGCCGAGCGGCAGATGCGGGCCATGCTGCTCGGTCGCGGCCACCGGCAGGACGGCAATGGCCTGCGCCATATCGCGCGCCTGAAAATCGGTCCAGGTCATCTCGGCCCAAAATCTTGTGTCCGGCATGAGGCATCCTTCTCGCCACGCTGCGCATTTGCCGTCACCGCGCAAAGTGCGTTTATATCATGAGTCGTCCACTCAAGCTCGCACGTTGGATTTGTTCCATAGTCGCGCATGGCCTACCAACGTAGCCGCGCTCTGTTCGGGAAATTGATAATGCCGACGTGGAAACAGCTTCTTACATTGCCGCCCTGCCTGCCGGCGCTTTTGGGCGCACTGATGCTTTCGCCGGGCGCGTTGGACCCGGCGTTGGCTCGTGGGCGTTACGAAGACGCGAAGACCGCCGAGGGCTGGGCTTGGTCTCAAATAAAGCGGGGCGAGGTGGCCAACTTCAACCAACGCTGCCGCACGCCTCGGCTCGATCCCAAGGACGAGAAAGATGCACGCTGGCAGAATGACTGTCGCAAGCTCCCGGCCCGCCTTGTGGAGGACCTGTTGACCCGGACGCCGTGGCGAGAGGCGATCCCATTCGTGGGCGTTCGGATCGCCGGCGCCCGGATTGTCGGCGATCTCGATCTTATGGACGCGAAGCTCATTAGGCCGATGGAAATATTCGACAGCTGGATCGAAGGGGCAATCACGCTAGCCCGTGCTCGGACGGACAGCTTGATCGCACTTGACGGCTCGCTGATGGCCGGCGACTACTTCGCCGCGTATGGTCTGCATGCCAAGAGCGATCTGTCCCTACCAATGGCAGTCTTCAAGAGCGACGTGAGTCTGAACAGTACTAAAATCGGTGGCAACGTTGACATGACCAGCGCCAGTTTCGGCGGCGAGCTGAACGCCGACTCCCTGCACGCTGGTGGCCACCTGCTCATGCGATCCGACGGCCAGAACAAGGCCAGCTTCAAGTACGTGATTCTGCGTAGCGCAAAGATTGCGGGACAGATTGACATGTCCGACGCCATTTTCGACGGCACGCTGGACGCAGACTTCCTGGAGGTCGGGGGCTCTCTGCTTATGCGAGACAAGGCCAGCTTCAAGGACGTGATTCTACGCGGCGCGAAGGTTGCGGGACAGATTGACATGGCCGGCGCCAGTTTCAACGGAGCGTTGATTGCCGACTTCCTACGGGTTGGTGGCTCTCTATTCACGCGATTCACGCGATCTGAAGGCCAGAGCAAGGCCAGCTTCAAAGAGGTGAGTCTGAACGGCGCTAAAATCGATGGCTACTTCGACATTGCCGGTGCCAATTTCGACGACAAACTGGTCGCCAATGGTCTGCAGGTCGGCGGCGATCTGCTCATGTATTCCGACGCCCAGAACAAGGCCAGCTTCAAGGATGTGGTTCTGAACGGCGCGAAGGTCGGGGGAGAATTGGTCATGATCGGCGCCAGTTTCGGCGGCAAGCTCAACGCCGACGCTCTTCAGGTCGATGGCTCTCTGTTCATGAGATCTGAAGGCCAAATCAAGGGCAGCTTCAAGGACGTGAATCTAAACGGTGCGAAGATCAAGGAACTGATCGACATGACTGACGCCAGTTTCGATGGCGCGCTGAACGCGCAGTCCCTGCAGGTCGGGCGCGATCTGTTGATGCGCGATGCCCGCTACACGCAACCGGTCGACATGGTCTTCGCGCATATCGGCGGCAGTCTGGGTCTGAGCGGCGCCATCCTGGCCGGTCTCAATCTTTCGGGTGCGTCAATTGTTGCGGACTTGCAACTCGGTGAGCCAGGCACGCCCACCGTCTGGGAAGGAAACAACGGGAAACCCGCCGCCCTGAACCTGCGCAATGCGCACATCGGCAATCTGATGGATGCCGAAAATGCCTGGCCAGCCCAGGCGCACCTCCATCTCGATGGTTTCAGCTTCAATCATCTTGGCGGATTTGAGGGCGAAACCGGACCGAAGATGCGCGCGCGGGGAATGGAGTGGTGGGACAGTTGGGCGAGGCTTGATCCCGAGTACAGCCCCGCTCCCTACGCGCAACTCGCCACCGCATTAACGAACGCGGGCGACCGCGACGCCGCCAACGAAATCCGCTACCTCGGCCGCGTGCGGGAACGCGATACAAAAAAAGGGTGGGGCAGCTATATTTGGTCTGGCGCCCTACAATATGTGGCGGGCTTTGGCATTGGCACCTATACCTTCCGGGCTCTCTATTGGGTGATCGGCATCTCAGTCCTCGGCGCGCTCTATCTGAGGACCAGCGTGCAGGGGGTACGCGACGAGAATCACGGGATTATCTGGTGCTTCGGTGCCAGCCTCTCGCGTCTCTTACCGGTGATTGAAATCAACGATGACTTCAAGGATTTTTTCAAGAATCCCAGTCGCGCAACCTTATCCGGCCCGCAGAGTTTTATCTTTTCCGCGATGGGCATCGTGGGCTGGATACTCGGGGCGATCCTGATCGCCGCCGTCTCGGGCTTAACCCAAAGCTCCTGACGCGGTCGTTAAGGTTAGTGGCGAACTGGTTCGAATGTGGTCCGCGTTGCGCCACAAACCGTCGTCATCTTGCCTCACCGGTCGAGCGTCCCGATATAGGCAACAATGTCCGCGATCTCGCTGCGCGTGAGGCTCATATCCGGCATTTTGGGATGCGGATCCGAGAGGAAGGCCGTGAGCACTTTCGAGGACTTTATTTTGTGCGCAACCGCGGCAAAACTCGGCGCATCGGAATTGGCATGGGTCTGATCGGGCGAAACCAGATGGCAGGCGGCGCACCAGCGCTTCACAATGATCTCGCCATTCGCCGCGTCGGCGGCGAACGCGCCAAGAGGAAGCGCAATCAAAGCAAGAAAAGCAAACGCGCACCGGATGGGCCATTGCATGTACGAGACCATTACCATTATCGTTCTACTCCGACTGCGCCACGCGCTGGCGGCGTACTGCTCTAACGAGACCGGCGCGGTCATGAAACCGTCCGAAAACGCGAGACGAAAAAATTCGCGGATTTGATGTGCGCCAATCCTCTGCAGTTTGAAAGGCTAGAATAATATTTTTTTGCCGATTCTCCGGCCGTTTCAAAAAAAACGCCGCACTTGACATCGCGCATCCCAGTCCTTTTGGTGGTTTAGGCGGCTGGGCTCATTGGCCAAATGGCACTCAGCCCGCGACAAAAAGGGAAAACCGATGAACATTCGTGCCATCCTCTGCGCGGCGTCCGCCGCCGTTTTGATTACGAGCGCACAATCCGCGGTCGCGCAGCAAGACGCGAAAGTCGGCACATTGCGCTGCGAGGTCTCTGGAGGCCTCGGTCTCATCATCACGTCGAGCAAGGACATGAATTGCGTTTTCACCTCGCCGAGCGGACAGAGCGAGCCATATGTCGGAACGATTCGCAAATTCGGCCTCGATATCGGCGTAACCGATCAGGGCGTGTTGGCCTGGGACGTTTTTGCCCCATCCGAAGGACCCGAGCACGGGGCGCTCGCCGGTGACTATGCCGGCGTCGACGCGTCGGCGACGATCGGGGCCGGAGTTGGCGCGAACGCGCTCGTCGGCGGCTCTGGCCGCTCGTTCACGCTGCAGCCTTTGTCGATTCAAGCGCAAACCGGCCTTGCTCTTGCCGCCGGCGTTGCCTCGATGACGCTTCGCCCCGGGCCCTAAACCCTGGCGGGACGGGCTTGCCCGTTTCCTGTCGCCGGGCCTCGAAATTGGCCGGGTAATCCCGGCCTAAATTTATGGCTCTTGCCCGCAGAACACCCCTCGTGCCGAAGATTCTTTTGGGCACCTCAGCTCCTTGCGCAAGCACTTGATTATATAATCACCCATAATTATAGACTTGGGCCTCCCCCCACGAACAAGAGCCTTCGTTTGTCGCGCGGCGAACGAATATGCAGGATCCATGATCAAAATTACCTATATCGACTCCCTTGGCGAAGCCCGGACCATCGAGGCGCAAGAAGGTGCCACGGTCATGGAAAATGCCATCCGCCACGCGATCCCCGAGATCACCGCCGAATGCGGCGGCGGTTGTGCCTGCGCGACGTGCCATGTCTACGTCGGCGAAAAATGGGTGAGCCTCACCGGCAAGGCGTCCGACCAGGAAGAAGACATGCTGGATTTTGCTTATAAGGTTCAGCCCAACTCGCGGCTGAGTTGTCAGATCAAGGTCACGCCGGAGCTAGACGGGCTCGTCGTCACCACCCCGGACCGGCAAGGCTAGGAGCGTTTTCGCCAGAGCGCGGTTTTGCGCGAGCCGATTCGGCTCTCGGCTGCTAACAGCACGGCCGCGGACCTGCGCGAGCGGCGCCACGAGGCCGCTTTTTTGAGATGATTCCGGAGCAAGGAATGAAGGAAAGCATAAAGACCGGCGTGGTCATTGTTGGTGCTGGGCCGGCCGGCCTGTTCGCCGTGTTCGAGCTTGGCCTGCTCGACATCGGGGCGCATCTCATTGACATTTTGCCGAAGCCCGGCGGCCAATGCGCCGAGCTTTATCCAGAAAAGCCGATCTACGACATTCCTGGCTTTACAAAAGTGTCCGGGCAGGGGCTCGTCGATGCCTTGCTGCAACAAATCGAGCCATTTCACCCGACCTTCCATTTTGGCGAGATGGTCGAGTCGCTGGAGGTTTTGGGGAACGCCGAGAAGCCAATGTTCCGCATCCGTACGAGTGGCGGGCAAAGTTTTGAGTGCACGGCCGTCATCGTGGCGGCCGGCGGCGGTTCGTTCCAGCCAAAGAAGCCGCCGATCGCCGGGATCGAGGACTATGAGGGCACGTCGGTCTTCTACGCGGTGCGCAAAATAGAGGATTTTCGCGGCAAACATGTGGTGATTGCTGGCGGCGGCGATTCGGCGCTAGATTGGACGCTCGCTCTTCAGCCAGCCGCAAAGCATTTAACCTTGGTTCACCGCCGCGACGATTTTCGCGCTGCGCCGCATTCCGTCAAGGCCATGCGGGAGCTTGTCGCCGCCGGGCGGATAGACTTGCGGCTTGGCCAGATTGCCTCACTTACCGGCAAAGAAGGCGAGCTCACCGGCGTGACCCTTAAGGACGCGGGCGGCGAATCGCACGAAATCCCCTGCCAAAGGCTCATCCCGTTTTTCGGACTCACGATGAAACTCGGTCCGGTTGCCAATTGGGGTTTGAACCTGCACGAGAACCTCATTCCGGTCGATGCAGGAACCTTCGAGACCAATGTCCCCGGCATTTTCGCGATCGGTGATATCAATCATTATCCGGGCAAGCTGAAACTCATTTTGTGCGGTTTTCACGAAGGCGCGCTGGCGGCGCAAAAAATCTATCACTACGTCTATCCCGGCAAGCGGTTGACGTTCCAGTACACGACATCCTCCTCCTCCTTGCAAAAAAAACTCGGCGTGAATTGAATCTGCCAAACCAGATCGCGCGCTATAGGCAGAGACCATGGTCAGCGTCGCCCTCTATGCCGGCTCCTTCGATCCTTTGACCAACGGCCACGTCGATGTCATCGAAAGCGCCGGTGTTTTGTGCGACGAGCTCGTCGTCGCGATCGGCGTGCATCCCGGCAAGACTCCCCTGCTTGTCGCCGGGGAGCGCGCGAGCCTGATCGAAAAAGTTTGCGCCGGTCTTGTCAACGCCCATGCGTGCAAACTTTCGGTGCGCACCTTTTCCGGTCTTGCGGTCGAGGCCGCGCGTGCCGCCGGGGCTAGTCTGATGCTTCGCGGGCTTCGCGACGGCACGGACCTTGACGCCGAGATGCGGATGGCGGCGATGAACGCGGCCATGGCGCCGGAGATCAAAACGGTGTTTCTCGCGGCTTCGCCGGCGGTTCGTCACATCAGCGCGACGTTGGTGCGCCAGATTGCCGGGTTCGGCGGCGACGTGTCGGCATTCGTGCCCGAGGCGGTCGCACTTGCGCTCGCCAAGCGGCGGCCGCCGGCGTGAGCTTGCGGCATGCTCTTCAAGAGGCGGGATACCTAGTAGGCCAGTTCGCAGTTCCTGAGATTCGTTGCGGATTGTAGACGGCACGCAGGCGAGGGCGAATGGCTCTATTGACTTTGCGTTTTGCGCATGTGTTTTCACGTCAAAAAGGGCAATGCAATAGGGACTAACGGTTCGCGCGTGACCCGGACCGAATCTGATGCCGCGCGGCCTTCTCGACGGCACAAACTTTAGCGCCGGAGATCAAAACGGTATTTTTTTGCGCTTCGCCCGCGGTTCGTCATATTAGCACGACATTGATTCGGCAGACCGCCTGGCTCGGCGGCAACGTGCCGATATTCATGCCCGAGGCGGTCGCGCTCGCACCCAAACGGCAGGTGCCGGAAAAAGCCGCCGTCAGTTTCCAGAGGAGGAAGGAACTCGTATGACGTTTCACCGCATGATTTTTGGCCTTTGCCTGGCGCTCGCCACGATTTCGAACGCGCTCAATGCCGCGCCGGCCCAAGACCTCCAGCACACGCTCTATCTCGATACCAAGGACGGGCGTATCACGATTCTGCTGCGGCCCGATCTCGCGCCGAAACACGTGGCGCAAATTGAGGCCTTAACGAAACGCGGCTTCTACGACGGCATCGTCTTCCATCGGGTTATCGACGGGTTTATGGCGCAGACCGGCGACCCGACCGGCACCGGCGCAGGCAAATCCGATCTGCCCGATATTCGCGCGGAATTTTCAGCCGAGCCATTTGTGCGCGGCACAGTCGGCATGGCGCGCTCGCAAGATCCGGATTCTGCCAATTCG
>DATBQJ010000262.1:0-3692 GCA_036560885.1 Methylocella sp.
AGGCGCGAGATCGACATGCTGCTCGAAGTCACGACGAAAATCGAAGGCCACACGATCTGCGCGCTTGGCGATGCGGCAGCCTGGCCGGTGCAGGGTCTCATCCGGCATTTCCGGCCGGAAATCGAGCGGCGCATCGACCAATACGCCGCCAACCCGCATGCGGAACCGGTCACAGACTTTGGTGTCGCGGCGGAGTAAGTGGCTTTCATGACTGGGCTCCTCTTGGTGGCACAGGGTTATGCAGGAGTAACAACGATGTCCGACGGGCCTGAAAGCATTGTCCCGAGGTTGTTGCGCGAGATCCGGGAAATCCTTGATTCGCATTCGGACATGCATCGAAGGCATCAGGATACGCTTGAGGCATCGAATAAGAAGATCGATGCTTGGCAAGAGACGACGGCGACCGCTACCGGTCTCGCCGTTCATGCCAATGTTCGGCATGAGAGCCTTGAAACCCGGTTTGAAAATCTCGAACGCCGTGTCGAAGAGATCGAAAGATCGCGTTGAGCCGTATTGAACAAGGCGGAGTAGGAGTTGCGCATGGCCCACTTAGCGTGTCCGATCCTGGCCACATCAGAAATTGTTGTGCGGGACGGCACGGAACTGCACTTGTCGCCTGAAGAATTTAATCGCCAAGTAACTGCCGTCGAGCAGGCGATCCGGGAAGGACGCTTATGAGCAAACTCATCGTGGACGGCATCGAAATCGACGTTCCGCCGGAATATACGCTATTGCAGGCCTGCGAAGAGGCGGGCGCGGAGATCCCGCGGTTTTGCTTCCATGAGCGCCTGTCGATCGCCGGCAATTGCCGGATGTGCCTTGTCGAGGTGAAGGGTGGACCGCCCAAGCCTTCGGCGTCCTGCGCCGTGGCGGTCAAGGATCTTCGCCCCGGCCCGAACGGCGAGCCGCCGGTCGTGCTCACTAAATCCCCGATGGTGAAAAAGGCCCGCGAAGGGGTCATGGAATTCCTGCTCATCAATCACCCCCTCGATTGCCCGATTTGTGACCAGGGCGGCGAGTGCGATCTGCAGGATCAAGCCATGGCCTTTGGCTTCCATTCTTCGCGCTACATCGAAAATAAGCGTGCCGTGGAGGACAAATACATCGGGCCGCTGGTGCGCACCTCGATGAACCGCTGCATCCATTGCACCCGATGCGTGAGGTTCACGGCGGAAGTCGCAGGGACAGGGGACATGGGTGCGACCGGGCGCGGCGAGGACATGGAGATCACAACCTACCTCGAGACCGCGATGCGCTCGGAACTGCAAGGCAATATCGCCGATCTCTGCCCGGTCGGTGCACTGTTGCCAATGCCCTATTCCTTCAAGGCGCGGTCCTGGGAACTCGTCAAGACCGAGTCGATCGACGTGATGGACGCGCTTGGCTCGGCGATCCGCATCGACACGCGCGGGCGCGAAGTCATGCGCATCCTGCCCCGCATCAACGAGGCCGTGAACGAGGAATGGATTTCCGACAAGACCCGCCAGATTGTCGATGGTCTGAAGACCAAACGCCTCGATCGCCCTTTTGTGCGCGAGAACGGCAAATTGCGCGAAACATCCTGGCAAGCGGCCTTTCAGGCGATCGCGGCCAAGGTCAAACAGGCGCCGCCGGAGCGGATCGGCGCGATCGCGGGAGACCTTTGCGCCGTCGAGGAAATGTTCGCGCTAAAACTTTTGATGCAAAGCCTCGGAGCCGTCTCGCTCGATTGCCGGCAGGATGGCGTGAAACTCGATCCGCATCTCGGCCGGGCGAGCTATATTTTCAACCCCGCCATTGCCGGTATCGATCAGGCCGATGGCCTGATGATCGTCGGCGCCAATCCCCGCAAGGAAGCGCCGGTCTTGAATGCGCGCATCCGCAAGCGTTGGCTGAAAGGCAGCTTCCCCATCAGCGTCATCGGCGAAAAGGCCGACCTGACCTACGAATATTCTTACCTCGGGGCCGGACCGGAGACGCTGGCGGCTGTCGCGGAACACCCTCCGGCGAAATTGGAAAAGCCGATTTTCCTGATCGGCCAAGGCGCCCTCGCGCGCGATGATGGGCGCGCCGTTTTCGCGCTTGCGGCAAAGGCCGCGCACGCGTTCGGCGCCGTCAATGAGGGGTGGAACGGCTTTGCGATGCTGCACACGGCGGCGGCGCGGGTGGGCGGCCTCGATCTTGGCTTCGTGCCGGGACTAGGTGGGCTTGACGCGGCGGCAATGGCGAAAGGCGGCGCGCTCGATGTTCTATTTCTGCTTGGCGCCGATGAGATCGCGGTGGAACCGGGCGCTTTCGTTGTGTATCAAGGCACGCACGGCGATCGCGGCGCGGCGCGCGCTGACGTCATCCTTCCGGGCGCGGCATATACCGAAAAATCGGGCACTTATGTCAACACAGAGGGCCGCGCGCAATTGGCCAATCGCGCCAACTTCCCGCCCGGCGATGGGCGCGAGGATTGGGCTATCTTGCGCGCTCTTTCCGAAGTGCTCGCGCACAAATTGCCGTTCGATTCGCTGAAAGCCCTGCGTGCATGCCTTTATGCGGCCCATCCGCATTTGGCAAAGCTCGGCCAAATCGTGACAAGCGAACCCTTCGATGCCGCGCCACTTGCCGGGAGCGGGCTTTCCTGCTCGAACGCGCGTTTTGTTTCGCCCATCGTGGATTTCTATATGACCAACCCAATTGCCCGCGCGTCCGCGGTGATGGCGGAATGCTCCGCACTTGCCGAAGGTTTCGCGCGCGAGGCGGCGGAGTAATGGCGATGAGCACTTTCGCCTGGGCTGGGCCTTTGCTGCTGACGCTCGTAAAAAGCGTCGTGCTGCTGGTCGTGCTTTTGATCTTTATTGCCTATGTCCTCTACGCGGACCGGAAGATTTGGGCGGCAGTGCAATTGCGTCGCGGCCCCAATGTGGTTGGTCCCTGGGGGCTATGGCAAAGCTTCGCCGACATGCTGAAGTTCGTCTTCAAGGAACCGGTCATTCCAGACGGCGCCAACAAGGGCGTTTTTCTATTGGCGCCTTTCATCACAGGGATGCTCGCGCTTTCGGCCTGGGCCGTTATTCCGGTGAGCGCGGGCTGGGCGATCGCCGATCTCAACGTCGGCATACTTTATATTTTCGCGATCTCCTCGCTCAGCGTCTATGGCATCATCATGGCAGGATGGGCATCGAACTCGAAATATCCGTTTCTTTCGGCGCTGCGCTCGGCGGCGCAGATGATTTCCTACGAGGTCTCGATCGGCTTTGTCATCATCACTGTTTTGCTGTGCGCCGGAACGCTTAATCTCGGCGGTATCGTCGCCGCGCAGGACACCCGCTTCGGGCTTCTTGGCTGGTACTGGCTGCCGTTGTTTCCAATGTTCGTCATCTTTTTCGTTTCGGCGCTCGCCGAAACGAACCGCCCGCCTTTCGATCTCGTCGAGGCGGAGTCGGAGCTTGTCGCCGGTTTCATGGTTGAATATTCGGCGACGCCGTACATGATCTTCATGCTCGCCGAATATGTGGCCATCATCACGATGTGTGCGCTGACGACAATTCTGTTTCTCGGCGGCTGGCTGCCGCCGGTCCGGCTGTCTCCATTCACCGAAGTTCCCGGCCCGATCTGGTTTATTTTGAAGGTTTGCCTAGTTTTTTTCATGATAGCCATGGCGAAAGCCATCGTGCCAAGGTATCGCTACGATCAGCTGATGCGGCTTGGCTGGAAGGTGTTTC
>DATBQJ010000263.1:0-6191 GCA_036560885.1 Methylocella sp.
CCTTGAGATACTTGCTGTGCTCGCGCAGCCGCTCGGCCGCCGCAAACAGGGCGCGCCGGTTCGGCAGTCCGGTCAGGGGGTCGGTCAGGGCGTCGATGCGCTGCTTCAGCTCGCGCTCCTTGACAAGGGCGAGCACGACGAAGGCGAGCGCGATGCGCTCCAGCGTCGCCACCAAGATCACCCAGGGCATCCAGGTGCTGGCGAACACGAGGCCCGCCTCGTAAATCGGCATGCGCACGCTCAGCGGAAGCCACGCCAGATAGCCGATGGCGGTAGCGATAAGGAAGACGACGGCCGGCCAGCGCGAGACCAGCCGCTCGCTGCTGTTGCGACCAAACTCAAATGCGGTTGCCAGGCTGAAGGCGGCCATGACTGCGCACGCTGCAATCAGCCGATGATCAAAGGCGTCGAGGTAGTCGCCAAGATCGGCGAGCATGAAGATAGCCGGCGCCGCGAAGACCCACAGCGCTTTCACGCGGCGCCTCTCGAACGAGCGCGCGGCAATCCACATGATGGCGGCCGACAGGATCATGCAGGCCTGTCCGAAGGCGTGGAGATCATTGTTGCTGGTGCGGAGGCCGGCAACCGCGATGATGATGCCGAGGCTCATGATGAGCTGCGCAAGACCCCACCAGCCGGCGAGCGCGCTCGTGCGCACCTGCCACCAGGCGAAGACGAGAACGAAACCCAGGATCGCCGTCACCGAGATGGAGACGAGCGAGACGGTCGGCATGTCGAGGAGCATTGATTACGCTTGAAGCAGCTTGGATGGCCCACGTGTCAACGGCTGCAGCGTTAGGGCGCCGTCTTTACGGGTGCTCTAAAAAATTCGATGACATTGGATGGAATGAGCAGCGTGCAGAAGAACGCCGCGCCTTCGCCATATTTCAGCTCGTTTGCCGTTCATCTGGCATTCATGTGCTGGCAAAAAACGCGCATCGAATTTTCACGCGTCGCAATCGTGCGCGGCTCGATGATCATCTCTGGGCGCGTGTTGGAAGCCATCGCAGAATTTTGGATCAACCGGGTTTGCCGTCGGGTCTGCGTCGGTGGCTCTCGGAGCTGCGCGACTAGGGCCAGTATCGTGATTTCGTTGGCTGTGCAGGCAGTCCAGCGCGAACTCGTCTCCAAATGCGATTTCCCTGTCCGGCGGGAAAAAACAGGGAATTTCAAACAAAATAGGGGTTTTCGGGCGACGGGCGTCGCGAAAAACAGCAATAGCTCAGTGTGTTAGCGGTCGAATTTCCTACGCGCAGGAACAGGGAATTTTTTGCACCCTAACAGGGAACATCAGGGAACGATCAGGGACTCGAAGGTTGCCCATGGTCCTTCGAGGGATGTGAATACCTGGCTCATTTTTGGGCCTTAAGATACATCTCCATTGGCGGGCATGAGCAGACCAGGTGACGGTCGCCGTAAGTGTTGTCGACGCGGTTCACGGGCGGCCAATATTTATCAATACGGAACGCGCCAGGTGGGAAGCACGCCTGTTCGCGCGAGTATGGGCGGTCCCACGCGCCAACGAGATCCTCGACTGTGTGCGGCGCGTTCTTCAGCGGATTGTTCTTGCGATCACTCCTTCCCTGCTCGATGGCGCGCGTCTCTTCGCGGATAGACAGCATCGCGTCGCAGAAGCGATCGAGCTCGGCCCTGGTCTCGGACTCCGTTGGCTCGATCATCAGCGTCCCAGCGACCGGCCAGCTCATGGTCGGCGCGTGGAATCCGCTGTCGATCAGCCGCTTGGCTATATCCTCGACGGTGACGCCGGTGCTCTCCGTGATCGGCCGGATGTCGATGATGCATTCGTGCGCGACACGGCCATTCTTGCCTTTGTAAAGTAGGGGAAACGCGCCCTCTAGCCGCTTGGCGATATAGTTCGCGTTGAGGATGGCGACACGGGTCGCCTGCGTCAGCCCTCGGCCGCCCATGAGCATGATGTAGCTCCACGAAATCGGCAGGATCGATGGCGAGCCGTAGGGTGCGGCCGAGACGGTGAGCCCACGGCCGTCGGTTTCCGGGTGCCCCGGGAGGAATGGGATGAGGTGCGCCTTGACTCCGATCGGACCCATGCCGGGCCCGCCACCGCCATGGGGAATGCAGAACGTCTTATGCAGATTGAGATGGCTCACATCGGAGCCGATCTCGCCCGGACGGGCAATGCCGACAAGCGCATTCAGATTGGCGCCGTCCAAATATACCTGCCCGCCGCACGCGTGCGTGATATCGCAAAGTTCGCGCACGGTTTCCTCGAACACGCCATGCGTCGAGGGGTACGTGATCATGCACGCAGCGAGTTCGTTGGCATGCACCTCGGCCTTGGCGCGAAAGTCGGCAACGTCGATATTCCCGTTCTTATCGGTGCGGACAACCACGACGGTCATGCCGGCCATCTGTGCAGAGGCGGGATTCGTGCCGTGTGCCGAGGCGGGAATGAGGCAAACGGTGCGTTGGAAGTCACCGCGGCTCCGATGATACGCTCGGATTGCCAGCAGCCCCGCATATTCGCCTTGCGCGCCAGAGTTCGGCTGCATCGAGATCGCGTCGTAGCCTGTGATCACGCATAATTTTTGCGAAAGATCATCGATCAGCTCTTTGTAGCCGAGCGCCTGATCTTGAGGAACGAAGGGGTGCATTTCGGAGAATTCCGGCCAAGATATCGGCAGCATCTCCGCTGTCGCATTGAGCTTCATCGTGCACGATCCAAGCGGGATCATGGACCTGTCGAGAGCAAGGTCGCGGTCGGCAAGGCGGCGCATGTAGCGCGTCATCTCGCTTTCGGCGCGGTTCATGTGGAAGACTGGGTGACTAAGAAACTCCGAGGTTCTAAGCAGAGCTGGCGGAAGATGCGAGGGCGGATACGCATCGCTATACCGCAGATCGAAAGCGCCGAAGGCCCGCCAGACGGCCTCAAGTGTGTCGGGGCGCGTGCGTTCGTCGACCGTAATACCGATGCGGTCGCTGTTTACCTTACGCAAGTTGATGCCGTTATCGACAGCGTTCTTCATGATGAGGCCCTGGTAGGGGCCGACCTGCACGGTGATCGTGTCGAAGAACACGGCCGGCGCGACCTTGAAGCCGAGGCTTCTGAGACCATCTGCGAGACGGCAAGCGTCGCGGTGCACACGAAGGGCAATGGCTTTGAGGCCGACAGGGCCGTGATAAACCGCGTACATCGATGCGATGACCGCGAGCAGCACCTGCGAAGTGCAGATGTTCGACGTCGCCTTCTCGCGACGGATGTGCTGCTCGCGAGTTTGCAGGGCGAGCCGGTAGGCGCGATTTCCCCGCGAGTCGACCGAGACGCCGACGAGACGCCCGGGAAGGCTGCGCTTGTAGGCGTCGCGCGTCGCGATGTAGGCGGCGTGGGGTCCCCCAAAGCCCATCGGTACGCCGTAACGCTGCATCGATCCGACCGCGATGTCGGCCCCCATTTCGCCCGGCGGCTTTAACAGCGTGAGAGCCAACGGATCGGCCGCCATGATGGCAATGGCACCTGCTTCGTGCAGGCGTTTGGTCACTTCAGTGAAGTCGTGACATTCGCCGCACACGCCCGGATATTGGAAGAGGGCACCGAAGACCCCGCTTGCGTCGAGATCTTTGAAGGGATCGCCTACTTTGATCTGCCAGCCGAGCGGCTCGGCGCGCGTGCGGACGACGGCGATCGTTTGCGGCAGGCAATCCTTGTCAACAAAGAAGACGGTTTTTTCCGAATTGGAAATGCGATGTGCCATGCTCATCGCCTCGGCCGCGGCCGTCGCCTCGTCCAACAGTGATGCATTGGCAAGGTCGAGCGCGGTTAAGTCGGCGACGAGCGTCTGGAAATTCAGGAGAGCTTCGAGACGCCCTTGGCTGATTTCCGGCTGGTAAGGAGAGTACGCCGTGTACCATGCTGGGTTTTCAAAGATGTTGCGCTGGATGGCAGGCGGCATGGTCGTGCCGTGATACCCTTGGCCGATGAGCGAGGTGAGCAGCTTGTTCTTGTTTGCCGTCTCGCGAAGCTTATCGAGGGCACGGCGTTCCGATAGTGACTTTCCGAAATCGATGCGTTCCGTTTGCCGGATGGACTGGGGCACGGTTTCATCTATCAACGCATGCAGATCGGGTGCGCCGACGATGGTGAGCATTTCCGCGATTTCTTTCGCTGAAGGACCAATGTGGCGGCGATTGGCGAAGTCATAAGGGTCGTATTTGGCAGCGGCCATTCTCTACCCCTCAGCCAATCAACTTCTTATAAGCGGCTTCATCCATCAGCGCGTCGAGATCTGCGACTTTGGCCAGTTTGAGCTTATAGAGCCAGCCGCGGCCAGTGGGATCGGCGGTGGCTGCGGCCGGATCGTCGGCCACGACTTGATTGATCTCGACGACCTCACCATCGAGTGGCGCATAAACGTCAGAGGCGGCCTTTACAGACTCGACCACAGCTGCCGCATCACCCTTCTTCAGCTTTGTCCCTACCTTCGGCAGTTCTATAAAGACCAGATCGCCCAGTTGAGCCGATGCGAATTCGGTTATGCCAACCGTCGCTGTGTCGCCCTCAATCTTCAGCCATTCGTGCTCTTCCGTGAATTTCAGCACATGATCCTCCTGATTGTTGGCGCGAGCCTCTGCAAAGATGCGCGCTGCTGCAAAATCACGCGTTCAAGTTTCGGGCATAGGCGTGGGGGACAAACGGAAGCTTGACGATGCGCGCGTCGAGCGCATTTCCGCGCACCACTAATTTGATTTCGCTGCCGATGCGCGCGTGTTCGGGTGCGATGTAGCCCATCGCGATCGGTCGCTTGAGAGTCGGCGAAAAGCCGCCTGATGTAACAATTCCAATTGTTAGGCCCGCCGGCGAGAGGACATCGGTGTTTTCCCGTGCGGGTGCGCGGCCCTCGGGAAGAATGCCAGCACGAAGGCGCGTCGTACCATGCTCGATCTCTCGCTGAATTCTGCTCGCGCCGGGGAATCCCCCATCTTGCCTCCGCCGCTTTTGGACCGACCAAGCCAATGCAGCTTCAATCGGTGATGTCGTCTCGTCAAGTTCGTGGCCGTAGAGGCAAAGCCCGGCTTCCAGTCGCAGGGAATCCCGTGCGCCGAGACCGCACGGTCGCACCTCATTGGATCGTATCAACGCCTCCCAGAGCTGGGCGACGGCTGCGGCTGGAACCGAGATCTCAAATCCATCTTCGCCGGTATACCCGGAGCGGCTGATGTAGCAGTCGATGCCAGAGAGAAACACGGGCGCCGCCTGCAGAAAACGGAGCTCAGCGGATTGCGGCGCAAACCCCGCAAGAACGCTGGCGGAGTTCGGGCCCTGCAACGCCAGCAGAGCGCGATCTGGCTTCGGTTCTAGATGCACACCTGGCGGAAGCAGTTCGGCAATGTATGCGCAATCAACCTCTTTACGCGACGCATTGAGGATGAGGAGCAGTTTACCGTCCTCGCTTCGATCGGCAAACCGCGTGACCATCAGATCGTCGATGATGCCGCCACCATCATTCAGGAGCTGTGTGTAGCGCTGCTGGCCTGGACGCAAGCCGAGTACATCGCACGGAACCAATGCTTCCAATGCCGCGCCAACGGTTTCGTGCCGCGCATCAGCGGCGATAAGGTGTGCCTCGCCCATGTGGCTGATGTCGAACAGGCCGGCGTGGTTACGAGTCCATGCGTGCTCTTCGATTATGCCGCGCGGGTACTGCACCGGCATTTCGTAGCCTGCGAACTGAACCATGCGCGCGCCGAGCTCTAAGTGCGCCCAATAAAGCGGCGTGCGCTTGAGTTGGTTGGATGGACTTGAAACCGCATCAGACATGACGAAGGACACCGTCACGGTAACGCACTGGCTTGGTATAGACGGGCCATATAGCATTCGCTTATGGGCAAGCTCTCATACCACCGTTACCGCTGCCCGAGCATCGTCATCCAGCAGGCCATCTGGCTCTATTTCCGCTTCGCTCTGGGCTACCGCGACGTCGAGGACATGCTTGCCGGGCGTGGTATCGACAGCTCGGGGATTGTGTATCGGGGACGATCGCAGTGTCCGGTTTCCACGAGCGTGAGATGGTGATGGACCTTGACACGCGGATTTTCTAGTCCAACCTTGTAAAGGTGACGGCCATCGCTTCCAGGTCAACACGCATCGGTCCTGACGGACCGGCAACCTGGCAGCACCGTTCGTTTGGAGGATGGCTGTCGCGAGGATCAACAGC
>DATBQJ010000264.1:0-4280 GCA_036560885.1 Methylocella sp.
CGGCGCGCGCGATTATGACGAGCCCGGCGTTTTCGTCACCTTTGAAGAGCGCCCGGGAGATATCGTCAGCAACGTGGCCTCCCTTGGCTTCGAACTCAACAAGTTGGTTGAAGATAAAAAGATAGCTTTCGAATACATTGCGTTGGACCGGGCCGAGCTTGAGGAAGCCGGAGACTATGATCTCGAAGGCCTTTTTCTCCGCCTCGAACTCGCAATCGATTCAATTGGCGCCAAGCGGGTCGTGCTGGACACCATCGAGAGTCTGTTCTCGGTCTTTTCCAACGAAGCGATATTGCGTGCCGAAATTCGCCGGCTATTCGATTGGCTAAAAGATAAGGGAATGACGACCGTCATCACCGCCGAGCGCGGCGATGGCACGCTCACGCGGCAGGGGCTAGAGGAATACGTCTCGGACTGCGTGATTTTGCTCGATCACCGAGTGCAGAACCAAATTTCGACGCGGCGCCTCCGCATCGTCAAGTATCGCGGCACGGCGCACGGAACGAACGAATATCCGTTTCTTATCGATCAGGAGGGCTTCAGCGTCCTGCCTGTGTCCTCGCTTGGTTTAAATCACAAAGTTTCCGAAGATCGAATTTCTTCCGGAATTGCAGATCTCGACGGCATGCTAGTAGGCCGGGGTTTTCATCGGGCTTCCAGCATTCTCATTTCCGGCGTTGCGGGTTCCGGCAAATCGTCGGTCGCTGCAAGCTTCGCCAATGCCGCTTGTAGCGCGGGTGAACGCGCGCTCTATTTTTCCTTCGAGGAATCCGCCGACCAGTCCGTCCGGAACATGAAATCCCTCGGGATGGATATCGGCCGATGGATCAAGTCCGACAAACTTAGATACATAGCCACGCGGCCAACGTTTTATAGCCTGGAAATGCATCTGGCCGTGATGTTGCGTGAGGTAATCCGGTTCAACCCCAGTCTCGTCGTCCTCGACCCGATCTCTTCCTTCTTGGAAAGCGGCGATCGCATGGAGGTTCAATCCATGCTGTTGCGCATGGTCGACTTCCTGAAGAATCGCGGCGTGACTGCAGTTTTTACCCACCTCATGCATGGCCAGGATGGGCGGGTCGAGACCGACGCCGGTCTTTCGTCCCTGATGGACTCTTGGATTCTTTTACTCAACCGCGAAGTCAACGGCGAGTTCAATCGCGAGCTCTATCTGCTCAAGGCTCGCGGCCTATCGCACTCCAATCAGGTCCGCGAGTTCATAATGAGCGAAGAGGGAATCCGGCTGGTTTCTCCGTATCTCGGCGAAAGCGGCGCCTTGACCGGTTCCGCTCGGAAGAACGAGGAAGCGAAGTCCCGGCGAGCCGAGATGCGGCGCAAAGCAGATATGTCGCGAGCCCAACAGCAGATCGAGCATAAGCGGCGGCGCGCCAAGGCGCAGATGGAAGCATTACAGGCAGAACTCGACGCGGACGAGCTAGGTCTCAAGGCGATGACGCAGGATGAGAGCGAATATCTTCGCCAGAATGCTGATGATATGATCGAAATGGAGAAGAGCCGCAAATCATAGCGGCTGGAAATTACTCCCAGGGACATGCCTATGAATCAGACAAAGCCCGCTCGCAAACTCATTCTATATGTGGCGGGGCAGACGCCTAAATCGCTTGCCGCGATCGCCAACTTGGAGCGAATATGTGCCGAGCACTTCCCAGGGCAGTACGCAGTGGAGGTGATCGACTTGAGGCAGGATCCAAAGCTCGCACGCGAGCACAGTATTGTGGCGATCCCGACTCTTGTGCGCGAGCTGCCGGTTCCAATGCGCAAAATCATAGGCGACCTTTCCGACACCCACAAGGTGCTGGTGAATCTCAAGATCAGCGACGGCGTATGACATCCACTTCGTCCTCCGAGAAAGACCTTCTTATCGCCGATCTTCGTCTCAGGCTCGGCGAGGCGGAGGAAACGCTGCGCGCCATCCGAGAGAACGAAGTCGACGCGCTAGTGATGCGCGGCCAGACGGCTGAGGAAATTTTTACGATCGTTGGGGACACTGAGTCCTACCGAACTTTTATGGAAGTCATGGAACCCGGCGCGGTTGCGCTCGACGGGTTTGGCCGTGTGCTCTATGCGAACAGCACGCTCACGCACCTGCTCGGCAGGTCGCTGACCGAGCTACAGGGCAAGTTGTTCACGGACGCTTTAGGCGTGAGTGCCGGCAAGGACATCGAACAGCTGCTCAGCGATGCAAATGGAACCACGCAAAGCCGCGAAGTTCGCTTTCCCCGGGGCGAAGAGGGTGATCTTCACTTCATAGTCACGGTGACGCCTTTACGGCTCGGCACGATTTCCGGCCATGCGATGACTTTCGCCGACGTGACGGACCGGGTTCGCAACGAAGGGGCCGAGCAGAGCGAGCACGCTGCCCGCGCTGTTATTGATTCAGCCAACGAAGCCGTCTTGGTATGCGATCGCGACGGGATCGTTACCCATGCCAACGCCGCTTCCAGCATCGTCTATGACGGCGATCCGGTCGGGCACGCCTTTGCCGAAATCATTCCGCTCGTTTTTCGCGATACCACGGGCGCCCTGCAAGCTGACGACTTGGTTGCAACGGTAACAACCGGCACACCCGTTCGAGGGATCGAAGCCATCGCGCCGAATGCACCGAAGGTAAAGGACTATCTGGTCAGCGCCGCGCCGTTACGTATTGCCGGTGATCGGATCAAAGGCGCCGTCATTACGATGGTCGATCTGTCTCAGCGCAAGGCCGCCGAGCAGCAGCAGAATCTTCTGATGCACGAACTCGACCATCGAGTAAAAAATACTCTCACTCTCGTCCTGTCGATCAGCGGGCGGACGGCCGCCAATGCAGCTACCGTGTCGGAATTCCAGGACGCGTTTTCTGGTCGGATACAAGCGCTGGCGGCGACTCACACGCTGCTCCTGGAGAAATCCTGGACGACCTTGGAGTTACGCGACATCGTCAACTCCGAACTCGCTCCTTATGTCGAAGCCGGCGCGGACCAAGTCACGATCCAAGGTCTGAACATCGCGGTTATACCCCGCGCGGCGATTGCCTTTGGGTTAGTCGTACATGAGCTGACCACCAACGCCGTCAAATACGGGGCACTCTCGCAACCGGGAGGCCGCGTCGTGATGCGCGCGGTTGGTCGCAAGGATGGAAGCGGCGCCTTTGTCCTTGAGTGGCGGGAGTCCGGCGGACCAAGGGTCGCGCCCCCAGCCCGAAAGGGATTCGGACAAACGTTAATCGCGCACAGTTTCCTTTATTCGCCCGAAGGAGGCGCGGAGTTCTCCTTCGAGCCATCCGGTCTTGTCTGCCGTATTTCTATTCCCCCGGAAGATCTGCGCTAGGCACGCTCTTTATCCTGCCGTGGCTCCGCCTCGTTTCGACCGAGGCAGCTCTCGCCGAAGTGCTTCGGCGGCGGGCCGCATAAAGGTGGAATTAACCCGCTTTTTGACCAAGACGTGCCTCGTTCAAAAGCTGCAACTAAGCTTCCGGGTACGGGGAGCACTGCCGGCGATGCCAACGTCGGGAGTCAAACATGCGAAACGCGGCGGGCCTTTATCTCTGCCTTTGGGCAATCTTTCCTACCATGAGCGCACTGCCGGCGTGCGCCCAGACGGGTTTGCATCAATCCGTAGGCGCGCGATCGTCTTCTCTGTTGCAGCTCATCTCGGACCGGCGCGATCGCGACGAAGACGAGGGAGATTGGGATGAGCCCCCGCCCTATCCTTCACCCGAATACGTTCGCCCGGCTCCCGGCTATCCGCTTCCGGAATGGCTGCCGCCACCCCGCCCGGCGAATTGCGGTGAATTTCACTATTGGAACGGCGAGGTGTGCGCCGATGCCAGAGTGCATCCGCCCTATGTCGGACCACGTTGGTGAGCTGTTCAGGGGGGCGGTAACGCCAACCGGCGCAAGAGCAACTGCGCAATTTCTTTATAAGCGCCGCCGAAATGATGCCCTCCGGTCCTTTCGACACGTGTGGCGCCGTCAAGTTCGGGCAGCGTGCATCCTGTCGATCCGGCCTTCTGTTCCTCACTGCTATAAACGCACATGACTTTGTCTTTTGGCATTTCGGCCAGAAACGGGCGCAAACTGATATCTTTTGACGATGCAAGGCCGAGCCATCCGGACATCGACATCCTGAGACGAGCGACCGGCTCGAGTCCGAGCATCGCTATAAATTTGATTTCTTTCTGCGTCCCCGGATCGAGCTTGGGCCAAGCCAACGGAATGACAGCCGCGCCAAAGGAATATCCCATGAGGGACACGTTCGTGACGTGCCACGCATCTCCG